>JBEVEP010000358.1:0-27193 GCA_040512755.1 Mesorhizobium sp.
CCAGGTTCTGCCCATCCGGCTTTTGAGTGTCTTAGGAGGAAAAGCCTGGTCATGGGCTACCGTCGCGCGAGCGGTGAGATGCCTCACGGTTTAGTGGCGTCGCGCCTCCAACGCAACCCGGCCTTCGAGCCAAGTGCCCCTGATTGCTGGCAGCGTCGGCCATACATTCGCACTCGGCGGATGACGCGGGAGGCGCATCGGCAACACGCGGGCTAACCCCATGGATTCGTGCAGGATATTCCTTCACCGACGTTGGGCGTCCTCGCATCAGCCATGCAGTCAAGCGCGCTGTAACGTGGGGAATTCACGGGAATGTCAAGGTTAACAAATGCGTGACTCTTGTGCCGTTTGGCCTTGTGCCGCATTGGGACGGCGAATATATAGGCGCAAAAAATGGCGGTGCCTTGGGGGTGAGTCGAAATGAACGAAGTCGTTGACGCACACTATGTACCTTCGGAAGACGAGCCGTTCATGAATGAACGGCAGAAATCCTACTTTCGATCCAAGCTGGTTTCCTGGAAGAACGACATTCTGCGCGAGGCGCGCGAAACTCTCGAAATACTTCAGCAGGAAAATGCCAATCTTCCGGATCTTGCGGATCGGGCCTCATCAGAAACGGATCGCGCAATCGAACTGAGAGCGCGCGATCGCCAGCGCAAGCTGATCGCTAAGATCGACGCTGCGCTGAACCGTATCGAGGAAGGCACATACGGCTATTGCGAGGAAACCGGCGAGCCTATCGCGCTGAAGCGGCTCGACGCCCGTCCGATCGCTACGCTGTCCATCGAGGCGCAAGAGCGGCACGAGCGCCGGGAAAAAGTTTATCGCGACGACTGAAGCTCACGAAGCTTCTGAAGGAGCGGGCCAGGGTGTACCGATAGGCCTTCTGTTCAGCTGGCCGGGCGGGCTGCTGTGTGCGGCGATAGCGTCGAGGCTACCGCTTATGGCTCGATAGTTCACCGAGAAGCTTGGTCATTTCGTCTTCAAGCGACAGCTCGGGCTTCGCCGGTTTCTTGGCTTCTCCATTGTCGACGTGCTGAAGCTCATCGATCAAGGCGTCATCGATATTGTCGCGCAGGCGCGGTTTCGGCGGCGTCGCGATAGTGTTTTGCGGCACCGCGATAGTGCTCTGCTGCGCGGCAGCATTGTTGTTGTGTGACGCAGCGGCGCTGTTCTGTTGCGCGGCATGCAGCTGCGGCGGCGGATTGGGCGCGGCCGGTGTAGCGAGCACTGGCCGCAGTGTCGGAGGCGGCAAAGCGCGCTCGGGTTCCGGAAGCGGCCGCACCAGTTGCGGGCCGGGGCGTTCGGCTGCGCGGTGTTGTTGCACTATATGTGCGGTTGGCAGGGTTCGCGCGGGTTCCGGACGCGGCGGAGCAGGTGTTTGCGGGACTTCCGACGGTCTTGACCGTTCTGTCGCGCGAAGCGGCGCCGGTTCATGCGCGGGTTCGGCCGGATGCGCTGGCCTGCGCTGGTGGGAATGCAGCCTTATATCCTGTTCGACAACGACGTCCGTCGGGCCGCCGATAAGCAGCAGGTGTTCGACATCGTCGCGCCGGACCAGGACAAGCCGCCGATGGCTGTCAACCGCGGTTGCGTCCATGACCGCGAGTCTGGTTTTTCGATTGCGTCCGCCCGCTACGAATGTGCCGAAGGTGAGACTGCGGATCAGCCTGACGGCAATCAGCACAATGGCCAGCAGGACGAGCGCGGCAAGGACCCACATGAGCGCCACTGCGTATTCCGGCCCGGCCAACCCTTCCAGCCATTCCCTCATTGAGCCCCTCCCAGCAGACGTGTAAGCGCGGAACTCTAAGCCGTTGCAGCAGGGGACCGCAAGCTACCATTCTCGTGAACCAGCCTGCGGACGACGAACATGGGAGTGCGGAAGCGGGTTTTCCCTAGGTTTTTTGACGGAGGCCTTTTCCGGGCCAAGAGAATATGATTCAACCTGAGCCCGGCAGGGTACCGGCGCGCCGGGAATCACAGGCAGGCAAATGGCGAGGGAAACTCGTAGCGATTTTTATCCGGCGCCGATCGTCGACCAGAACATGAGGCCGGGCGTGATTACGCGCCTGATCATATTCATCGTTGTCATCACAGGCGCAGCGATCGTTTTCGGGCTGTTCCGCGAGCGGCTTGGCGATCCCTTCCTCCTGGGCATGCTCGGCGTGCTGGCGATGATCGGCGTCGGCTATCTGTTCGCCACGGCGATCGGCTTCGTGCAAATTGCTCCGCGCTCGACGGCAGACGAACTCTCCAAGGCGTTCGTCGACTCAATGGCGCATGGGCTGATCGTCACCGACATCAAGGGCCGGGTGGTCTATGCCAACCGCGCCTACGCCACAATGACGGGCGCCTCCTCGGCCGCCGATGTGAAGACGGTCGATGCGATGCTGTCGGATGTCCCCGAGGCGTCTCCCGTGGTTTACCGGCTGGCGCTCGGACTGCGCGACGGCCAGGCGGGCGATGGGGAATTCCGCCTGCAGCAAGCGATACGGCCCGGCTCCGAGCCCGGCGCCCGTTGGTACCGGGTGTGGGCGCGCACGTTCAACACTCCCAGTCAGCGGCAGCCTTTGCTGGCATGGCAATTGGCCGACATTTCAAAGGAACGGGCGGAACAGGAACGCTTCTTCCTCGACCTGCAGAAGGCGATTGACCATCTCGATCATGCGCCGGCCGGATTCTTCGCTGCCGATCAGGAAGGACGCGTCACCTACATCAATGCGACCCTTGCCGAGTGGCTGGGGATCGATCTTGCCAGCTTCACGCCGGGATCGACGACGCTGCGCGAAATCGTGGCCGGCGACGGAATGGCGCTGATCCGGTCGGTCAAGGCCGACCCCGGAACGACGCGCAATGCGGTCATCGATCTCGATCTCGCCACCGTTGCCGGCGAGGCATTGCCGGTGCGCTTCATGCACCGCGTGCAGGCAACGCGTGACGGGTCACCGGGTCCGAGCCGCACCATCGTTCTCAATCGCACGCAAGGCGAGGACGCCTCTGCCGAACTGCGGGCGGCCGAAGTGCGCTTCACACGCTTTTTCAACTCCACACCGATGGCGATTGCCGGCGTCGATCAAAACGGGCGCATTGTGCGCACCAATGCGCCATTCCTTTCGCTCTTCTCATCGGTTGTCGACCGCGACGCGGTCGATCGCCGCGTCCGTCTCGACACCGTTATCCATGAGCGGGACCGGGGTGCCTTTTCCGCCGCGCTGGAGAAGGCCAAGCAGCGGCGGGCCGATATCGCGCCGATCGACACCGTGCTGCCGGACAACGAAGAGCGCCACATGCGCTTCTACGTGAATGCGATCGCCGACGGCTCGGGTGACGAGGGAGCGGACGAAGCGGCGATCGTCTACGCGGTCGAGACGACCGAACAGAAGGCGCTGGAAGGCCAGATGGCGCAGAGCCAGAAGATGCAGGCGGTCGGCCAGCTTGCCGGCGGCATCGCCCATGACTTCAACAACGTGCTGACCGCCATCATCATGGCGTCGGATCTCCTGCTGACCAATCACCGGCCGTCCGACCCGTCCTTCCCGGACATCATGAACATCAAGCAGAACGCCAACCGCGCCGCGTCACTGGTTCGCCAGCTTCTGGCGTTCTCCCGAAAGCAGACGCTGCGGCCCGAGGTTCTCAATCTGACCGATGTGCTGGCGGACCTCCGCATGCTGCTGGCGCGTCTCGTGGGGACCGAAATCAAGCTGCGGGTCGACCATGGCCGGGACCTCTGGCCAATCAAGGCGGATATCGGTCAATTCGAGCAGGTCATTGTCAACCTTGTCGTCAACGCCCGCGATGCCATGCCGGAGGGTGGCGAACTCGTCATCCGAACGAAGAATGTCACGGCTGAGGAATGCCGGTCCTTTCCGTTCCGCGAACTCGTGCCGGCCGACTATGCCCTTATCGAGGTTCAGGACACGGGGACGGGCATTCCGCCTGATGTCCTGAAGAAGATTTTCGAGCCGTTCTTCACAACGAAGGAAGTCGGCAAGGGCACCGGCCTTGGCCTCTCGATGGTCTATGGCATCATCAAGCAGACGGGCGGTTTCATCTTCTGCACGTCCGAGGTGGGTTCGGGTACAGTCTTCCACATTTTCCTGCCACGCCACGTGGCGATGGCCAGGCCAGCCGATGTCGAAGCGAAGGCTGTGGCGGCTGGAGACGCCGGCGTCATGCTTCCGAAGGCCGCGGACGCGCCCAAGGATTTGTCAGGGTCGGCAACCGTTCTTCTCGTCGAGGACGAAGACGCGGTTCGCATGGGCGGGGTTCGTGCGCTCATCTCACGGGGCTATACGGTTCACGAGGCCTCGTCCGGCGTCGAAGCTCTCGAGATTTTCGACGAACTCGGCGGCAAGGTCGACATCGTGGTGTCCGATGTCGTTATGCCGGAGATGGACGGGCCGACCCTTCTGGGCGAGCTTCGCAAGAGGCAGCCGGATATCAAGTTCGTGTTCGTCTCCGGCTACGCCGAAGACGCCTTTGCGAAAAATCTCCCGGAAGATGCGCATTTCGGTTTCCTGCCAAAACCGTTCTCCTTGAAGCAGTTGGCGACAGTCGTGAAGGACGTGCTCGAGGGCGAGTAACTTCAACCCAGGCGAGAACTTTCTTCGAAGTCCACTTAATTTATCAATGACGAATTGGGTCTATTCTGACTACTCTGATGTACCTTCCTCAGTGATTCGCCTTCGTCAGAAACAAAAAAAGCAAAGGCAACAGAGTCTTTAGGACAGGGCGCCTTACAACTCTGGAACGAAAAGCGGATTCGTGCCGGATTGCAGGTGGGTTAAAAAGGGGCAACCAATGCTGCATTCTATCGAAGACACGGCCAAACGACGCCTGACTGAGCGTTTGGATATTCAGGCCGCGATAAACATCATGAAGTCGCGAGGATATCAGATTGAAGAGATCATCGGTGAGATCACCAAGATCTTCTATGTCGACCTCGATGAGTTCAATCACGTTCTGATGTCTTATGACGTTATCGAGACGGACCAGGCCGCCTGACTTCCAGTAGCGCGGCGTTTCCGCTCCATATTGGGCGGAAGGCTAGGCGCGCTGGACTATCATGAAGTCTCGATGGGGTCTGAAGGACGTCAAGAAGACCTATTCCGGCAATGTCGCAGCGGTGAAGGGGCGTCTCGATCGCCATTCCCGATAGCGTCCTCGTCCGGGTACCCGGCCGCGCCACCGCTGCCCCCGGCGACCGGCTGATCATCGCGGCAAGTCCCGATAAACTGCACTGGTTCGACAAGGACGGAAAAACAACGGCATAGCGCCTTCCGGCGTTTTTCCGGAGCGCGTTGGGGTTCTTGGCCTGGAGCGGTTCAGTGTTTGATTGAATCGCTGAACCGATCTGAGCCCTTTTCCTGGAATTGTTCTACCGCAAGCCGGCGCGTCTAAGGCCCTCCACGAAGACCTCGAGATCTTCGGGGTATTTGTTCGGCGGAACCGTGCGCCATTGCTCAATCGTAAAATTCGGATGGACTTCCATCACATAGGCGGCGTGCCGGTGCGCTTCCTCGAGATTGCCAAGCAGCGCATAGCTTGCCGCCATCAGCCGGTGGCCTTCCGCCTGGTCCCGCATCTTCTGAAGCGTGCGGATCGTCTTTTCGTACTCGCCAAGATGGAAGTAGGCGTCGCCCAGATACCAGAGATAGGAGTCAGGGTGATAGGGATTGAGCCTGATCGCCTGCTCCAGCAATTGTACCGCGCGCGCAGCCTGCCGGACATAGACGAGACAATCCCCCATTTCGGCCAGCAGATCGGCGTCATTCGGATTGAGCTCCAGCGCGCGCTCATAGGCGGCGAGCGATTCATCGTGCTCTTTCTTGTAGAGATGGGCGAGCCCCATTTCCGAATAGCCGCGCGCGTCAAGGTCATCGTGGAGAACGGCGAGCTTGGCAAGGTGGAGCGCTTCGTCCAGCGCTGCCTGCGGGTCGTCAGTCCAGTTGTAGCGCCATTCGACGTTGAACGTCCGCGATATGGCCGCATAGCTCCGCCCGTAGTGCGGATCGAGACTGCGCGCCTCTTCATAGAGCCGCCGGGCGTGCAGGTTGCTCTCCGGGCGGAAGCGGAAGCTGAGATCCTGGCCCCTGAGGACAAGGCCGTAGGCATGCAGGCTTGGATAGTTCTGAACAGAAAGCCGGCGCCGCTCCGCCATATCTATGTGCACCGCAAGCCGCGCCGCCGTGGTGGCAGTGACGGCGTCCTGCAACGCGAAGATGTCGGCCATCGACCCGTCATAGCGTTCCGACCACAGCATGTTTTCCGTCTCGGCCTCGATCAGATCGACGGTGATCCGTATCTGTTTGCCGGAACGCCGGAGGCTCCCTGACATGAGATAGCGAACGCCGAGCTGTCGCCCGATATCGTGAAGCGACGAGGTATGTGCGGAAACGAGGAACGCGGAATGCCGCGCGATCACCAACAGACTTCGGAACCGGCACAGATTCGAGATGAGATCGGTGACGATCCCGTGGCAGAGATGCGTATCGGCCGCATCGCCGGAGACGTTCTCCAGGGGCAGCACCGCGAGCGAGCAATCCGGCGCCAGCCACCTTGGCGGGGGAGCGGGCATCGAAAACGGCATAGGCGGCGGGTGGTTCTGGGCTGACTCCCGGTCGACAACATAGACTTCAACCGCCTCGGCAATGTTCTTGAGGCTTTGCTTGCCGAGAGACCGCATCTTCAGGTCGGACTGGTTCCGAACGATGTTATAAACGTTGTCCGTGACGCAGATGCCGCCGGGTTCCGCGAGCGCCTGAATGCGGGCTGCCAGGTTCACGCAGTGACCATAGACACCATCGTCGCCGATGATGGTTTCGCCCATGGCAATCCCTACCCGATAGAAGATCGGCTCCTGCCCGGACATCCAGGCGGATGCGTTGGACATTTCCCGCTGCATTTCCACCGCGAAATGCAATGCCTGGCTGGCGCTGGGAAACACCGCGACGACGCCATCGCCGGCGGTATTCACGACGTTGCCGCCGTAGTCGCCGACGAGATGGCGGATCATCGTCAAGGACTGCTTCAGGCGCATGATCGTGCCGGACTCGTCCTGATCCACAAGACGGCTGTAGCCGTGGATATCGGCGTAGAGAATGACCGATAACCTGCGGTTCAGGACATTGGCCGGCGCGACCACCATCGACCGACGGGCTCCCCTCAATGCGCTGTTGCCATGGCTGCGGCACGCACCTGATCTATATCATGCTGCGTTGCACATGTACGTAGGAAACGGAGCGTGATCGGACGAAAAAGCGCCTTCGACAACGGAGCGCCGCGGTGCAGAACCAGCTATGCGCGAACAGAAGGGGCGTCGCTGCACCGGAAGGCGAAATGTTGAGGGCCGAAATGGCAGAAATCAGGGGACCCGGGTGCCGTGTATCTCTTTGAACCGCCGTCCCAAGAAGAGTGATGTCGCTCGCGATTCCGGATAGCCGGATTCTTCAACCAGGGCAGCGATAGAGCGCGGCGCGTCCATAGGACGCGCAAAGGACGCTCTAAACCTTGAATCTGCGTATCGTGTCTTCCGAAAATCGTTTCCGACTTTCGGGCCTGTGGGTCAGTCGCTGTTGCCGCCGCCGCGGGCGTTCATGCCACGCGCATTCATGCCACGGGCATTCATTCCTCTGGCGTTCATGCCGCGCGCATTCATCCCGCGGGCGTTCATTCCCCGTGCATTCATGCCGCTGGCATCGATCCCACCGTCCAGCATGGCATCGAGCAGCACCTGCTCGAACATTCCGGTCTCGACATCCATGCGGATCGTGTAATCGGCCTTGTCGTAGGACCAGACCACGATGTCGTCAGAAAATTGAAAGTCCGCCTGTCCCAGTCCTGTCAATGATGGTTCACCTGGCGCGCGCGCTCGATTTACAACCCAATAGGCAGCGGGGCCCATCTCGCTTGCTGGATATCCGTCACCATGGACCAAGAACAAAGCCGGGCGGGGTAAGTCATAATAAAACCCTTCGTAACTAAAGCCGTAGATGCGTGCGAACCGTGGGTCCTCCCCTGCAAGGAGCTGTTGTTCGACCTGGCTGTCCAGGCCGGCGCGGTCTTCTATAAAAGGGCCATGTCTACGGTCGATTACGCCAGTGTATGTGGCAACGTTTCCCAGGTAATCAAGTGAAAAGTATTGTCCTCCATAAGTGGTTCCTCGCCTTACGAAAACTATTGCAGGAATCGTATTGGTCCCGGGAAAAGGTATTGGATCGTAGCGTTGTTGCCGTATTACGTATAAACCATTCTGGGCTGCGGTCGTTTGAGCTCTGACCAGTACCCTCATTCCATTCCTGGTGGCCACGCCATCTATCGCGTTGGCGACGGGGTTTCCGATGTTTACGTTCGCCGTAGTCGCAACAGCAACTTGCACCCCCACTTGTGGCCTAGGAAAAACGACCGGTTCAACTATTTCCAGGTCAGCGACCACGCGACCAAAAAGTAAAACGTTAGAAGGGCTTAGCAACGTTTCGGGCATTTGCGTATCTCCCCTTTTTGATGTCGGCTGGCGCCGACAATTTCACTGATAAACGGTTCGTTAATTCCTCGATCTCAAGTCGCTCCGTGCACTGCCTTGAATCTTTCCCGATAACTCAGCCGCCGGCACGCGCAGTTTCCGTGAAGCGGGGGCACGAAAATCCGCGGCAGGTCGAAGTGGCTCTTCGAGCTTTGTGGCTCGAGTTGCGGGCCGACCCGGGCATAGCCGATCGCACGGCGGCGCAGATTGACATCGATGATTCGCCTGTAGCGGCCGCCCGTCATCATCCTGTCCACCGCACACAGAGCGCGTCCTACACCGGCATAGTCGAGATTGTCGGGCGAGAGACGCAGCCAAGTCTCGGCAAGATATGTTCCAAGGATATCCCGCGCGCTGATCAGCGCCTCACGAAAGCCTTGCGGGTTCGCGGCATAGGCTTCGTCAAAGAGCGGTTGAATGATCCGGTGATAGTTGGGTTCGTCTTCCAGCCGGTCCGACAGGTCCTCGGCGCGATGGCTGATCAATCCACGCCCGACGAGCTCTTCATGGAAAATATCGACCAGGATGTCGAACATCGCCCCTGTCAGGGGTTGCGCGAGGTCGTGCTCGTCGCTCCAGCCTCTGACGAAATCGAGAAGCGTCAACGGGTTCGCTGCCAGCCTTATCTGCTGGTTGTCCGAGAGTTCCGCGATACGGTTGACATAGTTGAGCGTGTAGAGATTTCCATGCGTGGTCGCCAACAGGTCGTCGACCACGGAATCGAAGTGTAGGGTGGCGACGAGAGCCGTGAGATCGGCCGCGGATTCGTGGAAGCCGTAATATTCCGCGTCGTATCCATCTAATTCCGGCACGCCGAGCACGCCGTAGACGATGCAATGGCCGACTTCGTGCGCGATGATATCGAAGTTGAGGCTGAAGGGTTCGATGCCGCCTTCCTTGGTGCGGTGGACGCCGACTTCCAGGAAGCCGTAGCCCATATACGCATTCTCTTCGAGATTGCGTTGGAGAACCAGTTCGAGCCTGTCGAAGTCTGGCGCAAAATGCCATTCGACGGGATGGCCGAGATAGCGCTCCCAGATATCCAGCGTGCGCCTGACTGCGCAGAAAAGATGTGCGGCCTCGAATTCCGGCGTATCGATTGGAATGCAGTCGAAATGTCCGTCGGCGTCGGGCAGGGCAGGGGGATAGGACGGGCCGGGCCACGGCGGCACCAGATAAGCTGCATTGCCGAACCGATCCCGCGCCTGGCCATACGCCACCCGCTTGCCGATCGGATCGATCACATACATACGGTCGTCGGCCGGTCCGGCGCCGATCGTGCCTGCAGGCGGAGACACCCACACGGTCTCAGGTTCACTGAATTTCGCCAGAAAAGGTGGCTGCGGAAACAGCCGGAAGCGCGTTCCGGTAGGCGATCTTTGGCCTGTCCCTCCGTCAGCCATTTGTTCCCCTCATGGCAAATGCTACTGCAGGTATCAATTTTTTTGGATACTGCTTGCAGTATACTTATCAGGAGTTTTCGCTATTATACCCTTTATTTCCGTCATTTACCAGAGCGCGCCGGCTTTGTTTCCGCGCTATTGAAAATGTATTCCTCCGAAAGCATTTCCAGAAAACGGTCGAGACCGGATAGGCCGAGTGAGTGGACATAGTCTTCCAGATCGTCTGGTATCGGCATGCCCAGTCTTGTTTCGAAATACCACGAGACCAGTAACGGCTGCGGAACACCAGCTCTCGAAACCATCCTGCCGCTCACGCGCATCTTGGCCTTGGCCAGTGCCCGGTCGCGCAGGGCAGGGAAGGCATCCTCCTCTCGTAGCTGGCTCAGCATTCGAGGCCGCAGTTCGTCATCGCGCATCAGGGCCAGCTTCTCGAGGCCGGCGCGTTCGGCCATTTGACGCTCCAACTGCATCGCGTCGATGCCGTTCCGGGACGCCCAATTCTCGACGTCGCTCTGGCGCATGAGGCCGCGTGGACTACGGAAAGCTGTTGCCGCCCGAAGTGTCTCGCGACGGTCCGGCGTCACGCCCAGCCTGGTCAATTCGCCGTGGGCCAGCGCGCGAAGCAGCGCCTCGTGGCGCGTCCGTGCATAAGCCCCCCCCTGCAGCCGCAACTCGTCGAGGATCGCTTCGTCTTCGCTGGCTTGGCCGGAATTCTGCGGCGCGTTCCGCCAGGGGGCGTTGGCCCATGTTTCGGTCCATTCAAAGGCAAAGGCGGCAGGGCCGGCCACTCCACCCGCTGAAACGAAATCGCGTATGAAAGCGAGAAGGAGCAGCGCGTCGTCACGCTTCTGGTCGACTTTTCCCTTCGCGAGCCAGTCTACGAAGGGTTGCAGCGCGACAACGCCGACACTTGTTCGTGCGCCGTTCAGAACGCTTTTCCAGCTTCGTTCCTGATAGAATTGCGCCTTGGCCACGTCTGCGACCGCGGCCGCAGTAACCGCATCGACAATGCCTTCCGACAGCGCCCGTTCAAGCGTTGCGCGGATGTTGACCATTGGCTCGCTAAGGCGCAGGTAGTCCGTGTCCGCCGGCCCATGGACAAGCGCGACTTCGTCGTCATCGGTCAGCCGGCCGTCCCGATATGCTTCGAAGATCCAGCCAACGCCGCGCATGCCGAAGACGTGCAGTTCGGCAGCCCGCAGCGCGCCCATGCTGGATGCGCCGAAGACCGGAATGCCGTTGGCCATCGCCCACAGGATTTCCTTGTGCCAAACCGCGGGCACGCCGTCGAAATACCCGTCGATGATGCCGATCGCCCTCGGCTTCTCCTTGACGGCGGCCTGGTAAAGGTCGCCTTGGCGGACAGGTGGCAAAAACAGGAAATCGGCGTAGGGCGCGCGCTCCTCTGCCCGCAAAGTCGGCCCGCAGAAGATGACGATGGTCATGTCAGGCCCCGCTGCTGGTGCAATGCGCGCGCGCCGGGCACGTAGCCGTCATGGTCGTCCGGCCCTTCCAGCCCAGGGATGATGACGCGCACCACGGGCAGGGCAAGCTCGCCCTTGCAAAGATCCACCGCGACCACTTCTGTGATGCCCACGGCCTCGAGCCGCTTGATGAGCCAGATCAGATCATCGGTGAATGACCGAGATGAGCAATCTGCAATGTCTCCAAACGAGCGGCCCGGCACGTGTTCGGCAAGCCATCGGGCCGCAATCCTTTTCCTTCTGTTCCGTTCGTCCTCGCCGTATTCCTCCGGCAGCAAGTCATCGCGTGTTCCGGAAATGTAGGTCGTGCGCACCTGCACCGCCTCAGTGAGTGCTCGTAGCAGCGCAATGCCGGGCGAAGGATGTGCTCCAGCTCCGATGCCGGTGTGGTTTTGCGGATTACGGCGGTCGGTGATGAGGGCAAAGAAGGCGGGAACGCCTATATCGCTCGTGGTCTCCCAGGCAGCCGCGTCGAAGGCTGCCTTCTCCAGCCTCGCAAGAACCTGCCGGCATGGCTCGTCCGAGACGCTGTCCAGGTCCAGCCCCGTGCTTGCGCGGTCCCTTGGCGGCATCCCGTTCCACAGCGCCGTCGCATCGCGTTCGATGACCTCGCAGATTGCGTGGCACACCGCCTCGACCATTGTGTTTCCGGAAGCGAGACCGTTGCTGCTGCAATCGAAGCAGCCGCTGCCTGGCGGCGGCGGTAGCGTGAAGTTTGCGCGGACGGATTCATATGGAAGCCAGCGCGGCTCGCCTGAGAGAAGCTCGAGGCCTTCGACCCAGAGCATTGCGAGGCGCTGGTGAAACCGGTTGCCGGAGACGCGCGGCACGCGCTCCAGATCGACAAAGGAATGCGTTTGGCATAGCTCGGCATGCGTTCCGAATTTTAGGGGCAGTTCGATATGTTCCGCATGGTAGAGTTCGGCGGCCTCCATCAACCCGGAAGCCGTGGCTGCCGAAAGGTCGAGACCCTTTCCTTGTGAGACGGCAAGTGACCGCGCGTTTGGCCGGCAAACCATGACGACCGGAATGCCGATGCGGTCCAGCCCGGTGACATTCGCCACGCGGGTAATGCCTATCCGGGCCATCAACGGGGTCACGCGCTTGACCGTTTCGGATGGCGGGACGGTGCGGTGCGCGCCAACGACGTACTGCTTCAGATCGCTCGCGTGCCCGTCACGAAGTTGCCTCAGCCGGTGAAGCGGGTCGCGCCGATCGTCCACCGATTGTCCCCCCTCGTCGAAATGCGCGTTCCAACGTCGGAGCGCATCTATTCTGAGAGGTTGCTGGAAAAATGCCGAAATGTCACCTGTCACGCTTCGGCTTGCTTACCCAACCATCGTTGACAGGTCCGCTGTTAGTTGTGGGGAAGGCAGCAGAGGGGGTCTGACATTACCCGTATTTCGCCGCAATCATGCTACAAGGCGCGAAGCGACAATCCGCTGCCCGCGGTGTTTTCATTTCAAGAGGGGACTTCATGTACAAGAAACTCGCTGCCGTCTTGCTTGCTGCCACAATGCTTGCCAGCTGCACGACCGATCCTTTTACGGGCCAGCAGAGAGTCTCGAACACGGCAGGTGGCGCCGCGCTTGGCGCGGGCCTTGGCGCTCTGGCCGGCCTCGCGGTCGGCGGCAGCTCAGTAGCCCAGCGCAACGCTGTGCTGATCGGCGCCGGCATTGGCGCGCTGACCGGTGGCGCAATCGGTAACTACATGGATAGGCAGGAAGCCGCGCTTCGCGCCCAATTGCAGGGCACGGGTGTTAGCGTCACCCGCGTGGGCGACCAGATCGTCCTGAACATGCCTTCCAACATTACCTTCGCCACCGACCAGGACGCCGTGAAGGCCGGTTTCTATCCGACGCTGAATTCCGTGGCGCTGGTGCTGCAGCGGTTCAACCAGACGGTCGTCGACGTGTATGGGCATACGGACTCGACGGGCAGCGCGCAGCACAATTTCGACCTGTCGCAGCGCCGCGCACTCTCTGTCGCCAACTATCTGTCCGCGCAGGGCATCGATTCCCGCCGCTTTGCCGTCACCGGTTTTGGCGCGACGCGTCCGATTGCTGATAACGCGACAGAAGCCGGACGCGCGCTCAATCGTCGCGTCGAAATTCAGCTTTCTCCGCTCACCTAGTCCTGATCGGATCCAGACGGCGGCGCAGGCCGCCGAAGACTGACCGCGGCTTGGCGCTACGCATCGGCCCGAAATCGGAATCGATTTTCGGGCCGGATGCACAGGTTCAAAGCCTTAAAGCGTCCTGTGCGCGTCCAAATGGACGCGCAGTGTCTCTAAGAGGCACCCCAGAACCTGCTGGATTGTCGATCTCGATCTTCGGGCCGGTTCGGCTTTTGCCGGCCTTTGCATGTCACGCCAGGCGAGTCCGAAAATTCCGGATTCAATCTTTATTGGTAATTTCCCATTCATAAAACGCTCTTGTTGTTCTTCCGGTGGCCCCCGCCTTCGGTCTGTTTTGTTCTGCGTATAGGTCGGATATGCATTCTTTTTCAGGTGTCACCCTTTCCCTTCTTGCCCTTGTCACTGTCGCTGCTTGCACTTCGAAATCCAGTGTAGAGGACCTGGCGCCGCGGCCGTCTTATGAAGTGACAAGCTCGGTGAAGCAGACCGCGGCCGCGTCTTCCCAGACGGTGGCAGGCTATGAGGAGATAGAGATCGAGCAGCTGATCGAAGACTCCGGAGCTGGCGGAGCGGGCAAGCTGCCGGTTGCGGCGGCGGCGCTGGTTGCGCCCAAAAGGCCTATGGCCGCGCCTCAGCCGATAGCAGTGCCGGTTCAACGCCATCGCTTCCGTGATGCGAAGCCGATCAACTTCGGGAAGGTCTCACCGAAGAGTTTCGCCGTGCATGGTGTGGATGTCTCGCGGTGGCAGGGCCAGATCGACTGGGTGAAATTGCGCGGGCAGGGCGCTAACTTCGCGTATATCAAAGCGACCGACGGCGGCGATCACCTCGATCCGATGTTCAGGAAGAACTGGCGTGCTGCCGCAGAGGCTGGCCTGAGGCGCGGCGCCTATCATTTCTTCTACTGGTGCCGGACCGCGGGCGAACAGGCCGACTGGTTCATTCGCAATGTACCGAAGGTCGAAGGTGCGCTGCCACCGGTCATCGACGTCGAGTGGAACGGCGAATCGAGATGCAAGCGCCGGCCGTCGCCCGCCAAGGTGATCGAAAAGATGCAGGTCTTCATGGATAAGCTGGAACAGCATTACGGCCAGCGTCCGATCATCTACACCGCGCCTGACTTCTATCGGGATAACCTCCGTGGCGCATTCCTGGACTATCCCTTCTGGCTGCGCTCCGTGGCGGCGCACCCGTCCAAGGTTTATCCGGGTCGCAAATGGGTGTTCTGGCAGTATTCCGGCTCAGGCTTGTCGCATGGCGTTCGAGGCCGGATCGACCTCAACGTGTTCAATGGCAACGAGAGCACCTGGCGTCGGTGGGCGAGCGGCCAGTCCATCGTGGCTGAGACGGAGTAGCATTGCCCGCTGGCTGGGCGCGCGTTCAGGCTCAGTGACGAGGTCTCGCGCGAAGCGACGTGGACTGTGACTATCGAGCGATGGCGGCCACCAGGATGCTGTTCTGCCGCCTAAGGGCGGTCCGCAGATCAGCTATCCGGGCGTCGTCATTTTTCACGAACTCGATGAACATCATATTCATGTTGTTGAACAGCAGCTCGCCAACTGTGGAGCCATCGATCTCCGCGCGCACCAAGCCGAGCTCCTGCAGCCGGCCGATCAGCGAACGGAGCTGATCGGTCAGAGCCCGATCCAGCGCTGAATAAGTCTGCCCGAACGGGCTGCCCGGCTGCTGGGTGGAGATTGCCATAGCCTGCCGCCACATCTCTTTGCTGAGGTAGTGCAACGAGTGTTCGATGTAGATCCCGATCAGCGTGTCGATCGCGTCGCTGACACCGGCGGGCGGACTGGAAATTACACCGCGCCCGGCATTGAGCACCTCGTTCACCTCCATCGAAACGATAGCCACCAGAATGTCGCCCTTGTTCCGATAGTAGTTGTAGATTGTGCCGACCGAGACCTCGGCCTGCGACGCAATCGTCTCGATTTTCGCTCCTTCATAGCCTGCCTCGCGGAACAGCTGCGAGGCCGCATTGAGGATACGGCTGTCCCGGTCGGCCCTGTGCTTGGCGCGTAGTCCGCTCATGGCTCTCTTTGCTCAAATCACGAATTGACTCAATTTTGGAATTGGTTCAGTTTTTTTGCAACAGGGGAGAGCAATGCCGAAAAGGCAGGGAGGAAAACGCAATGTCGATCAGTCGGCAGTTCGGATGGACGATGAAGGCAAGTGCGGCCGCGGCGTCCATCTTTTTCGTCATGGGGCCGGTGCAGCTTGGGGCGCAGGAACTCAACGCGCTCATCTGGTGCGACCACGCCGATCCGGCGCTCCTGCAGCCGTTCGAGGAGGCGAACAACGTCAAGGTTAATGTCAAGGAATTCGAAGGTACCGGCGCGGGGCTGGCCATTGTCGAGCAGTCGCAACCGGGTGATTGGGATGTCATGGTGATCGATTCAATCGACGTCCCGCGCGGCGTCGAGAAGGGGCTTTTCGAACCTCTGCCCGAGGACACGCTGCCCTTCGCGGACCTCTTTCCCGAGGTCAAGATGGACGCGTCGACCGTTGTCGATGGCAAGCGCTACGGAATCACGGAAAAATTCGGCTACAACACGATCAGCTTCAACAACACCAAAGTCGACCCGGCCGACATGCAGTCGCTCGCCTCGCTGACAGGCGACAAGTACAAGGGCCGGATCGCGATCTACGACTATTACCTGCCGGTGATTGGCATGGCCGCGCTGGCGCTCGGCAAGAAGACCGCGGAGCTGACTGAGGCCGACCTGCCGGCCATCAAGGACGTGCTGCTGAAAATGAAGGCGAACGCCAAGCTGGTCGGAGAGATCGTCGCCAGCCAGACGGCTCTGGCCACCGGCGAGGTGGATATCATCGTCGGTGGCGGCGAATTCGTCACGGCGGGCCTCGCCAAGGAAAACCCAGCCATGGACTTCACCATTCCCAAGGAGGGCGCGGTTCTGTGGTCGCAGTCGCTGGCGATGTTCAAGGATTCCAAGAACAAGGACCTCGCACTGAAGTTCATCCAGTACATTATGAGCCCGGAAGGCCAGGCGCGCCTGGCCACCTCGTCCTGCTACTGGGGCATGCCGGCGAATGCGAAAGCCGCGCTGACCGACGAACAAAAGAAGACGCTGCGTTTCGATGAGCAGCCGGGCTTCCTCGCGCGTGCTCAGCCTTATCCAGCGCCGGATGCCGATCTTGACAAGAAAATGCAGGATGCCTGGACGGAGATGATGCAGGCGCAGTGAGCAGTTCGCCGCCAGTACAACATTCGGTTTCGGAGCGCCTTTTGCCCTGGGCGCTGGTCACGCCAGCGCTCGGCTGGACTTTGGTCTTCTTCGTACTGCCCTTCATTGCGATGGCCGTGTCGAGCATGACCAGCCTGTCTGGCGGCGGGTGGACCTTTGCCAACTATGGCCAGTTTTTTTCCAATCCGACCTACTGGCAGGCGATGGTGAATTCGCTCGAGGTGACGGCGGTCGTCACCATCGTGTCGGTCGTGCTGGCTTACCCGTTCGCCTGGATCCTGGCAGAGCATGTGCCGGTTCGCTGGCAGCGAATGGCGCTGCTGCTGGCCGTCCTCCCATTCTGGACGTCGTATGTCGTGCGCTCTTATTCGTGGTTGCTGGTGCTTGCGCAAAATGGCGTGGTCAACAACGCGCTGGTCGGTTCCGGTCTCATCGCCGAGCCGCTGCAACTTGCCAATACGCGCTTCGCCACAGTGGTCGGCTTTGTCCATTTCTTCGTCATGCTGCTCACCTTGACGATCTTCGCCAATCTCAAGCAGCTCAGCCCGAGCTACCGGAAAGCCGCCGCAGACCTGGGGGCAGGGCCGGTGCAGACGTTCCTTCACGTCGTGCTGCCGCTGACCTTGCCCGGCATCATGGTCGGCGCGTTCCTCACCTTCGTGCTGTGCATCGGCGATTACATCACGCCGCAGATCCTTGGCGGCAACAACGAGCTTCTGATGCCGCAACTGGTGATGATGCAGATCGGAAGACGCGGCGACTTCCCGTTGGCCTCGGCGTTATCGATCATCCTGATGGCGGTCGTCACGGTCGCATATCTCGCGTGCGCCCGTTGGCTGAAGATCGATCGGGTCTGATCATGCGTGTCCTATCCCGGATAGCCTCGGTTACCTACGCGCTCGCGATTTACGGCTTTATCTTCCTGCCGGTGGCAGTCCTCGTCCTGTTTTCCCTTCAATCGACGGCCTTTCCCATTCCGCCCTTTACAGGTCCGTCGCTGCGCTGGTTCGAAGCCGTGCTAGGCGACGCGCGGCTTACGTCCGCGTTGGTCAATTCGGTCATTGTTGCAATCGTGTCGTCGCTCGCGGCCGTGACGCTGGGCTTTCTTGCTGCCTGGGGATTTGCCCGCTTCACATTGCCGGGTTCCGCCTTGCTGCGCGGCCTGATCACGCTGCCGCTGATGGTGAGCTATCTCATCATCGGGATGGGTCTGCTGGTCCTGTTCAATGCGGTCGGCTTGCCAAAATCGCTGCTGGCCGCCGGGATCGGCCATGTCGTGATCAATATGCCGCTTTGCTTCGCAATCGCCTATAGCCAGATGGGCGCCCATCAGATCAATATCGAGCGCGCGGCGCGGGACCTCGGCGCGCCCGAGTGGAAGGTGCTCGCGCTCGTAACGGTACCTATTATGGCGCCGGCACTTTTTGCCGGGTTCTTCCTGTCGATGACCTTCTCATGGGACGAATTTGTCATCGCTTTCCTGCTCACCCGCTTCGAGACAACGCTGCCGGTTGAAATCTGGAACCTGCTGCGCTCCGGTCTCAATCCGAAGACCAATGCCGTCGGTTCGCTGGTGTTCGCTGTCTCGATCGTGCTTGTCCTGCTGTTCGAGCTGGTTCTCTTCCGAGGGAGGAGGGAATGAGCGGGCCGCTCGTCGATGTGCGCAACGTTTCGCACCGGTTCGGCAGCTTTGCCGCGCTGAGCGATATCGTGCTCACGGTCGATACCGGGAGTTACACAGTGCTGCTCGGCCCTTCCGGCTCCGGCAAGACGACGTTGCTCTCGATCCTCGGCGGTTTCCTGGTTCCGAACGAGGGTAGGGTCTTTATCCGCGGCGAGGATTGCACAGCGCTGCCGCCGGCCAGGCGGCCAACGACGACGGTGTTCCAGGACTATGCCCTGTTTCCGCACATGACTGTCGGCGCCAATGTCGGCTTCGGCCTGCGCATGCGCGGCGTTGCGTCGGCTCCCCGCGCTGAGCGGTCGCGCGCGGCGCTCGAACTGGTCGGCTTGGCGGAGGCCTTCGACAAGAAACCGCATCAGCTTTCGGGCGGCCAGCGCCAGCGCGTGGCGCTTGCCCGCGCGCTGGTCGTCGAGCCTGCGGTGTTGCTTCTTGACGAGCCGCTCGGCGCGCTCGATCTCAAGCTTCGCCGGCAGATGCAGGACGAACTGAAAGCAATCCAGAAGCGGGTTGGAACGGCGTTCGTACATGTCACGCACGACCAGGAAGAGGCGATGGCGCTGGCCGATCATTGCGTCGTCATGAACAATGGGCGAATTGAAGATGAGGGACCGCCGGAAAGGGTCTACTCCCGGCCTGCGTCGCGCTTTTCCGCCACCTTCATGGGCGAGAGCACCATCGTGCCCGGCGAGATTGTTGCCAATTCGGGCCGCGCTGCCACCGTCCGGACATTGCTTGGAGATTTGACTATCCCGAGCCTCGGCGCGGGCGCTTCGCATGTGGCCCTGGCAATCCGGCCCGAGCATCTGCGTTTCAGAGCGGGAGAGGGCGCTGTGCCGCTTGGCGGCGCGCTGGTGAAGGACGTCGTATTCCAGGGCAGCTTCAAGCGGGTTACCGCAGTGTCGAAGGTTGATCCTCAGGTCCAGCTGATCGCCAAAGTGCCAGCCGGAACACCAGTGGCGCCGGACGATACGGTCGACCTATTCTGCCGGCCCGAGGATTTCATCCTGCTTGAAAGGTAAGCCGCCATGTCCATCCTTCCAGTGATTGGCGCTGCTAACTGGTACGAAACAGTTCGCATGGCGGATGGCGTGACGCTGATCCACGAGCCCTGGATCAAGCCATTCTTCCGCTGCAACATGTGGCATGTGCGTGGCCGCGACAGGGACCTTCTCCTCGATACCGGGCTCGGCCATTTCAGCCTTCGCCGGCATGTCTCGTTGGCTGCGGAGCAGTCGCTTGTCTGCGTCGCGAGCCACACGCATTTCGACCATATCGGTTGCCATCATGAATTCCCGGAGCGCTGCGTGCATGAGTCTGAATCGGCCATCCTCGCGGACCCGAGGAACGAATGGACGGTCGCGGATCTGTACGCGACCGACGACATGTTCGACGGCATGCCCGAAGGGTGGGATGCCGGGCGCTACCGAATCCAGCCCGCCCCCGCCACGCGCTTGCTGGAAGAGGGCGATGTCGTCGATCTCGGCGATCGCGCCTTCGAGGTCATCCATACGCCCGGCCACTCCCCGGGCGGCATTGCGCTCTACGAACGCAAGACCGGCATCCTTCTATCAGGCGACATCGTCTATGACGGACCGCTGATCGATGACGTCTATCACAGCAACACAGACGACTATGTCCGGACGATGGAGCGCATCCGCACCCTTCCGGTATCCGTTGTTCATGGCGGGCACTTCCCGAGCTTCGGGGCGACGCGCTACCGGCAGCTCATCGACGAATATCTCGCCGGCAAGCGCCGCCCCGGTTGTCATCTCTGACAGCCCGGGCGGCTCGAATCCATGCCGAGCCTAATCGCGCCGGAGGTCGCAAGGCCTGCCTGGAGAATGACCAGCACCTGTTCCCGATCCCGGGATCGCCGGTCAGTGGTCGTGCACCATCTTGGTCGGCGACTCCAGCAGGCTGAAATCGTAGCCGTCGCATTTCACATCCGGGTTTGTCGGACTGAACATTCCGTTTGGATTGTCCTTGAACACCCAGGCGTGCAGATCATAGTGGACGAAATCCTTGGGAATGAGCGGTTCATGCCCCTCCATCGGACCTTGGAATTCCTGGCCGAAGAGCGTTGGCCTTTCCTTGGCCGCAGCCAGCGGCACCAGCCACTCCACCGCAACGAGGCGTAATTTGTCGCCATCGGGCTCATAGATCAGCACGTTTGGCCGCAGCGGATCAGGGGTCGGTCCGGGCACCGTGAGATTGACGAAGTGAACTCCCATCGCTCCCTTGGGATACTCCATATGGCCTTCAATCTTCTCGCCGCTGTAGTGAACGCACCCCACCGTAGAGAGGTAAAGGTCCCGCACCGCGACATAAGGGTCCTGATACTTCTCCATCGCCTTTCGCAAGGCGTCGATCTCAGCCTTATTGGCCTCCTGGGCATTGGCCGGGCCTGTAATGCTCAGGCTCAAGAAACCGGCAAGAGTTACAGCGATGCAGTGGGCGAGACCTGTCGTTTTCATCGTGATTTCCCCAATCGCGTGTTTCTTCGCAGGCCGTTCATCGGCCTGTCGGACTGCTGATTTTTATCACATTAGCAATATGTTAAATACTGCCATACGCGAGAATGAGGGCATCGGCGCGTTGGGAATTCGGCCGTAGTGTCCTGCCGCAGTGACGAGGCCGCCGTTCGTCACAAGATGTCGGATGCGGCGGTGACTGAAGATTTTGCTGCGATGCGCTGCCCTACGATCGATGCCGGACCTGCCAACGTTCGTCTTCGCTCTCGGCTGCGAAGCCGAGCATCCGCGATATCGCCATCGCGCAGTCGATCACCTCTCGCCGAATCTGGGCATCGATGTCCGTCATTTCGGTCATGACCGGATGCGTTAGATTGATTGCGGCAACGACACTCCCGCTATGTCGCGCACCGGCGCGGCGATGCTGGCAATCCCCGTCTCGAAACTGCCGATCTGGGTCACGGTAGTGGCCCCCTTGTCCCTGCGCCATGAGCTGCCGCTTGCCCAATGCCAATCGTTTCGAAGTGCAATAGTTCCAGCCCCTGCTTTTTTGAGCGGCTTTACCGACCGCTAGCGCCGTCGCGCGATGCTTCTGACGTAAACTGGAAGCTCGTTACCTCCGGGTAGCGCGATTCTTACCCTGTGCGAATGTCGTCATAGGAACATCGGAAGTCCGAAGCTGGCACTTGTGCACCAGGCTGGTTTTCCGGATCATGCGCCCTGTTTTGGTTTTGAGGGACTGACGATGAGCAACGCTGCCATTTCCGAACGCAAGAACCGCGCGATCTCGCGGGGCGTCGGCATGACCACCCAGATTTATGCGGCAAAGGCCGAGAACGCCGAGATTTGGGATGAGGAAGGCCGCCGTTATATCGATTTCGCCTCGGGAATCGCCGTCGTCAACACCGGTCACCGTCATCCCAAGGTGATTGAGGCGGTGAAGGCGCAGCTCGATCGCTTCACGCACACGTGCCATCAGGTCGTTCCCTATGAGAACTATGTGCGGCTTGCCGAGCGCTTGAACGGCATCGTTCCGGGCAAGGGAGACAAGAAGACCATCTTCGTCACCACCGGCGCCGAGGCAGTGGAAAACGCTGTCAAGATTGCCCGCCATGCCACCGGCCGCCCCGCAGTCATCGCCTTTGCCGGCGGTTTCCACGGGCGCACCTTCATGGGCATGGCGTTGACCGGGAAGGTCGTGCCTTACAAGGTCGGCTTCGGCGCCATGCCGGGCGATGTTTTCCACGCGCCGTTTCCGGTGGCGCTTCACGGAATTTCCGTCGCCGATTCGCTTGCCGCGCTCGACCGCCTGTTCAAGGCGGATGTCGATCCAGCGCGCGTTGCTGCGATCATCCTTGAGCCTGTGCAGGGCGAGGGCGGGTTCTACGAAGCGCCGCGTGATTTCATGACGGCGCTCCGCAAGGTTTGCGACCAGCACGGCATCCTGCTGATTGCGGACGAGGTCCAGACGGGTTTCGCGCGCACCGGCAAGATGTTCGCGATGGAGCATCACGATGTCGCGCCGGACATCACCACGATGGCCAAGAGCCTGGCGGGCGGCTTCCCGCTCGCGGCTGTCACGGGCCGGGCGGAACTGATGGATTCGCCCAATCCCGGCGGGCTCGGGGGCACCTATGGCGGTAATCCGATCGGCATTGCGGCGGCCCATGCCGTGCTCGACGTGATCGAGGAAGAAGGGCTCTGCGATCGCGCCAACACACTTGGCGCGAGGCTAAAGCAGCGCCTTCACTCGCTGCGCGACGACGTGCCCGAGATCGTCGACATCCGCGGCCCAGGCTTCATGAATGCGGTCGAGTTCAACGATATCAAGAAAGGCGCGCCGTCGGCAGAATTTGCCAATGCGGTCCGGCTGAAAGCCTTGGAGAAGGGCCTGATCCTGCTCACTTGCGGTGTTTACGGCAATGTCATCCGCTTCCTCTCGCCCATCACGGTGCAGGATAATGTGATGACCGAAGCGCTCGATATGCTCGAAAGTGCAGTGCGTGAGGTCAGGGCATGAACAGGTTTCACCATTGGGTCAACGGAAATAACTTCATAAAACAAATAGTTATATCCGTCGGCTGAACGACAGCATCATCGGACGCCCAAAGGCTGGCTCAGCGTAGCATCAGGACGCGGCAAGGGTCGCCGGCGTGTGCCGCCGGCGCGAAGGGTTTGCGGATCAGCAGCGCGTTCGCGTCTGCCAAAGTCTTCAGCATGGAGGAATCCTGAACGGCAAAGGGCGTCGCGACAAGAACGCCGCCCTTCTCCGTCACCGTCGCGCGCACATAGTCCTCGCGCAGGTCATTGGCGGCCATCTCCGAGCCGAGAGCCGCGTCGCGATAATCCGGCTCGTGCCGTCGTCCGCCGAGCGCCATGAGAAGCGGCTTCAAAAAAAGGTGCGAACACACCAGGCTGGCAACCGGGTTGCCGGGAAGTCCGAGGACACGCGTGCTGCCGAGGCGCCCGAACATCAGCGGCTTGCCCGGCCGCATCGCGATCTTCCAGAAGTCGAGCGCCATGCCTTCGCCGGTCAGCACGTCGTGGATCATGTCGTGGTCGCCGACGGACGCTCCACCGAGCGTGACGATAACATCGGCGCCTGCTTCATGGGCTTGTCGCACAGATGCGGCGATCGCATCGCGTCTGTCGGGAGTAATGCCGAGATCGAGCACTTCGGCGCAGGCGGAGCGCGCGATCGCCGCGACGCCATAGGCGTTCGACGCGATGATCTGGTCAGGCCCGAGCTGGCTGCCCGGAGGCAGTAGTTCGTCGCCCGTCGCGATAATGGCGACGAGCGGCTTCTTGACGCAAGGCAGGCGAGGGTGATTGGCGGAGGCGGCGAGCGAAAGTGCCGCCGCGTCGAGCACGCGGCCTTTCTCGAGCAGCGCGTCGCCTTCGTTGAAATCGAGCCCCATCGTGCGGATATGGCGTCCGGCGGCCACGGTCTCGATCGCTTCGATGCTGTTGTCGCTCGAAACGTTGGCGTTCTCCTGAATGAGGATCGTGTCGGCGCCGGTTGGCATCGGCGCGCCGGTAAAGATGCGCACTGCCTGCTTAGGTCCGACACTCCCGTCGAACCGTTTTCCCGCCGGAGCCTGGCCGATGACCTCCAGTCGGGCAGGCACATGCGTCACGTCCTCGGCACGCACGGCGTAGCCATCCATCGCGGCGGCAGCGAAAGGTGGCTGCGTTCGGAGCGCTTTGACCGGCTGGGCAAGAACGCGTTCTGTGGCGTCCGCTAGCGGCACGCTTTCCGCCGCGCCGGGGCGTGCATCGGCGAGCAGTCTTTCGAGCGCTTCGGAAACAGGAAGCAGCGCCATGGCCTAGCTTCCCGCCGCCCGGTAGTCACCCGACTTGCCACCGGACTTTTCGACAAGGCGAACACCGGTAATGGTCATGCCACGATCTACCGCTTTCGCCATGTCGTAGATCGTCAGGCAGGCCACCGAAGCAGCGGTGAGCGCCTCCATCTCGACGCCCGTCTTGCCGGTAACGCGCGCCAGCGCCGTCACCCTCAGTCCCGGCAGGCCTTCGTCAGCCTCAATGTCAACGGTCACCTTGGTCAGCAGCAAGGGATGGCAGAGAGGTATCAGCTCATGCGTCTTTTTCGCAGCCATGATGCCGGCAATCCGCGCCGTTCCCAACACGTCGCCCTTCTTGGCGTTTCCTTCGACGATCATGCGGAGCGTCGCTGCTTGCATGATGACCGAGCCTTCAGCGATCGCTGTGCGCTCCGTTTCCTCTTTTGAGCCGACATCGACCATATGCGCCTCGCCCTGGGCGCCGAGATGGGTGAGGCCGGTTTGTCGCGCCATCGCTGTCAGCGCGCAGCCGCCGGCGATGAGCCCGCCCCGTTGAGCAGGGCTCGCGTGGCGGCGGCAACATCGGCCTGCCGCATCAGGCTTTCGCCCACGAGGAAGGTCCCGATGCCATGGCGAGCCAAGCGACGGCAGTCATCATGTGTGAAGATGCCGCTTTCGCTGACCAGAAGCCTGTTGCGGGGGACCATTGCGGCGAGGCGTTCCGAAGTCTGGAGGCTCACATCGAAAGTCCTGAGATTGCGGTTGTTGATCCCGATAAGCCGGGAGCCCAGCATCAGCCCGCGCTCCAGTTCGGCTTCGTCATGCACCTCGATCAGAACGTCCATGCCAAGCTCGAATGCCGTCTCCTCAAGCCGCTGTGCATCGGCGTCGCTGAGGCTCGCCATGATCAGCAGAATGGCGTCCGCGCCCCACAACCGGGCTTCGTGAACCTGATACGGCTCGAACATGAAGTCCTTGCGCAGCGCAGGGAGCGAGACCGCGGCGCGTGCCGCGGTAAGGAATTCGGGTGCACCCTGAAAGGATGGTGTGTCGGTAAGCACGGAAAGGCATGCGGCGCCGCCTTGGGCATAGGCCTGAGCCAGCGACGGCGGGTCGAAGTCGTCACGGATCAGCCCTTTCGACGGGCTAGCTTTCTTGATCTCCGCGATTAGCGCGAAACGCCTTTCCGCGCGCTTGGCTTGCAGCGCAGCCAGAAAGCCTCTGGGTTTTTCGACATCGCCGAGCCGCGCCACCACTTCGCGAAGCGGCAATTTGCTCTTTGCGGCCGCGATCTCCTCGCGTTTATAGGCTTCGATCTTGCGAAGGATGTCAGGCATCACGTCATCCGTTGGAAGCGGTAATCAATGTCTCCAGCGCGTTCCTCGCGCGGCCGCTATCGATTGCGTTGGCCGCTGCGTCTGCGCCTTCCTTCAGCGTCGCCACCTTGCCTGCAACGACCAGAGCGGCGCCCGCGTTCATCAGCACAGTGTCGCGGTAGGCGCCGGTCGCGCCGGAGAGCATCTCACGCAGGGCGTGCGCATTATAAGTGGAATCGCCGCCTTTGAGCGATTCCCGAGGATAGCGCGGCAAGCCGATCCCTTCGGGATCTATCGTGAAGGTCTTGACCGTACCGTTTGCCAGTTCGCAGACGCTTGTCTCGCCTGTCGTCGTTATCTCGTCGAAACCGTCGCCATGGACGACCCATGCGCGTTCAGCACCGAGGGTCTGCAGGGTGCGGGCCAGAGGCTCGACCCATTCAGGCGAAAAGACGCCCACCATCTGCCGCTTGACGCCGGCCGGATTGGACAAAGGCCCAAGCAGGTTGAAGATCGTGCGGGTGCCGAGTTCCACCCTTGTCGGTCCGACATATTTCATCGCCGGGTGATGCGCCGGCGCGAACATGAAACCGACCCCGGCCGTTCCGATGCAATGGCTGATCTTTTCTGGCGGCAGATCGATCTTTACCCCCAGGGCCAAAAGGACGTCGGCGGCGCCGGATTGCGAAGAAAGGTTGCGGTTGCCATGCTTGGCCACCGGCACGCCGCAGCCGGCGATAACAAATGCCGATCCGGTCGAGATGTTCAGGGAGTGCGAACCGTCTCCGCCAGTCCCGACAATGTCGATCGCCCCGGCGGGCGCGTCGACCATCAACATCTTTTCCCGCATCGTCGCGACTGCGCCGGAGATTTCGTCGATCGTTTCCCCGCGCACCCGCAGAGCCATCAGGAAAGCGCCGATCTGGCTGGGCGTCGCTTCACCCGACATGATGATGTCGAAAGCAGAGCGCGCCTCTTCGAACGAAAGCGCCTGTCCGGAGGCAACCTTGGCGATGTGAGATTTGAGTTCGCTCATGTCGTCTCAGAAGGCAAGGGCGCGATCAAGGGCCGCGCGGTCGACTGTGACTTCGTACTCGCTTTGCAGCCGGGCCACCAATTGGTCAAGAAGATCGTCGGAAAGACCGGATGTGAAGGCCCTTTTTGCTTCCTCCGGCACGGAGTCCGGCCCGGCTCCCGCCGGTTCGAACACCTCTGTCACTTTGAACAAAAGCTGCCCATCGCCGGCCGGGGCGGCGACCAGCCCGGTTCCGCCTTGCGGCACGGCAAAAATCGAGACGAGCCCCGACCTGCCGAAGTCGGCGTCGTCCGCGTTCCGTTTCAGGCCGCGCTTGGTTTGCTTTTCGAGCTTTATCTCCGTGGCGATCGTTTCAAACGGGGTGCCGTCCTTCACACGTTTTTCCAGTTCGCCGGCCTTCTTGAGGAGTCTCGACTGGACTTCGGCCGCCTTCCAGTCCGTAACGACGCGGTCGCGCACTTCGTCGAGCGTGCGGTCGCGCGCCGGCGTAATGCCTTCGACTTCATAAAACAGGAAACCGTTGGAACCGATCGTGAGGGGAGGGTTCTCGACATTCACCTCGGTTTCAAAGGCGAGACGGAGCAATTCCTGCGATTCCGGCAAGTCGTTGACCAC
>JBEVEP010000377.1:0-10603 GCA_040512755.1 Mesorhizobium sp.
CCCGGGTCGATGCCGATGATCCGAATCGCGTCCCTCATCCGTCCACTCTATCGCTGCCGGTCCTTGTTGCCAGCGAATTGTGAACAAAGCGGAAACAAATTTCGGATGTTAGCGTATGTGCAACGACGGGCTAGCCGAGCGGCGAAGGACGCAACGGTCCAGATCAGGCGCGCGCGAAGGCCGTGTTGAGCAGGGTGATCTGGTCGGAGACGGGGTTGACGGCGCGTCCTTGCGCCGCCGCGGGCACATCGGCGCTTGCCCCATAAATCTGCTCGTCCATTCGCCTTACGACGCTCTGCAATGTCAGCGAGCGGTTGACCAGATCGCGAAAGGCCTCCGGCAATTCAGGCCACAGGGATGCGCTTTCCCGAACGGAGGCCGTGTCGAGCCGCACCTTCGACTTCTCCGCCGCAACCTGGTCGCGCGTCATCTCGCCGGAGTTCGCTGCCCTTTGCAGGAGCAGCCAGGACGCGACCTGCATCAGTCGCGTGGTAAGCCGCATGGACTCGGCTGCATAGAGCGTGGCCGCTGGCCGCGACAGAGCTTTTGCTTCTGCCCGGCCCTGTCCGTCCAGATATTCCGCCGCCTCCTCGACCAGCCGCATACCTTCATTGTAGAGCGGTTTGAAGGATGGCGAGAATACGCGGCGTTCCGCCAATTTGATCGTATTGGCCGTTTCCTTCTCTGGCTCACTCATACTCATGCGTCCCTGCAAATGCCCCCTGTTCCGGGGACTTTCCGCTTCCAACCGCGCCAAAACCGGCACGTTGCTGCGAGACTATGAAGATGCTCCGGCACGCCGTTCAAGGCAAGCACGTGTTTAATGAACGGTTAACGGCGAAATACGCGGTGGGTTTCCAGAGGGCTCATTGCCCAAACAAAAAAAGAGCCGCGGAAATGGCGGCTCTCAGGAGTTTAACAGGGAGGCGTCAAACAAAGTGGCTCCAACCACTCGGTAAGAATCCAGATCACTGGATACACACAGTAAACGCCCGTAAAGCTTAATGAAGGCTTAACGGCCCCTGTAATTCTTGTATTTCGCGCTCCAGCTTGCTGAAACGAAGCCGCCGGACACGGGCACAGCACAAAATGGCCTCAGCCCTTCCTGACAACGGGCAACGCGATCCATACGAAGAGGCCCATCGCCACGAAGAACCCCATGGAAGAAATCGCGGTGACCGGTTCGATGGTCTCATTCCCCTGCAGCAGGATAAAGAGCGAGACAAGCAAGACGATGCCGCTCACCGCGGTCAGCCAGAAATGCACCGCCGCCAGCCGCGATTCAGCTGCGCGCGGAAACAAATGATAGAAAAAGGCAAAGACCGCCGACATGAGCCAGCCGGCCACCATCGTATGCGCATGGACAGGCATGTGGCTATGGTCATGGCTGATCGACATGGAAAGGCCAAGCGCCATCCCGCAAACCGCATAGACCATCGCAAGCGTGAAGAAGTTCCTTGCTACCCCCTGCATTCCTACTCCCCCCATTTAGCCGGCCTTCATCTGAAGGCTCAGTGAAACTGCCGCGAGGAGCGCCAATACCCCGTCGCGACTCACCAAGATTAGCACGCACGAATATTCTGAGAATCGGGAAATCGACGGATTTTCCGAACCTCCCTCCTCGCTTGCGAGCCTCACAGCGCCTTCGCGAGCTCCCGCAGCCGGAACTTCTGAATCTTGCCTGTCGATGTTTTCGGGATTTCGGTGAAGATCACCGATCGTGGACATTTGAAACGCGCCAGCAGGCCGCGGCAATGCTCGAGGATGTCGCCTTCAGTCGCAGCCTTGCCGGGTTTGAGTTCCACGAAAGCGACCGGCGTCTCGCCCCATTTGTCATCGGCCTTGGCCACTACGCCGCAGAAAGCCACGGACGGGTGCTTGTAGAGCGCGTCCTCCACCTCGATCGAGGAAATGTTCTCGCCGCCAGAAATGATGATGTCCTTGGAGCGGTCCTTGAGCTGGATATAGCCGTCGGGATGCATGACGCCAAGATCGCCGGAGTGGAACCAGCCTCCCGCGAACGCTTCGTCAGTCGCCTTCCTGTTCTTCAGATAGCCTTTCATGACAATGTTTCCGCGAAACATCACCTCGCCGATCGTTTCGCCGTCGGCGGGCGTTTTCTCCATTGTCGCGGGGTCCATCACGGTCAGGTCTTCGAGCGCCGCGTAGCGGACGCCTTGCCGGGCCTTCTTCGACGTGCGTGACGGTTTGTCGAGAGCGTCCCATTCGCCATGCCATTCATTGACCACGGCCGGGCCGTAGGTCTCTGTCAGCCCATAGAGATGCGTCACGGCAAAGCCGGCATCGGCCATGCCTGAGAGAACGGCTTCAGGCGGCGGCGCTGCCGCGGTATTGAACGTCACCGTCTGCGGGAATTCGCGCTTTTCCTCGTCCTTTGCATTGATCAGGGTCGCCATCACGATCGGAGCGCCACAGAGGTGCGTCACGCCGTGATCCGCGATCGCGTCATACATGGCCTTGGCCCGCACCCACCGCAGGCAGACATGCGTTCCCGCCTGCACCGCCAGCGTCCAGGGAAAGCACCAGCCATTGCAGTGGAACATCGGTAGCGTCCAGAGATAAACGGCGTGCTTGCCCATCCCGGCGTGGATCGTATTGGCATAGGCCATCAGCGCGGCGCCGCGATGATGGTAGACGACGCCCTTAGGGTTGCCGGTTGTGCCGGAGGTGTAGTTCAGCGATATCGTGTCCCATTCGTCGTCCGGCATCGACCACCGGAAGGCGGGATCACCGCTGGCCAGAAATTCCTCATAGTCGATCGTGCCGATGCGGCCCTCTTTCGAATAGGGCGCGTCATCGGAATATTCAGGATCGTCGAAATCGATCACCAGCGGCTTTACGGAGGCGATCGCCAGCGCCTCTTTCACGACGCCGGAAAACTCGCGATCCACGATCAGCACCTTGCTCTCGGCATGGTCGAGCTGGAATGCGATGATGGCCGCATCGAGCCGCGTGTTGAGCGAATGCAGCACGGCCTTCACCATCGGCACGCCAAAATGCGCTTCGAGCATCGGAGGCGTATTCGATAGCATCACACTGACCGTATCGCCCTTGCCGATGCCCTTTGCCGCAAGCGCCGAGGCAAGACGAAGCGAGCGCTGCCAGAATTCCCTATAGCTGATGCGCTGGCGGCCGTGCACGATAGCGGGATGGTCGGGATATGTTTTCGCCGTCCGCTCAAGGAGCGTCAACGGCGTGAGCGGCTGGTAATTTGCTTCGTTCCGGTCAAGGCCACTGTCATAGATATGCGCCAACGATTTCCTCCCAAGAGCAGTAACGAAGAGACATTAGAGTATCGACCCCGAAACTGGGAACCTCCCTAAGCAAGAATCCGAGAGCACCCGTCGAGGCATCAAATCCGGGACACCGCGTGCCGGCTGAGATGCGCCTAGAAGAGTTGCGCCGCGCCATCCCAGAGCAGTTTGAGCGCTACGACGGCAACGGTTGCGTAGCTGAGCGTATAGAAGGCTTCAGGGCGCATTCTCCGCACCAGCCACGCGCCTGCGAGCGTTGCCAGCGGCGCAAGCGGCATGAGCATCGCCGAAGCAGTGAGATTGGCCGCGTCGAGTTGTCCGAGAGCGAAATACGGAATGAGCTTCACGGCATTGGTCACCGCAAAGAAAACCACGCTGGTGCCGGTGTATATCTTCGGATCCATTCGCAGCGGCAGCGTGTACATCTGGTAGGGCGGACCGCCGATATGCGCCACGAAACTGGTCCAGCCCGCTACGGCGCCCCAAAAGACGCCGGCGATGCGCTTCGGCTTGGTGGCATGGTCGGCGCCATGCCGGTACCTCAAGTAGAACCAGCGAAATGCGAAGACGATCGCCACAGCGCCGACGATGAGGCGCACCATGTCAGCCGTCACCATCGCCGCCATCATCCAGCCGGCAGCAATGCCGGCCATCGACCCTGGCAGCATGATGGCGAGGATTCGGCGGTCAAAAACGCCGCGCCAGGTCCACAATGAAACGATATCCATCAGCACAAGAATCGGCAAAAGGATGGCCGCCGCCTTCACCGGTGACATGACGAGCGCCATCAGAGGCACGCCGACGAAGCCCATCGCGCCGCCAAAGCCGCCCTTGGACAGACCGACCAGCAGAACCGCCGGGACAGCAACAGCGTAGAAAGAAGGATCGGCAAGCAGGGCGTTCATCCAGGCACCTTTCAATGCCCGCTTAGAGTAATTCCAGGAAAAGTGGAAACCGCTTTCCGTCCCGGATTGCATTTAAACAGGAGTTGGAGCGGTTCAGCGATTCAATCGAACACTGAAACGCTCTCGCTGGGTTGGCCAGTCGAGGCGAGTGGTCCATCTGTTCAAGAACCCCGCATTGTTCTATGCGCATCTGTCGCTATCGTCCGCACCCGTGCGGGCGCACTTTGGATCAGGCCTTCATGAATCAACAGTCCCCGCCGAACCGCTGCCGTATCGTCCTGATCGCGCCGCCAGGCCTTTCGCCAGAGGAACTGGAACGCAAGCTGCGCCAGGCGCTGGAAGGCGGAGACGTCGCTTCGCTCATTCTGCCGGCATACGGTCTGCACGAAGCGGCGTTTCAGGCGCTCGCCGAGCGCATCGTTCCGGTCGCGCAGGCAGCCGGCGTCGCGGTTGTGATCGCCGGCGACACACGGATCGCCGGACGCGTGAAGGCGGATGGAGTCCATCTGGAATCGGGCAAGCAGGCGCTTGCTGACGCCATCGACCGCCTGCAGGACAAGATGTCTGTTGGCGCCGGCGGGGTGAAGTCCCGTGATGACGCTCTCGAACTCGGCGAGAGCCGGCCCGACTATGTGTTCTTCGGCCGGTTCGGATATGACAACACGCCCGAGCCGCATCCGCGCAATCTCAATCTGGCCAGTTGGTGGGCCCAGATGATCGAGATTCCGTGCATCGTGCTCGCCGGCTCCCATATCGAATCCGTCGAGACGGTGGCACAGACAGGCGCCGAGTTCGTGGCTCTCTCGAGCGCCATATTCGGCGAAGGCGCCGACCCGCGCGAGCGCGTCGCAACCGCAAATTCTCTGCTTGACCAAAAAGCGCCGCGTTTCAACAGCTAGAAGCTCACCGTGCTTTCCAGAACCGGCTCACTTTTCTGTTTGCTTGCCATTGCCGCCGTCGCTGCCGGTCCCGCCCGCGCGACCGATGGCGACCGGCCGGGCTCGACCGCAGACAAGGTCGATCCCCAGCGCTTCGGTGGCAAGCCGGCTGACCCGGCCTATGGCGCATTTCAGCGCGGCCTCTACATCACTGCGCTCAACCTCGCGAAGCCTCGCGCTGAAAAGGGCGATGCCGCTGCACAAACGCTCGTTGCCGAAATTCTGTCTCGGGGCCTCGGCGTCAAGCGCGACGACGCGGCAGCAGCCAAATGGTATCGGCTGGCCGCCGAGCAAGGCATACCGGAGGCCCAATTCCAGTATGCGTTGATGCTGATCGACGGCCGCTACGTCGAGAAAGACAAGAAGGAAGCGCTTGCTCTCATGCAGGCTGCGGCCGAAGCGGGCAATGCCCTTGCGCAGTTCAACTATGCGCAGCTTCTGGTGCAGGCCGAACCGGGCGAGCGCGGGCTCGAACAGGCTTTGCCCTATTATAAGCGCGCGGCGCAGGCGGAACTTGCCGACGCGCAATACGCCATGTCGCAGATTCTGGCCAATGGCGTGGGCGGCATGAAACCCGACGACCTCGAGGCCCGCAAATGGCTCGCCCGCGCCGCGCATCAGAATTTTGACACCGCGCAGCTCGATCTCGGCAGCTGGATGATTTCCGGCCGGGGCGGCGAACGCAACGCCAAGGCAGGGTTCGCCTGGCTGAAGCGGGCGGCTGAGGGCGGCAACGTCGCTGCGCAAAATCGGGTCGCCAAACTGTATATGCAGGGCATCGGTACCGAGCCGGACACCACCTTTGCCGCCGCCTGGTATATCCTTGCGCGGCGCGCCGGCCTTTTCGATCCGGTGATGGACGACTTCCTGAACGGGCTGACGCCGGAAGAGCTAAAGACCGCAATCGGCCGGGCCAATCGTCTCCGTTGACGGCGCTCTCTTGCCTCCAAAGGCGTTTTGTGGTCTTGGAGGCGCCGACACCCGCACTAGTGGATGCGAATGTTAGAATCGGACCACTAGCGGCGCGAAATCCATTCCGGAACCATTTTCATGAAGATCAACGGCAACGAAATCCGTCCGGGCAACGTCATCGAGCACGATGGCGGCCTCTGGGTGGCGGTCAAGACCAACGCAGTGAAGCCCGGCAAGGGCGGCGCTTACAACCAGGTTGAACTCAAGAACCTCATCAACGGCTCCAAGCTTAACGAGCGTTTCCGCTCGGCGGAAACCGTGGAGAAGGTCCGCCTCGAACAGAAGGACTTTTCCTTCCTCTACGAGCAGGGTGAATCCCTGGTGTTTATGGACACCGAAAGCTACGAGCAGCTCGAACTCAACAAGGAGTTCGTCGGCGAGCGCGCGGCCTTCCTTCAGGACGGCATGATGGTCACAGTAGAACTTTACGACGAGCGGCCGATCGGCATTTCGCTTCCCGATCAGGTGACGCTGACGATCACTGAAGCCGACCCGGTCGTGAAGGGCCAGACTGCCGCTTCTTCGTACAAGCCAGCGGTTCTGGAAAATGGCGTTCGCGTCCTCGTGCCGCCATTCATCTCGTCCGGCGAGCGGATCATCGTTGACACCAACGAGATAACCTACATCCGCCGCGCGGATTGACCGGACCACTGACCGGAGAACCTGTCTATGGCGCGTTCAGCCATTATCAACGTCATGGTTCAGGCTGCGATGAAGGCCGGCCGTTCGCTGGCCCGCGATTTCGGCGAGGTGCAGAATCTCCAGGTTTCGCTGAAAGGGCCGGGTGACTATGTCAGCCAGGCCGACCGCAAGGCCGAAGAGATCATCCACGCGGAGCTCTCCCGCGCAAGGCCGGGCTATTCCTTCCTGATGGAGGAGCGCGGCGTGGTCGAAGGCGACGACGGCCAGCACCGCTGGATCGTCGACCCGCTCGACGGCACGACCAATTTCCTCCATGGCCTGCCGATGTTTTCGATCTCCATCGCGCTCGAGCGTCAGGGCCAGCTCGTCGCCGGCGTCATCTACAACCCGGCGATGGACGAACTCTACACCGCCGAGCGTGGCGGCGGCGCCTTTCTCAATGACCGCCGCCTGCGTGTTGCCGGGCGCACCAAGCTTTCGGACACGGTGGTCGGCACAGGCGTGCCGCATCTCGGCCGGGGCCACCACGGCAACTACCTGATCGAACTGCGCAACGTGATGGGCGAGACAGCGGGTATCCGCCGCATCGGCTCTGCGGCGCTCGACCTCGCCTATGTGGCCGCGGGCCGCCTGGACGGCTTCTGGGAAGACTGGCTATCGCCCTGGGATATGTCGGCAGGCATTCTGATGATCCGCGAGGCCGGAGGTTTCGTCACCGACAAGGCAGGCGGTCAGGACATGCTGGACAGCGGGTCGATCGTGGCCGGAAACGAAGCCATCCACCGCGCGCTCCTGAAGACGTTGAAAAAGCCGCTCCCGGCGAAGTGAGCTGGCCAGACCTGTGAGAAACCCGGCGTGTCTGCTCCGGCTTTGTCAAAGAACGCGAACAGCAGCCTATGTCGACGTGAGTGCAAAGTGGGCCGATATACTTCGCGCTGGCCCAGCCCTCGAGGCAAGGCAGCGGACTTCCAACCGGTCGGCGATCACTCAAAAGCAGTGTTTTGAAGGCCCCAGCGCGCGGCACCACCTTCCAATTTCGTCACAATTCCGTTTAGACTCGCGTCAGGTCGACGGCGACCAAATCAGGGCATGATCGGATGGCATTCTTCAGACGTTTCGGTTCGGATGTGTTGACGAATGCGAATTACGACCCGCACAAGCTGTCGAGTCCGCAAGTATTTCTTCTTTCGATGCTCATTTTTCTGGCGATTGTCGGATTCATCGCCGCGATTCTCTATCGCCAAATCTCGAGTGCCTTTGTGACCAATCCCGGTTTGAACGGGCTGATCCTGGGCGTCCTAGCAGTCGGCATCCTGCTTGCCTTCATTCAGGTCGTACGGCTGTTTCGCGAAGTGCGCTGGGTGAATTCGTTCCGTGCCGGCACGGAGGAGACCGAGCCGGTCCTTTTGGCGCCGATGAAAGCGCTGCTCAGCCGCTCGTCCTCGACAGCGCTCTCAACGCTTTCCTTGCGGACAATCCTCGATTCCATCGCGACCCGCCTCGACGAGAGCCGGGACACATCCCGTTACCTGGTCGGTCTGCTGATCTTCCTCGGCCTGCTCGGCACGTTCTGGGGCCTTCTGCAGACGATCGGTTCGATCGGCGATACGATCCGCGCGCTCGATCCGGGCTCAGGTGACGCCAACGATGTCTTGGAATCCCTGAAGAGCGGGCTTTCCGCGCCTTTGGCAGGAATGGGCACGGCATTCTCGTCGTCACTGTTCGGCCTTTCCGGCTCGCTTGTTCTCGGCTTCCTCGATTTGCAGGCGGGGCGCGCCCAGACCCGTTTCTATACTGAGCTGGAGAACTGGCTGTCCTCAGTCACCGACGTTTCGTCCGACATCCCGGTCGTGGATACAACCCAAGCCTCGGGAACTGCAGACGAAATTCGCCTGCTCTCCGAACGTTTGCGCGGCCTGCAGGAGACGGGAGGCTCCAATCAGCGCGTCGCCACGGCCATGGCGAACCTGGCGGACGGAATCTCCGGGCTCGTCAAGAATATGCGCAGCGAGCAGCAGATGATGCGCGATTGGGTCGAAGCCCAATCCGACGAACAGAAGGCGATGCGCGCAACACTCGAAAAGATAGCCAACGCGCTGAAAAGCCGGGAGCCTAGCTGATGGCCCTTGCCCGCCGGCGCAGCGACCGCCGCGTAGACTATTGGCCAGGTTTCGTCGACGCCCTGTCGACGCTCCTTCTGGCGATCATGTTTCTGCTGTCGGTCTTCGTGATTGCCCAGTTCCTGCTTAGCCGCGAGATCAGCGGCCGGGACGACGTGCTGACCCGGCTCAACTCGCAGATCAACGAACTGACGCAGTTGCTCTCACTGGAACGCTCCAACAACCAGGACATGGAGGACTCGCTTGCCAATCTGCAGGCCTCGCTGCAGGCGGTTGAGTCCGAGAAGAGCCGGCTCGAAACGCTGCTGTCGCAGGGCGCCGGGGCCGACGCACAGGCCAATGCCCGCATAGGCACGCTTGGCGGCGAACTCGACAAGGAGCGGCAGATAAGCCAACGGGCTATGTCGCAGGTTGAGTTGCTGAACCAGCAGATCGCTGCGCTTCGCAAACAGATCGGCGCTCTCGAAGAGGCGCTCAACGTTTCCGAACAACGTGACCGCGAATCCAACACCAAGATCGCCGACCTCGGCCGCCGGCTCAACGTTGCGCTGGCACAGCGGGTGCAGGAACTCAACCGCTACCGGTCGGACTTCTTCGGACGCTTGAGGGAGATCCTTTCGGACCGTGAGAATATCCGCATCGTGGGCGACCGCTTCGTCTTCCAGTCCGAAGTGCTCTTTCCCGTGGGCTCCGAAGTGATCAACGATGCCGGGCGCGAAGAGATGAAGAAACTCGCCGGCGCGCTGATCGAACTGCAAAAGGAAATACCGCCGGAGATCAACTGGGTGCTCAGAGTGGACGGCCACACCGACAATGTTCCCCTGTCGGGAAGCGGACGCTATCGCGATAACTGGGAGCTGTCTTCCGCACGCGCCACTTCAGTGGTGAAGTTCCTGATCGAAAACGGAGTTCCCGCAAACCGCCTCGTTGCCGCCGGTTTCGGCGAATATCAGCCGCTCGACGCCGCCGATACGCCTGAGGCGCGCGACAAGAACCGCCGCATCGAATTGAAGCTCACGGAACGGTGAGCCGGAGTTCCGCGCCCATCTGATCACTTTGGGCAGCTCAGCCGCATACTTGCGGTCATCTCCGACTTAGTGTCCCTTCATGGGCTTCTGATTCAGGAGCGCTTCATGTCCTTCGCCAAGCTCGATGAACTCGGCCGCAAACTCGAGGCGCTCGAACATGCGCTCGCTATCCTCGGCGCCGACGAGGCGACCCACATGGCAGTCGGGGGTGGCGAGAAACGCGCGGAAGCCTTGGCGGTGCTGGCGGGCATCCATCACCGGCAGGCGACTGCGCCTGAGATCGCGGACTGGATCGAGGCGGCGGAAGTCGAAAGCCTGAACGATGACCAGCAGGCCGCCCTGCGCGAATTCCGGCGGACCTACACCAATCTCACCTGTCTGCCCGCGGAATTCGTGGAACGCCAGACGAAAGCGCGGATGCGCAGCGAGCAATTGTGGCGCGACCTTCGCCCCAAGAACGACTGGGCCGGCTTCTTGCCTTCCCTCGAGGGGGTTGTGGCCCTGGTGCGCGAGGAGGCATCCCTTCGTGCCGAGGCGCTCTGTCTCGAACCCTATGACGCGCTCCTGGAGCAGTACGACCCGGGCAATCGCGCAGCCGATATAGGGCGGGTCTTTGCCGAACTGAAAAGCTTTCTTCTGGGCTTCGTTCCGCAAGCGCTTGCCGCGCAGGAGGAACGGCTGGCAAAAACGCCATTGCGTCCGCTAACCGGTCCCTATTCAATG
>JBEVEP010000396.1:0-2727 GCA_040512755.1 Mesorhizobium sp.
CATTTCGGTTCGCGTCGACGAGGTGCGGCCCTGCAACAACCGTGAGAGCGCGCGCGAGTTCGCTACGACGTTTGTCTTTTACATTGAAACGATGACGCGCAGGCGCGGCGCACTCCGCAACGGAACCAAAGAGTAACTCGCGGGTTGGGCAGGACACGGACATTGCATGATCGCATGTGTCTTGGCTGAGGCTGGGCGTTCTGTTCGACCCTGAGCCGTATGCCGAACGCACTCGGCTCCCCATATCGAACATTGGAGGCAAGCATGGCCAAAGAACCGAAAAAACTCGACGACCTCTTCCACGACACGCTCAAGGACATCTACTTCGCAGAGAAGAAGATCTTGAGCACCCTGCCAAAGATGGCGAAGGCCGCTCAGAGCAAGGAGCTCAGGGCTGCCTTTGAGAAGCACCACGGCGAGACCGAAGGTCAGATTGAGCGCCTCGAAGAGGTTTTCGCGCTGATCGAGAAGAAGCCCCAGGGCAAGACCTGTGCAGCGATCGTGGGCATTACCGAGGAAGGCGCCGAGATCATGACCGAGTACAAGGGTGCGCCCGCCCTCGACGCCGGTCTCCTGGCTGCCGCGCAGGCGGTCGAGCATTACGAAATCTCACGATACGGCACATTGCGCACCTGGGCAGAAGAACTGGGCTTGGACGAAGCGGTCACCCTGCTGCAGGAAACGTTGGATGAAGAGGAAGCAACCGACGAAGCCCTGACCGAGATTGCCAAAACGGTCGTCAACCAGGAAGCCGAACGGGTCTAAGCGTACGGGAGATGAGCCCCCCGTCCTTGGGTGGCAGCGTCTGCGCTTACTATCATCATTATCGAAAAAGCGGACTCCTGACGCGCTTGGCGCAGTCAGGGGTTCGCTCGACGGCGCGTGAAAGGGCACGCTCTCGCGACTGAGCGGATCCGCACTTGAGTGAGGTCCCCGCGCTTGCGTTTTAGTTCGACGACGGCCTTGGACCAATCTCGGTCGCGTCGGCGTGATCTGACGGACCGTCGGTCCGCCAGGTTGTCTTGGCCTGAAGGCGCGATATCCCGCACAACCGCTGGCGATGAGGCCTGATTGGCGGTCACAGGCAGACCGAAAACCCTGCGTGTTGAAATCCCAACTCCGCGAAGGCGGCACGATCAAAGGACTGAGATCAAGACGCCTTCGAAGGCATCCGCACGCCCGTTGCCGGATTAGAGCCTGCCGAGCAACACCAGGATCAGCACGATGACCAGCACGAGGCCGATGCCGCCGCCGCCATAATAGCCGGTGCCGTAGAACGGGCCGCCACCAATGCCGCTAAAGCCGCCGAGCAAGATGATAATCAGGACGATGAGCAGGATTGTTCCGAGCGACATGGTGTTTTCTCCCTAAGCCGTGAAGGCGGGCAAACTTCTCCGCGCTTGGTGGACCGGTCGCAACGGCGACACTCCTGGAGAACCGGGTAACGCGTGCAGGCCCCCCTGCATCAGTCCGGCCAAGCGCCAGAGGGAACGTGACAATGTTGACTACTTTGTCATCGACAACAATAGCACTCGGGTCCTATTGGTTCCCGCTTGCCGTCCGCGAGGTCGCGGCGTGACGACCGATCCAATCGCTGACGTTCGAGATCATCGAAGGACGGGAGCCGGCATGGCCAGGTTCAGCACCCGGTCGCGACAAACGCGCCGCACCTGATCTTCCTCCATCAGGCTTTGGCTTTCGCAAGTCTTGCGCTTTCGGGAATGAACTTTTGCACCCTGGAAAGGTTGTAATTGCGACCGAGGGAGCCGGCATTATGCGACCGATATCATTCCCCAGTTTACTTTGCTGCGCAGCGCTCATCGGCTCGGTCACGAGCTCGGCGCAAACGCCGACGACCAACAGCAGTTTGCGGTCACCGTCCGATTTCGCTTCGATCTCGGATTCCGGCGAACGCTCACGGGCCATTTTCGCAGAGGCGGCCAAGGTGCTCACGCATCCTCGCTGCATGAACTGTCATCCGGCCAGCGACCGCCCCTTGCAGGGCAACGACAAACATCCGCACGAGCCTCTGGTGACACGAGAGACTTCCTGCATGACGTGTCATACCCAGCGCAACTTCACCCTCATGGAGCGGGCCACGTATCGCAGCATTCCCGGACATCCGCGCTGGATGGTGGCGCCGATCGAGATGGCATGGGAGGGCAAATCGATCGGTGAGATCTGCCGCCAGATCAAGGATCCCGCCCGCAACGGAGGCCGCGACCTCGCGTTGCTGCATGAGCATCTCGCTCATGATGATCTCGTGGCGTGGGGCTGGCAGCCGGGCCTTGGGCGCGACCCAGCGCCCGGTTCACAAGCGGTGCTCGGCGAATTGATTCAGGCGTGGATCGATACCGGGGCGCAGTGCCCGTAGAAGCCCAAGAACGGCTAACAGCGGTTAAATCCGGGCTTTGTACCCGACGGCCGACAGCTTCAGGCTGCCGATCACAGCAGAATTTGCGTTGCGCACATTCCGCCGAGAATAACCAGCATGGAGTAGACGAGGAGCCAGTCCGAGCTTCCGGTCATGGCGAATATCCCTTCGCACTGCATCTGCCGTGAGGGATAGGAAGCGGCGCCGGCGCAGTCTGTGACGCAGGTCACTGTTCAGCGGAAAATTCGTACTTTGACATGAAATGTGGCTGGCAAGGCGCGCCACCGCCTCTGGCCGCCTCGTGTGGCAACGCCGGGCCGTATCCGCGCCGGCGGCGTTATCTGCGATGTCTC
>JBEVEP010000009.1:0-10393 GCA_040512755.1 Mesorhizobium sp.
CATTGCGCAAGCGGCTGTGCCCGTGCTCGCCAATGACACAGAAGAATCGCTTTCCACGCGCGTGCTGAAGGCGGAGCACCAGCTCTATCCGCTGTCGCTGGCGCTCGTCGCAAGCGGCAAGGCACGAATGGAAGGCGGCCGAACCGTGTTCGAAGGCATCGATCAGGCCGAACGCGGCGGCTTTGTGATGTGGCCAAGTTCCTGGCAAGGACCAAGCGACATCGAGGACCTTGCACGTATAACGCCTTGATCCATCGCGACGCGGCATTCGAAGATTTGAGGCACCTGCGACGACAGGAGTAGTGCAAGGTCATCAAGGGAGCGCTCCAGTGAAGCATCTGCTGCTGTTGCGTCATGCCAAATCAGCCTGGGACAAGTCGTCCCTCGCTGATATTGACCGGCCGCTTGCGGCCCGTGGCCGCGAAGCCGCACCGCGAATAGGACGCGAGCTGGCGGCACGCGGCTGGTTGCCGGACACTGTGCTCGTTTCACCCGCCCAGCGTACGCGCGAAACATGGAAACTTTTGGCAACGGAGCTCTCAGGGCACCCCGCCCCTATATTTATCGACGATCTCTATTTGGCCCCGGCGGGACGCATTCTCGCGACGCTGCGCCAATCCCCCAAGAAGACCGACACATTGCTCATGATCGGCCACAATCCGGGGATCGAAGACCTCGCGCGCCGTCTTGCCAGCGACGGCTCGGACCCTGCTGCGCTGGCCAGGTTGCACGAGAAATTTCCCACGGCGGCATTGGCCCACTTCGAGTTTGCTGGCGCGTGGACCGATCTCGACTTTGGCCACGCCCGCTTGATGCATTTCCTACAGCCAAAAGATCTGGATTGAGCTTGAGATGTCGCAACGCGGACACTTTCGCCTACCGCGACACCGACACGCCGCCCACAGAGACTTTCTCAGCCCTAATCGGCCTCGCGCTCAAATGCCGCCGCGCGAATCCAGACCTTGTTGTCGTGGAATGCAGCCCCACCATAGGGCGCTGCGGCGTCGGAGCCGGTCAGCACATTGATGCCTTCACCGCGTTCATGCGCGCTGTTCGGCCAAATCCCTTCGGCGATCACCACACCGCGTTTCACGCCGTCGAACACTCTGGCATGCAGCACCACATCGCCGCGGGTATTTCCGATCTCAACGCGGTCGCCGGTCGCCAAACCTAGAGCCGCTGCGTCATCCGGATGGATCATCAATTCGGGCCGGCCTTCGCGCGTGCGAGAACCCGGCGTCTCCGTGAAGCTGGAATTGAGGAACGACCGCGCGGGCGAAGTCGAAAGACGGAACGGATGCTCCGCATCAGCCACTTCGATCAAATCGACATGGTCCGGAAATTCCGGCAGGGCGTGGTAGTTTCCCTGTATGCCGACGCTCTTCGGCGGCTTGTTCGGCGCAACCGTGTCGGTCCAGTCAGGCTTGAAGCGAAACTTTCCGTCTTTGTGCGCAAAGCCGTTGAGGAAGTGCGCTGTTTCGAAATCGGGCTGAACGTCCGCCCAGCGCTCGTCCTTGAAGGTAGCGAAGCTTCCAAGTCCGCGCTTGCCGAGCATGAGATCGATATGCTGCTGTTCAGTCAAACCGAAACCCGGCATGTGCGCCACGCCGAGCCGCTTCGCCAGTTCCTCGATCACGTAATGGTTCGTGCGAGGGCCCTCGGGCGGATCGATAAGCTTCGGTCCAAGGATGATGTGCTGGTGCCCGCCGCCGCGATAGATATCGTCATGCTCCATGAACATAGTGGCCGGCAACACGACATCGGCAAGCTTCGCGGTATCCGTCATGAACTGTTCGTGCACGCAGGTCAACAGGTCATCCCGTAGAAAACCCTGCCTCACGAGACGCTGCTCGGGCGCGACGTTGGCCGGATTGGTGTTCTGGATCAGCATCGCCGTCACCGGCGGCCCGCCGTTCAGCGCCTCTTTTGCGCCAGTCAGGATTGGACCGATCCGCGACTGGTCGAGGTGGCGGATGCGCGGATCCATGAACCGCCGTCCTTCGAGCTCGCTTTTGTCGAGCTTGAAGATGTCGGAGTTCGAATGGAATGCGCCACCGCCCTCATACTGCCAGGCACCGGTGACGGCCGCGATCGAAAGCGCGGCATGCATGTTCACCGCGCCGTTGCGTTGCCGCGAAAAGCCATAGCCGAGGCGGAAAAATGTGCGCTTTGTCGTGCCGACGAGCCGCGCAAAGGCTTCGATTTCACTGACGGTTAATCCGGTGATGCCTGCCGCCCATTGCGGCGTGCGTGAAGCCAGATGCGCTTCCAGCCCTTTAGGGTCGTCGGTGAATTTCTCGAGGTAGGGTCGGTCGGCAAGACCATCCCGGAACAGAACGTGCATGACTGCGCAGGCCAGCGCGCCGTCAGTGCCGGGCTTCACGATGAGGCCCATGTCGGCCTGCTTCATGGTCGCGTTGTCGTAGACGTCGATCACCACGATCTTCGCGCCGCGCTCCTTCCGCGCACGAACAGCATGGGTCATCACGTTGACCTGGGTGACCACCGCATTGGTACCCCAGATGACGACGCAATCCGATTTCGCCATTTCACGTGGATCGGACCCCAGCAGACGGCCCGTTCCCATCACATAGCCTGTCCAGGCGAGATTGGTGCAGATGGTGTCGAAGAAGCCGGAATATTTGTTCGCGTGGCGCAGCCGATGGATGCCGTCACGCTGAACGAGACCCATAGTACCGGCATAGTAGTATGGCCAGACGGTTTCGCTGCCGTGCCGCTCCTCTGCCTTCTCGAATTTCTCGGCCACCAGGTCGAGAGCGGCCTCCCAACTCGCATCTTTCCAGGTTCCGTCGCCCTTGGCGCCGGCACGGATCAAAGGCTTCAGTAGCCGGTCGGGATGGTGGATACGCTCGGCATAGCGGGCAACCTTGGCGCAGATCACTCCAGCCGTGTAGCTGTTGTTCTTTGCACCATGCACGCGGCCTATGCGATTGCCGTCGAGAATCTCGACATCGAGCGCACAGGTCGAAGGACAATCGTGGGGACAGGCCGAATGGCCGATTCTAATCGGAGCAAGCTGGTTCATGGCTGGCGAAACTAGCGGATATCTGGGCCCCGGTGTAGACGCATCTGACGAAAACAATTGTTGCAGCGGCCGCACATGAACTACCGCCATATCTATCACGCCGGAAACTTCGCGGATGTCGTCAAACACGTAATCGTCACGCGCATCGTGGAGTACCTCAAGCGCAAAGAGGCCGCATTCCGCGTCATCGACACCCATGCCGGGACCGGCCGCTATGACCTGACCTCTGAAGCGGCACACAAGACCGGGGAATGGCGCAACGGCATCGGACGGCTGCTCAAAGCCAGGCTGGCGATAGAAGCCGCATCCCTTCTCGAGCCCTATCTGGAGACTGTGCGGTCATGCAATCCGGACGGCATGGTCGAAATATATCCCGGCTCGCCCCTGATCGTCCGGCACTTGCTGCGCAAGCAGGACAGGCTGTCGGCGATCGAGCTTCATCCGCAGGATGCGCAAACCTTGAAGGTACTCTTCGACGGCGATTTCCAAACTCGCGTTCTGGAACTGGACGGATGGCTGGCGCTTGGCGCCCATCTGCCCCCAAAGGAAAAGCGGGGGCTCGTTCTGGTCGATCCGCCTTTTGAAGAGGATGGCGAGTTCGGCAGGCTCGTTGAAGGGCTGCAGAAGGCACATCGCCGGTGGCCGGGCGGCATTTATGCGCTTTGGTATCCGATCAAGGACCGCCGCGCGGTCAACCGTTTCCGGTCTGATCTGGTTGATTCAGGAATTGCCAAAATCCTCGATGTCCGATTCGATGTCCGGCCGCCGTCCCCGCAACCGCGGTTCGAAGGCACCGGGATGATTATCGTCAACCCGCCCTTCACGCTGGAGAAGGAGATGCATGTCCTTTTTCCTCCACTCCACAAGCTGTTGGCGGAAAACTCTGGAGCAGGATGGGCAGTCGAATGGCTGGCCGGCGAAGCGTCAGATGGCGACGGCTAGCAGATGAAGATCGCTTGCGCGCCCGCCTGGGACCTTCGGCCCTCCCCCAGCCTCGCGAATCGCGCTGAGGCATGTTTGCATCACAAGCGATTGAAACGAATGGACAGCCGGCAGCTCCGCTTGACCCCGATCCGCTTCGCAAGCACATTGTGGACTATGCGGACGCCACCAGGCGCCGGTGGTGATGGAGAGGATCGATGACCCGCTTTGCCACGCTCGCACTTGCTGCTCTCGCGGCATTCGGTTCGGCGCTATTGCCAAGCGGCGCAGCCCGAGCGGCCGACCTCGGCCCTGTCTATGGCCGGGAGACAGTCGTCATGCAGGACTCCGGCATGTGCGGTCAGGCCTGGGTACTGCGCGCAATCACACACCGGTTTCGTCACCAGGTCACGCATGTGCCGTATCTTCCCAATGTGGCGATTACCAATTTCTACGATATCCACCAGCGCCGGTATCTGCCCGCCTATGAGGATCGGCCGATCGGCCGCAGCTATTGCGGCGCCGTCGTTGCGCTTTCCGACGGCGACAGGCGCGACATCTGGTATCTGATTGAAGAAGGCCAGGGCTTCGCCTCGATCGGCGACAACGTCGAATTCTGCGTCTCGGGCTTCGACCGCTGGTTTGTCTATAATGGGCGCTGCCGCGTTCTGAGGTAGCATCCCTTTTTCGCATGATGTTTGAGATTTCATGCGGCAGCCGGGCCGCAGCTTTTGCCGGAGTGTTTTTTGCCGCGCTTGTTGCAAGCGGATGTGAGCCAGCGTCCACACCCGAAACAACCACATACATCCCGGACACTGCGGATGCAGCGGCCGAAACAGCTGGCCAGAACGTACCGGCGGGCCAGGGTTTCGACTTTTATGTCCTGTCCCTCTCCTGGTCCCCGAGTTACTGCGCGGCGGAGGGAGGGGACGCGAATCGTCAGCAATGTGCGGAAGGGCGGCCTTACGCCTTCGTCGTCCATGGTTTGTGGCCGCAGTTCGAACGCGGCTATCCGCAAGAATGCGCCACCGACCAACCGGATGTATCGGCCAAAACGCTCAGAACACTCTACGACCTCATGCCGTCCGCGGGGTTGATCCGCTACCAATGGAAAAAGCATGGGAGTTGCGCCGGCCTGACGCAGGACGACTATTTCGAGGTGCTACGTGCAGCGCGCGAAAGCGTGAACATCCCGTCAGAGTTTCGCCGTCTCGACGATTATGCGACCGTGATCCCTGACCAGGTTGAGCGCGCCTTTCTCCAATCAAACCAAGGCCTTCCGGCCAATGGCGTCGTGGTTACATGCGACCGGCGCTATCTGCGGGAAGTGCGGATCTGCATGACGAAGGATCTCACCTTCCGCGGATGCGACGAGGTTGACCGTCGCAGTTGTCAACGTTCAAAAGCCATCATGCCGCCGGTGCGTGGCGGATAGTTTCGCCGACTGCAGCGCGCATCGATGAAGCAGCAGACCGACGGCGGCGTTCCTCGCCAAAGTCTGCCTCAAATTCCGGTGTTGCGCAGCGCCGTACCGACCTTTACCTCTTGGCCGAGAATGACAAACGGCAACGGAATCAAGCGGAAATGGACACCTGCCCGGCGACTGGACATGCTTGCCGGCGCCAGTCTCTTCGCGCTCGCGACACTGTTGCCTGTTCACGCCGAATCGGCAGACGTCGCAATCGGAATTGCCGCGCCCTTGAGCGGTGCTTCCGCCATTCTCGGTCAGCAAGTTTCCGATGGGGCACGCGCCGCTGCCGCAGGCGACAAGGAAAGCGCGATCCAGGTGGTGAGCGCGGATGACGGATGCACTGCCGAAGGCGGAGCGAAAGCCGCAGAACAGTTTGTCGCAGAAAAAGTGCAAATCGTGGTGGGCTTCCTGTGCACCGAAGCCCTCGAAGCCGCGATGCCCGCCCTCAAGACCGCCGGAATTCCGGCCATTACCGTTGGCGTGCGTACGGACAGTCTGACCGACCGGCGGGACAAAACTGGTTGGCCCGTCTTCCGCCTTGCACCAAGGGGAGATGGCGAGCGGATCGCAGCGGGTACATTGCTTGTTCCGCGTTGGAGAAAGGAACTTTTCGCGATCGTCGACGACGGCACGATCTATGGACGGGAGCTGGCAGAGAGCTTCAGACTTGCAGCGGAACAGGCCGGCTTGAAACCGGTCTTTGTCGACACATTCAGGCCGCAGCTGGACAACCAGATCGCCCTTGCAGGCCGGCTGCGCAAAGCCGGAGCAACCCATGTCTTCGTCGGAGGCGATCGGGAAGACATTGCGATCCTGGGCCGCGATGCGCAGTCGCTGGGCCTGTCGCTCACAATCGCGGGCGGAGAGACACTTCGCGCGGCACAGGATAGCGTTCCGCTCCAGCCTGACACTCTGATGATCGGACTGCCCGAATGGGCAAGTTTCGCGCCGCACGAGACCATCGCTTCGCTGAAGGCGCTCGAGATCGAACCGGACGGCTACGTCCTGCCGGCCTACGCAGCCGTTACAGTCGCCGCGGCTGCTGCGTCCAAAGCGTTGGCGACCGGCAAGAAGATCACGGATATTCTCTCCTCGCGTGACTTCGAAACCGTGATCGGTCCCGTGCGCTTCGATGCCAGGGGAGATCTGGCGGACAACCCCTACAGGCTTTTCCGCTATGATGGCGCAAGGTTCGTCGAGGTGAAGTGAATGGTGTTTCGCGCCGGCCCACGCAATCTGATCACTGACGTCGCCGGCCTCACCGTCGGAAACGCTGCTGATCCCGTACTTAAATCTGGCGTAACGGTCGTGATGTGTGACGAGCCTGCAGTGGCAGGCGTTCAGATTCTCGGTGGTGCGCCGGGTACCAGGGAAACCGACCTGTTGGACCCGCACAATTCGGTAGAAAGAATCAATGCAGTGGCGCTGTCCGGCGGCTCGGCATTTGGCCTCGACGCGGCATCCGGCGTCCAGGCCGCCCTCCGCGAGATGGGCATTGGGTTCGATGTGCGCGGTCTGCGCATTCCGATCGTCCCTGCAGCGATATTGTTCGATCTGCACAATGGGGGTGACAAGAACTGGCGCCGCTATCCTCCCTACCGTGAACTTGGCTATGAAGCCGCCCTCGCCGTGGCATCCGATTTCAAGCTTGGAACCGAGGGAGCGGGCACCGGCGCGCTGTCGGCCAACCTGAAAGGCGGACTTGGCTCCGCATCTACAGTCCTTGAAAACGGGATCAATGTCGGCGCGCTCGCCGCCGCAAACCCCACTGGAACGGTGACGATTGGCACCACAAGGCATTTCTGGGCAGCGCCTTTCGAGATCGGCGACGAATTCGGAGGGCTGGGCCTCCCTTCTCCCTGGCCAGCCGATGCACAAAACCTCTCAATCAAGTTCCGTAAGGCGGCGCGCGCCGGAGCCAACACGACCATCGCCGTGATTGCGACAGACGCCGTTCTCACCAAGCCGGAGGCCAAGCGGCTGGCGATTGCCGCCCATGACGGCTTTACCCGCGCTATCTGGCCCGCGCATACGCCGGTTGACGGCGATCTCGTCTTCGGTCTGGCGACCGGGCGAAGCGGCATCGCTCCATCACCCGATGCGGCAATCGATCTCTATGCCGCAGCTGGCGCCACGATGGCCCGAGCCATCGCCCGGGCGATCCACGCTGCCACACCGGCAGAAGGCGACCTGATGCCGGTCTGGTCGGCGACGGAGTAGGCGCACCAGCCGTGACTACTTGAAATTGTTCCCGGCGGGCCGGCCACTAACACCAAGTCCTGTTCCGGGCTCGCCGACGGGTCGATTTTCCAGGAGAATGTTATGACGATCACGCAAAAAACTGCTGTTTTCCTCCTGTTCCTTATACTTCCGTTTTCGATCGCGCGGGCCGGCGATGTGGCAACGGTGGAGGTTCTCGGTTTCGACAAAACTGGTGATGTCTTTGCTTTTGAGGAGTACGGCGTCCAGGACGGTTCCGGCTTCCCCTATGCGAACCGCTTCTACATCGACACAAGAACCGATGAGTTTCTTCGCGGCACGCCGTTCCGGGTTCGGATCGACGATGAAAACGCCAGTGTCGAAACGGCGCGGTCAAAAGTGCGGACGCTCGGCGAAAACATCATCAAGGACTCGGTCCTCGCGCAGAACCGTGGCTTTACAGCCGGCGCCAATGCGGTGACCGAACTCAGCGCCGATCCGTTCAGGATCGTGGTCAATCCGCGGCCAGTCTTTCCGCCAATCGATCCGACGCTTGAAGTTCGTCTGGAGGAGATCCCCTTGGCCGGCCGCCCCGAATGCGAATCACAGGGCCCTGTCGCCGGTTTTCGGCTGGTTCGGATCGATGCAACGAACGGGGGCGTGACGAAGCTGCTCCATGAAGATGCTGCGATACCCCAAAGCCGCCTCTGTCCGAACGGTTATCGCATCGGCGCAGTGCAGACCTTTTTCGGGGGAGAAGAGCCCGTATTCGCGGTTCTTATTGCAGTCCGACAATACGGATTCGAGGGGCCCGACTTCCGCTGGATTGCTGTTTTGGGGCGCATGTAACATGCCTGTTGGCGTCAGGGCGCCGATTGCTGGCGCGGCCTACAGTTCACAGCAGCGCGTCCGGCTTTCGACGCTTAGCTTGCCGCGGCCTGCTCTGTTGGCGTCGCGCTTGGTTTGCGCGGTTGTCGCGTTGAGCAATCGCCTCTGCTCTGTTAGGACGCACGAAGCCTCATCCTGGAAGTAGGACAAGACATGATCCCGCGCTATTCGCGGCCGGAAATGGTCGCCATCTGGTCCCCTGAAACAAAGTTCCGCATCTGGTTCGAGATCGAGGCGCATGCCTGCGACGCGCTGGCAGAACTCGGCGTCATCCCCGCGAGCGCGGCCAAGACTATCTGGGAAAAAGGCGGGGCAGCGACCTTTGACGTGGCCCGTATCGACGAGATCGAGCGTGAAACGAAGCACGACGTCATTGCATTCCTGACGCATCTTGCGGAGATCGTCGGCCCCGACGCACGTTTCGTTCACCAGGGCATGACTTCATCCGACGTGCTCGATACCTGCTTCAGCGTTCAGTTGGTACGTGCGACGGACATTCTGCTTGCCGATATCGATGCTTTGCTTGCCGCGCTAAAGAAACGAGCCTTCGAACATAAGGACACCGTCACGATCGGCCGCAGCCATGGCATTCACGCCGAACCGACCACGTTCGGCGTCAAGTTGGCCCAGGCTTATGCCGAATTCTCGCGCTGCCGTGAGCGACTGGTACACGCCCGCGAGGAAGTCGCGACCTGCGTGATTTCGGGAGCGGTCGGCACCTTTGCGAATATCGATCCCCGGATCGAAGAGCATGTCGCCAGAAAGCTTGGCCTCAAGCCGGAGCCGGTTTCCACCCAGGTTATCCCGCGCGACCGGCACGCAATGTACTTTGCTACGCTGGGCGTGGTCGCTTCCTCTATCGAGCGTCTTGCGACCGAGATCAGGCACCTGCAGCGGACGGAAGTCCTCGAGGCAGAGGAGTATTTCGCTCCGGGTCAGAAAGGCTCCTCGGCTATGCCCCATAAGCGTAACCCGGTGCTTACCGAAAACCTGACCGGCCTTGCTCGGATGGTGCGCGCCTTTGCTCTGCCAGCGATGGAGAACGTTGTCCTATGGCACGAGCGCGACATTTCGCATTCTTCGGTCGAACGCATGATTGGCCCGGATGCGACGATCACCCTCGATTTTGCACTGGCTCGGCTCACCGGCGTTGTCGAGAAGCTACTTGTCTACCCGGACAACATGCTGAAGAACATGAACAAGTTCCGCGGCCTCATCCACTCGCAGCGTGTCCTTTTGGCGCTGACCCAGGCAGGGGTTTCACGCGAGGACGCCTACCGCCTCGTGCAGAGAAACGCCATGAAAGTTTGGGAACAAGGCGCTGATTTTCTTCAGGAACTTCTATCCGACAAGGAGGTGCGATCGGCACTTTCCGAGGAGGAAATTCGCGAGAAATTCGACCTTGGCTATCACACCAAGCATGTCGACACGATTTTCAGACGAGTGTTCGGCGAAGCCTAAGCTCCTTTCAGTTCTTCGTCGGGACAGTGCGGATCACCGTTCCCCATGGATCACGGCGCTCGACCCCCGCCCTGTCCGGCGAAGACTGCATTTCAACCCACGCCAGGCCGGCGCGGCCTTCCTCACGCAAGCCCGCGCCCCGGCTGGCCCACGAATTGGCGCCGATGTGGTGATGATAACCGCCGGACGACAGAAACACGGCACTGCCGGTGAGCCTGTGCACTGTGTCCAGACCAAACTCTGAGTTCCACCATTCCTCGGCAAGGACGGGATTGCCTACGCGCAGATGGACATGACCGATGACGCTGTTTCCCGGCATCTCCTGCCACGCAGGAACGTCCGCCGGCAGATCACGAAGCAGGCCCTGAACATCGAGCGGAAGCGTTGCCATTTTGATGGACGTCCCG
>JBEVEP010000015.1:0-4190 GCA_040512755.1 Mesorhizobium sp.
AGCGCGTTCTGAATGATGGCGGTCACGCCCGCCGGATCTCCCGACCGCACGGAACCTGTCGCGCGGAGGATCTCCGCGACGAAATCATTGTTCATGCTATTCACCTTTCCGTCCGCTCTCGCGGCCTATTTTATCCTTGCTGCCAAGGCGGCTTTGATTTGTGGGCTCGCCTGTAGAGCCCCAAGCACCGTCAGGGAGCAAATCGTCTGCAGCGCGAGCTCAGGCGTGACGTCGGAGGCGATGCGGACCAACCCGACGACTCTAACATGCAGCATTTCGCCGGCGGCGCGTGCAGCCTCGAGATCGACCACTCCGAGCTCGAGCAGGCCGACCTCGAGCGTGTGCCGGTTGATTGAGCGTGATACCTCTTCCGTTTGGCGGCTTAATTGGTTGCGGATCGCCGTCCTGATGAAGTCGGTACGGTTCGAGAAAAACCCCTCCTGAACGAGCAGATCGATCCGTCCCAGATCGACGTAGCCGAGATTGATGGTGATTTTTTCGCTGTCGGGCAGTCGCTCCCGCAGCTGCAGCACTTTGTCCGACATCGTTCATGCTCCATCCATGTAGATGGTATGTGGAAGGTTTGTAGCTTAATTCAAGACGCCGCGCCGCTTTTTGCGAATTCGTCTGAGTCATGCTCCCGGCGATACACGCGTGAAACAAGGATTAAGATGAAGAGCTTCCCGCCGTATTGGGGGAAGCGCGATATCTCTCTTAACTGAACCTGTTGCGCGGCGAAGCAGCCCGTGTGGATGAGGGGACGGCACCGTTACCGTCCTGCTCGACCGGATAATTCCCATGCGCCACACGCTGCGAACAGAAAGCAGCTCTATTGAGGCAAGTGCTTCCCCAGGCAGCCCGGCGAAATCCTAACAAGACAAGAAAGAGGCGCAGCTTGGCACTCGTACTTGAGATTTTTCTTAGCCTCACCGCGCCCCAGTGCTGCTGCCGTCGGACATCTCAGTCGACTTTAGGTCAGCGCGCAGCGCATCAAGAATTTCTCGCAGCTTCCGCGCCGCCTCGGGCTGCTTGAGGTCCAGGAACACGTCGCCGAGCAGGTCGCCGACCGCGATCACGACTCTATGAAGCTCGTCTGAATCTGGGTAGTTCTTTTCGAGGAACTGATGCAGCCCCTTGCGGTCCTTCACCCCTCCGTAAGCGAGGAGATCAAGAAAGGGTCGCATCCTCTCCGAAGGTGGATGGTCTTTCTTTGCCATCCGCCACCATACACATGAGAAAACCACCCCGCCGAATTAATTCGCCCGAAATTCGGGAGCAGCTGAAAGCCAAGGCGCGCTTCCGCGACGATGTAATGGTACACCTAGCCGGGCTTATCAGACAATTGGGCGGCTCCTGCTTTCTCTACCAGTTCTTTGGCACCGCCCCTCATCGTCGCCGCGTCGGTTTTGGCCAGTATGCCGGCAATGCCAGCAAAACTGACAAATGCCTGCCGCACCTGCTCGACAGAGAGCTGACCAGCAATCGCGGCCTCGGCGCTTTTCAGTGCACAGCCAAGTGCGGGTCCGCGGCGGTCTGGCGGCCATCCGGAAAGGAATTGCAAAACGTCGCGCACACTTCCGACCATCTGAACATTATCGCCGGTTTTCACGCAGACAGGTGTGAAGAACGACAGGTCGTGCATAAGGAGCCTCCCATCATAATTCTTTGGTGCGGGCCGAGCGACCGCAACCGTCACCTTACGCTTTGGGTGGCGGTGCTTCGGTGTCGCGCTGGCTCGCCGGTTTAGGCGGCCTTGTCGCCCTCGATCTGCTTGGATGCCGACTTCTTGCGTTCACTCGCCTCAATGGCGATCTTGCGCGGCTTCATCTCCTCGGCAATTTCTTTCTTGAGGTCGATGACAAGCAAGCCGTTCTCCAGTTTCGCGCCGACGACGCTCATGTAATCGGCGGGCGAGACCGTTAGACTAGCCCGCTGCGCGGAACGAACCGGCCAGCGTTGTTCGCTCTAAACGGTTGAGTCCTGCTCTGATTTCCTCGGCAGTTGTTGCGCCACCTTCAAAAATCATCATTACCAACCGCGCGACTTCGTCCCGGCCAGTCTCGTCGGCAATGTTGTTAGCCAGACAGTAGCCCTCAATGACCTCCTGCATAACTGACAAATCGTCAGGATAGGCAATTCCGGGGAAGGGCATACTCCTCCTCCTGCTCATGCGACCGTCGCACAGGTAAGTATCTATCGGCGTCCATTTCTGCACCGTCGAACTCGACGGCGGCCCGGAGGTCTGTCGCAACTTCCAATACCAATTGCTCCACGTCTTCGAGAGCGATGTTCTCGGCCTCGTTCCGCTTCCTGATTTCTTCCGCCACGACGGAAAAGTTGACGATGCCTTTGCTGGCAATGGCTGATTGCACGGTTTCCAAGAGGTCGTTCCGAAACGTGGATGAATAGATCCTATTCATAATGTGCCTCGCCGGAAGGCTGAATATTTCTTTCCGGCACATTGCTCCTTTATTGGACTATTTGCAAGCGCAAAAGCTATTTTTTCTGTTGAAAATCAAATAGTTAGTAAACACACCCTCTGATGCAAGACACGCTTTGATTGTCATAGACGCAGGATGGGACTAGGGGGTTAATGACGCTCTTGACAGCAATACAACAAGTACTTAAAAAACCTATAGATAGTTAGTTACTCACTCGGCACATTTGGCTGCCGAGGCTGCTGCAATGGAGGCGGCAATGGCTCAGTTGGAACGCGCTGAACGTTTGCAGATAATGCTCAATGAAGATGAGTTGGCGGCAGTGGAAAACTGGCGCTTTGAACGGCGTATGCCAAGCCGCGCTGCGGCGGTACGCGAACTGCTGCGGCGCGGCCTCGCGGCCGAGGGCTTCCTGATAGCGGAACAAGGCACGAAGTCGCAGGACTTCGGCATCCTCGGAAACAGCGGCAATGGCAGTGGCGATGTCGATGGGTCGCCGAGCGACGATTAGGACGAGCCGCACCGCCTCACAAATACTGTCCCGCTTGCCGACGTTCGATAGAGGGTTGGGGACCGGAAGCATGAGGCATCATCGCTTCGGATTTGAACGTGCCTCCTGCGGCATCATCCGCCTGGAAATCCCAAGGACGCCCAGGACGCCACCCTCATACGCTGTACCCAATGCCACACCATCCTGGGCCATGGAGTCAAATCCAGGATCTCTTCCTCATTGAACTGGGAGAGGGGGTCTTCGATCTCAAGGATGGTCGGCTCAGCCGCATCTCGCTCAAGTGGCCTCCCCGCGAAAGCAAACTCGAAATGGTCTTTCGGCATGTCACCGAAGCGTCCATTCGCGTCGGTTGTCAGCGCGAGCTTATCGCGAGATTGCGAGAGGGTAGGCATCCGACCGACAATGCTGAGAAGCTGCTCGACAGTTTCGTTAAGCTTCAGCAGATACACGAGGCACTTCTCGAAGTCGTGCTCCGGTCGGCGTCACATTCATCGCCTGCGCTGTTCGGCCAGGGTGCGCCTACCGTCGGCGAACCGCTCGCCTGTTCCGCCCTTTTCGGTCGAGTAGAGACCGAGAACGTCATGGTCCACCCCAAGCACGCGCACCTTGACCCGCCAAGGACCGCCAGGAGCGAGGGGCAGGCACCGGACAAAGTCGGTCTTGTCTTGTTCGGCCATGGGCAACGGAGACCATTCGTAAGAAGCGGCGACCGCGTTGCCGGAGTTGTGGATTGGGCAGAACAGACGGTCGCCAAAGTCGCGACTGGAAGCGGGGCGGGATTGTCGCGATCAAGGGCCATCTTTAAGCGCCTTCCGTTAGGTAAAACTGGCTAAGGTCGAGATCACGGCTCGGAACAAGCTTGACCCTTTGGTTGCTTCGACATTTTTGTCTTGCCTCATTGGATAGGGACCTACGCCCTATCTTCCGCAAAAACCTTTGCGCTAGGCTCGTGGTGCTGCGGTAGACGCTTACTTCAGTGGCAGCGAAAGCCCCCGATCCCCCGCCGAAGCTTCGCTTTCGCTGCCGTTTTTGCCAAAGAACAGGAGCGCCATGTCATTCACGTACAAATCAGCCCAAGCGCAACTCCGCGCAGTCGGTATCGTCATTAGCAAGAAAGGCGAAGTCCACCGCATCAATTTCTTCGGTGGCCTTGAGGAGACCGCCTACCAAACCGACTGCCTGATAGACGCCCTTGACCAAGGTTTGAAGATGGCGGGAGCGCCTCGGAGCCGCATCACTTT
>JBEVEP010000060.1:0-9075 GCA_040512755.1 Mesorhizobium sp.
TTATCGGGCTTTGGTCTGACGCGTGGCTTCGGCTTGCAATATGGCCAAAATTTCTTCGGCACCCATCCCCTTGGAAGGATCGGCCTTCATCTCGTCATATGCAGCGGCAACTTCAGTGCGAAGCCACAGGTCCAAAGCTCGATCCCGCGCCTGCAAAGCCCTTAAGCCATCGCGGATAACCTCACTTTCGCTGGCATATTCGCCTGACGAGACCTTGCTTTTGACCATTCGCGCCATTTCGTTCGGCAAGGTAACACTGAATTGCTGAGTGCTTCTCATTCGTCTGTCCGACCTGCCTCAATAGGATTGAACACTACCATTGACCGACCGGTTTGCATATTTCTTTTGTTTTTTGTCGTCGTTTTGAATGCATTGGACAGAATTCGCGGACGAGCGCTGAACCGAAAAGCCTTATCACGTTGACAGGCCGGCTTCCGTTGGGCTCTCGTCTGACCATTGGGGCGAGGGAGGGGGCTGACGGAATGAGAACCAACGAACAGCGAATCCTTGGTCTGCCCTGCTGGAACGGCAGCGTCACGATTGATACGCTCGGTGGCGGGCTGAGCAACCAGAACTATCTGGTGACCGACGCGGAGGGCCGCCATGTCGTGCGCTTCGGCAAGGACTATCCGTTCCACCACGTCTTTCGTGAGCGCGAGGTGATGACGGCGCGGGCGGCACATGCGGCCGGTTTCGCGCCGGAAGTTCAATACGCCGCGTCAGGTGTCATGGTGACGGCCTATCTTGGCGCAAAGACATTGGCCGCTGAGGACGTGCGCACTGAGGCCGTGCGGATCGCGGGGCTGATGCGCCGGTTCCATGAGGAGATGCCCGCCCATGTTTCCGGACCCGGTTTCATGTTCTGGGTTTTCCACGTCATCCGCGACTATGCGCGAACCCTTGAAGCGGGCGGAAGCCGCATGACGGCCGAGCTTCCCGCCTATCTGGCACTCGCGGATGAACTCGAACATATCCAGGCGCCGCTGCCTATCATCTTCGGCCATAACGATCTTTTGCCGGCAAATTTTCTTGACGATGGCGAGAGGCTTTGGCTGATCGACTTTGAATATGCCGGCTTTTCGACCGCGATGTTCGACCTTGCGGGTGCTGCCTCGAATGCAGGCATGAACGTCGAAGAATCCGAAGCCTTGCTCACTGCCTATTTCGGTCGCGAGCCCGATCCCGCGATCCGCCGCTCGCATGCGGCCATGCAATGCGCCTCGCTGCTCCGTGAGGCCATGTGGAGCATGGTATCCGAACTCCATCTCGACGCGCCCGGCGTCGACTACGTCGCCTACACCGGCGAGAACCTTTCGCGGCTCGATACTGCCCTTGATGCCTACCGCTCCCGCTACGGAAAGACCGCCTCATGACACTGCCCTCCCATGCCGAGATCGTCATCATCGGAGGCGGCATCATCGGCTGCTCGACAGCCTACCACCTGGCGCGCGATCACAAGGCCGATGTCGTCCTGCTCGAACAGGGCAAGCTCACCTCCGGCTCGACCTGGCACGCGGCCGGGCTGGTCGGCCAGCTGCGGTCATCGGCCTCCATCACGCGCGTGCTCAAATATTCCGTCGAGCTCTACAAGGGGCTGGAACAGGAAACGGGCCTCGCCACCGGCTGGAAAATGACCGGCTGTCTCAGGCTCGCCACCAACCCGGACCGCTGGACCGAGTTCCGCCGCTTGGCGACGACGGCTAAGAGCTTCGGCATGGAGATGCATCTCATCTCTCCTGCCGAAGTGAAGGCGATGTGGCCGCTAATGAATGTCGACGATCTCGTCGGCGCAAGCTGGCTGCCTACCGACGGGCAGGCCAGTCCTTCCGATATCACCCAATCGCTTGCCAGGGGCGCGCGCATGCACGGCGCGAGGCTCCACGAAAATGTCCGCGTCACCGGCTTCGAAATGCGGGACGGAAGCATAACTGCGGTGAAAACCGACAAGGGCGATATTGCCTGCGAGAAGGTCGTCAATTGCGCCGGCCAGTGGGCGCGGCAAGTCGGCGCCATGGCCGGCATCAATGTGCCGCTACAGCCGGTGAAGCACCAGTACATTGTCACCGAAAGGATCGATGGTCTCGCAGCCGACGCACCCACCATCCGCGATCCGGACCGGCGGACCTATTTCAAGGAGGAGGTCGGCGGGCTGGTCATGGGCGGCTACGAGCCCAACCCGCAGCCCTGGACAACCGGCGATGTGCCGGACGATTGGGAGTTCCGCCTGTTCGACGACGACTTCGACCATTTCGAACAGCACATGACGCAGGCGATCGCGCGCATTCCCGCCCTGGAGCGCACGGGCGTCAAGCAGATGATCAACGGCCCGGAAAGCTTCACGCCAGACGGGAACTTCATCCTGGGTGTCGCGCCCGAATGTAAAAACATGTTCGTCGGCGCGGGATTCAATGCGTTCGGCATCGCCTCCGGCGGCGGCGCGGGCTGGGTGCTTGCGCAATGGGTGGTCGACGGCGAAGCGCCGCTCGATCTCTGGGTCGTGGACATCCGGCGCTTCTCCGGTCTTCACCGAGACCGCCAATGGGTGTGCGACCGCACGGCAGAGGCCTATGGCAAACATTACACGATCGCCTTTCCGCATGAGGAATATGAGAGCGGCCGTCCACGCATCGTCTCTCCGCTCTATGAGCGGCTGAAGGAGCTTCGCGCGGTGTTCGGCTCCAAGCTCGGCTGGGAGCGCCCGAACTGGTTCGCGCCGGAAGGCGCAGAGGCGCGGGATATCTACTCGATGGGCAGGCAGAACTGGTTCGACGCCGTAGGCGACGAGCATCGCCATGTGCGCGAGGCGGTCGGGATTTTCGACCAGTCGTCCTTCGCCAAATATGAGGTGACCGGAAAGGACGCGCTGGATGCGCTCGATCGGATCTGCGCCAACGAAATCCGCAAGTCGGTGGGCAGGCTGACCTATACACAGCTTCTCAACTCGCGCGGCGGCATCGAGGCGGACCTCACCGTTGCGCGCCTCGCAGAGGAGAAATTCTACATCGTCACCGGCACCGGCTTCCGCGCGCACGATCTCGGCTGGATCAGCGACCATATCGGCGACGGCGCCGACGCGATGCTGACCGATGTGACCGAGGATTTCGGCACGCTGTCATTGATGGGTCCGCGTGCGCGGGACGTACTTGCCGCCGTCACGAAAGCCGATGTCTCGAACGCAGCCTTCCCGTTTGGCCACGTCCGCGAGCTTTTCGTTGCCGGCCATGGGGTGCGGGCGCTACGGATCACCTATGTCGGCGAGCTCGGCTGGGAACTCCACGTACCGATCGGCACCACGGGCGATGTGTTCGACGCCTTGATGGAAGCCGGCAAAGCATATGGCATTCGTCCGGTCGGATACCGCGCGCTCGAGTCGCTGCGCCTGGAAAAATTCTATCGCGCCTGGGGCTCCGATATCACGCCCAACGACACGCCTTTCGAGGCGGGGCTCGGCTGGGCCGTGAAGCTTGGGCGAAACACCGATTTCATCGGACGGCATGCGCTCGACGCACTGCAGGGCATGGCGCTCGGCAAGCGTCTCGCCTGCTTCACGGTCGAGGACCGCGAGGTCGTGCTGGTCGGCCGCGAAACGATCCTGCGGGACGGCCAGCCAGTGGGCTATCTAACCAGCGGCGGCTATGGCTATACGGTCGGAAAGCCGATTGGCTTCGGCTATGTCCGTAACGCCGAGGGCGTCAGCGACGAATACCTCACCTCCGGCAGCTACGAACTGGTTGTGGCTATGGAGCGGACGAAAGCGAACATCCATCTCGCCCCGCTCTATGATCCCGCGAACGTCAGAGTGAAGGCCTGAACAGCGACGCGACTTCGCGGCGATAGCCTATGGTAGATGCCAAAACTTCAAAGGGCCGATCATTGAATTTGACCGGCTTTGAGCCTATTGTAGTTCTTGTAGTCACATTCGAGGCCGATTGATGAAGGAACTACAGCTCCGAGACGCGAAAATGACGCTGTCGGCGGTGATCGACGCTGCGGAACATGGCGAACCGACAATGATCACCAAGCATGGGCGTCGCGCCGCCGTCGTGATCTCCTACGAGGAATGGACGCGGCTGAAGAGCAAGGTGCCTAGCTTTGCCGATCTCTTGCTCGCAGTTCCGCCGCTTGACCCGAATGATTTTCCCGCAAGGCGGCCCGCCAGAATTACCCGTGAGGGAAGCGTGGACTGATGCCGGGATATCTTCTCGACACCAACGCCCTGTCCATATTGGCGCCACGGACCCGAAACGATACGGCATATTCCGCGAATGCAGCCCCTTTTCGAGCGTGGATACGCGAGCACGACGAGGAGCTTTTCCTCTCATCCGTGACAATCGCCAAAATCCAGGCGGGCGTCTGTCAGCTTGAACGGAAAGGGGCTTCGCGACGGGCGGCCGATCTTTCCCATTGGCTCAGCGCCATTCTGGAATTGTACGATTCCAGAACGCTCCCGCTCACCTCGTCCATTGCGCTGGAGACGGGACGATTGCTCGACCGTGCCATTGGGGCAGGAACCGACCCCGGATTCGAGGATGCCGCCATTGCGGCGACCGGGGCCGTCCATGGGCTCATGGTCGTGACGGCCAATAGCCGCCACTTTGCGCATTTCGGCGTCCCATTCATTTCGCCGCAAATGTAGCTCCGCTGCGCGTCCTTCCGGTCGCGCAGCGGCCGCTTGCCCGGTGTTGAAGCACTACCTCCGGCCCGCCATCACTGCGCAGTAAGCGGCGAAACCACGTCTGTCTTTGTGACGGGCGGCGGATTCCACTTGCCATAGAGCGCTTCGGCTTTGGGCGCGTAAAGGCGCATCGTCAGCGTGAAAGGCCCTTGCGGGGCCGGTAGCCAGTTCCACTCACTGTCCTTGCCGGGGCTCTCATTTTGGAAGTAGAGGTCGAGCGAACCGTCGGAATTGTGCCGGAAGGGCATCCAGCTGCTCACGGCAAAGCGGTTGATCGCATTGGCGACCTGGAAGCCCTGCTCGTCATAGAGCGTGATCGACCAGAAGGCATCGACCGGCGGCAGCTCCTCCTTGTCGAAATGAATGGTGTAGGCGTTCCGGCCATCGAGCGGTTGGCCGTTCTCATCGCCAAGATTGAACGGATAGATGGCATCCTCCGGCAGGTTGGCGCCAAGGCCCTGTTGCGCGATGATCGCGCGCTTGAGGTAGTAGTTGCCATAAACGCCCATCGTGTCGGTATTCATCGACCAGCCATTGGCAACCCGGGCGATCGTCTTGAGCTTCCAGGCCATGAGGGCTTGCGCCTCCCCGGGCACCCCATCCAATCCTTTCTGGACGGCAGCGTCCGCCTTGGCGAGGTCGAAGCTCTTGCCCGGCTCAAATCCAATGCGCTTCAGACGCGCGATGATCGGCTGATCCGTGATATGCGGCGGATGGAGCTTCATCAACTCGGCGGCATAGGCGAAATACTTGTCCACCGGCATCGTGTCGACCTGGGTCTTGGGAGGCGTCTTCATGTCGATTGTGGGATCGATCTTTACCTCGGCAGGTTTCGCTTCCTTGCCCCATTCCGACAGCAATGTGATCTTGTAGCCGTCCTGAACCTTATGAACGGCGTCATAGTCCGGCGGCCCGTCAGTTTTGGTCCGCCCGATAACCCACACATAGGGGGTCGGCGCATCGATCCGCTGGGTTCCCTCCGGCAGCTTGAATTCATCGAATTTGTCGCGCAGATCGGGCCGCCACCCAGGAGGCGCGATCAGGAAATTGGCGGCCGCGGTGCCCGTCGTTCGCCAGCCGGGCGAAGCGAAGACATCCGTCCACATGTCCAGCATGGGCAACAGATAATAACGCCCCTGGGTATCGGGCGCGGAGATCACGACGGGTTCCTTGGTCAGGTCGAGCCAGCCACTGGAGTAGAGCGTGTCGAAATTCGGACGCACGACAACCTTCATGTCGGCTGTGGGAAATTCGGGGATGTTGGCGAATCTGTTGGGCGGACCGTCAATGGAGCCTGGCTTCGCCTCAGCATTGGTGAGCTGCTGCCTTGTGATGTCCATCGTGATCAGGGGATAAAAGTAGGTATAGGCGTCCACGCCGATCGCGTGAGCCTCTTCCTCGGTAACAGCCGCGCTCGCAATGGTCGAGGCAACAGGGATGGCTGCCAGGGCAGCGGCTAGCAAACCTGCCTGCCCGGATCTGCGAAGCAGGTATCTGACGTTGGCAAGACTCGTCGATCTCATTCTGCACTCCGATACTGTTGGGAGAACTGAGGGCTTGAAGACTTGAACTAGCTTTGGAGAGACCGTTTTCGGCCTCTGCATTCATCACGCTAGCATTCGCCTGAAAAAGCGTCTCGCTCGATCCGATCGGGGCCGATCAATTCGATGTGCTTCGCTGTAACGCCAACGTAATTGCTTCATCGACGGCCTCAGCGGGGCGAGGCTACGTCGAGGTGAAGCCGGCGTCAGCCGGCGGATTGCTTACGGGATTGCGCCTCGATGAATTTTCCGTGGCGGAACTGCATAAAAGACAACCGGCCGGTTCCAGCCGTAGAATCCGGAATTGGCCTGCAGCTCGGCCTGCCGGGCGAGATCGATCCGCTGCAGGCACGCGGCAAAGGCGTCATTGCGCTTTGTGAAGCCGTATGAACGGCATTGCGCCTCGTCCGCTGCTCGTTGCTGTTCGGCTGTCATGCAGCCGGAGAGGAGCGGGAGACAGCCGACCGCCAGAATGCCCAACCTCACGCGGATACTCCTCATGCCGGAAAACTTGAGCTTCGACGGCAATATTAGCGCATCGGACCGAAAAGTGCGACGCGGTTTTCGGATCAATCCGATGCGCAAACAAGGGCTTGAGCAATTCCAGGAAAAGTGGGAACCGGTTTTCCGTCCTGAATTTCGTACCGATGGCTCCTACTTTTGACCCGTCTGCTCGACCCCCTCACCTGCCTGCCGGCGCCCGGCCCTTCGCTATGGCTTCGGGCGTTCGTCGTTCGAAAAGCCAAATCGTTGGCTTTTCGTCGCCTCCGGCGCCCCCTCCTCACCCCCGCAAGCGGGTAGAGGAGCGCTGGCTGTACCGGCAGCGCTGAAATTTGCAGCGTTGGCGATTGGCGAAATCCGCGATGAGGGCGTCTCTTCTCCCCGTTCTATGGGGAGAAGTGCCCAGCAGGGCGATGGGGGGCGGCACAATCGGTCAAAAAATGACGGGCACTGGTACATAACACTGAACCGCTCTAGCCGCGCTGTATCTCATGCCGGCGACTGACCGTCTTCGGTCGGCCGTCAATGGAGAGCTTCGTCTCCCGCCGGTCACGCTCAGCCACGACCCTGCCACGCGCAATCACACAGAGGCGCTCGGCACGAAGGCGGATCGCCTCGACCGGATTGCCGGCATCGAGCACGACAAGGCTCGCCGCCTTGCCGACTTCGAGGCCGAGATGGTCGAGCCCCATGATTTCCGCATTGGTCTTCGTCACCATATCGAAGCATGTTCGCATGTCATTAGGGTTCGACATCTGCGCCACATGCAGCCCCATGAAAGCGACGTCCAACATGTCGGCCGTGCCCAGCGAGTACCAGGGATCGAGCACGCAATCCTGCCCCCAGCCGACACGGATCCCGTAGCGCAGCATTTCGGGCACGCGGGTCAGCCCGCGCCGCTTCGGATAGGTGTCGTGGCGGCCCTGAAGCATGATGTTGATGAGCGGGTTGGGGATCGCGGAAACCTCCGCCTCCGCCATCAGCGGCAAAAGCTTGGAGACATAGTAATTGTCCATCGAATGCATGGAGGTCAGATGAGAACCGGCCACCCTGCCCCGCAGCCCCAGCCGCTGCGTTTCATAGGCAAGCTGCTCGATGTGCCGCGACAGCGGATCGTCCGTCTCATCGCAATGCATGTCGACCATCAGGCCGCGATCAGCAGCGATCTCGCACAGCTCCGTGACGGAGCGCGTGCCGTCAGCCATGGTGCGCTCGAAATGCGGGATGCCGCCGACGATGTCGACACCCTTGTCCAGCGCGCGAAGCGTGTTTTCCCGCGCCGCAGCATTTCGGTAGAAGCCGTCCTGCGGAAAGGCGACCAGTTGCAAGTCGATATAGGGCGCGACTGTCTTTTTCACGTCGAGAAGCGCATCCACCGCCAGCAGCCGGTCGTCGCAGGTATCGACATGCGTGCGAATGGCGAGCAGGCCCATCGAGACAGCCCAGTCGCAATAGGCCAGCGCGCGGTCCCGCACCGCCTCGTAGGTCAGCAGCGGCTTCAACTCGCCCCACAGCGCGATACCCTCGAGCAACGTGCCCGACGCATTGATGCGGGGGAGGCCATAGGACAGCGTGGCGTCCATATGAAAATGCGGATCGACAAAGGGCGGGGAGACGAGATTGCCTGTCGCATCGACGACCGTGCGCGCCTCGGCGGTGAGCTTCGGGGCGATCGCTGTGATCGTGCCGCCGCTGATGCCGATATCGGCGGCCTTGCCGTCCGGCAGCGTGCCGCCCTTGACGATGATGTCGAAGCTCATCTTTCACCTTTCTGATACGAGATCATCAGCGCCTTGGGATATGTGGCGCGGCGCGCGACGAGGATCAGCGCCAGAATGGACAGCGCATAGGGCATCATCAGGAAAACCTGATAGGGAACGACACCGCCGGAAAGCTGCTGCAGACGGATCTGATAGGCGTCGAATGCGGCAAACAGGATCGCGCCGAGCAGCGCCTTGCCGGGACGCCACGAGCCGAACACCACCAGCGCTATGCAGATCCAGCCGCGGCCATTGATCATTCCGAAGAAAAACGAGTTGAAGGCGGAAAGCGTCAGGAACGCCCCGCCGACCGCCATCAGCGCGCTGCCGGCAACGACCGCGCCCATGCGGATCGCGGTGACGCTGATGCCTTGCGCCTCGACAGCGGAAGGGTTCTCGCCGGCCGCCCGCATCGCAAGCCCGAGCGGCGTGCGGTAGAGCACCCAGGCGACGACCGCGACAGCAGCGAAAGCCAGATAGGTGAGCGGCGTCTGGCTGAACAGCGCCGGACCAACGACCGGCAGGTCTGAAAGGCCGGGAATATTGAGAGGCTGGAACGGTGTGATCTTGGGCGGGGACGTGACTTCGGGGAGCGCCA
>JBEVEP010000129.1:0-4113 GCA_040512755.1 Mesorhizobium sp.
CAAACAGAGTACCCTCAGCGATCTTTATCGCGTGACCACCAATACGCGCCGCAGTCATCGTTCCCCCGGCAACGTCGATTTCCAGCCTGATACGCGAGGGACGCCCCATTTCGATCCCCTGCTCGATCCAGAACTGTGAAGGGCCGTCAACGGGCTGATCGAAATGCATGATCGCGCCTGTCAGTGCGGCTACAGCCGAGCCGGTCGCGGGATCCTCAATGATGCCGTTGAACATACGTGCATGGAACGTGCAGCCGTGGTTCACCGTGTCGCGGCAATAAACGTAGGGCGAAACCACCATGCCGTCGACTTTGGGAGCGAGGCTAAGCCATAGATCGCTATTCATGCGCACCTTGGCCGCTTCCTTCAGCCCATGCACCGGCACCGTCGCATAGGGCACACCGGCGGACCAGGCGCCGATTCGATGGTTCTCGAACCCTATCTCGTGAGCGTCAAGCCCCAAGGCTGCGGCGACGGCCTCCGGCACGGCGCGAAACGTGACCGGTCGAGGTAACCTGGGCAGGTCAAATTCGGCAAACGCAGCCTTCCTGCCGCTCGAAACGGCGCAGCGCACGGGACCTATATTCTCCTCTAGCACGAGTATCCCGGCCTGCGTCGTCGTTTTCGGGCCGGCGGACTGCTGTGCAAGCGCTATCGCAGCGCCGACCGTCGGGTGACCTGCAAAGGGCAACTCGCTTGCAGGCTTGAAAATGCGGACCTTGGCCCGATGGAGTTGGTTCTCCGGCGGCAGGATGAACACCGTCTCCGAAAGATTGAACTCGCGCGCGACGCGTTGCATGGCGGCTGTGTCGAGACCGCCGGCGTCGACAACCACTGCAAGCGGGTTCCCCGTCAGGACCGTATCCGTGAAAACGTCGTAGATAAGATACTTCCGGCCCTGCATGTGCCCTCCGCGTTCGCCTTGTCGTTCGCGCGGCATCCCAACGGGGTGCCGCTTAAAACATCAATCGTTCTCTTCCAGATGCGACACCCTCCCGGCCATCGCAGGCGGCGTCACAAAATCCTCGGGTACATCCGCTAGAATGCCAGAACGGCCCATGGCAGTCGAATGTTGAAATACAGGGGGCGGGACTGCGCCGGCTAGGCCATCCGCGGAGTCGCTTCGCCCGGAGGTTGCCGTCGGCGTTTCGCGTCTGCCGGCGCCGTTGTTCCAGCAACGCTCCTCTAGCCGACGTTAAAGTATTGATAACCCAACGCAAGGTGTGCTATCTCTTGCTCAATTTTCGCGGTTGGGATCTGCTGATAATGACTTGCATGCAATCATTGCGTGCATGTGATTCCGCGTAGAAAAAATTGCGGGATCGGTAACGCGCACGCATCGGTAGCCTTCCAGGAGGGGACCATGGCGTCGGAACCGCTGCAGAAACTGCCTCTGTTCGCACTAACCGGAATGGTTGTCGGCTCGATGGTCGGCGCCGGGATATTCTCCCTGCCCCGAACCTTCGGTATTGCGACTGGCCCGTTTGGGGCGATCATCGCCTGGTGTATCGCCGGCGCCGGCATGTACATGCTTGCCCGCGTATTTCAGGCCCTCGCTGAGCGCAAGCCAGATCTGGATGCCGGTGTCTTCGCCTATGCAAAAGCTGGTTTCGGCGACTATCCGGGCTTCCTCTCGGCCTTCGGATACTGGGTTGGAAGCTGCATCGGCAACGTCTCGTACTGGGTTTTGATCAAGTCGACGCTTGGCGGGTTCTTTCCGGTCTTCGGGGACGGCAATACCGTCACTGCGATCATTGTTGCCTCGATCGGCATCTGGCTCTTCCACTTCATGATCCTGCGCGGGGTGCAACAGGCCGCTTTCATCAACACGGTCGTCACCATCGCCAAGATCGTGCCGATCCTGGTTTTCATCCTGATCTTGGTCTTTGCCTTCAAGGCCGATCTCTTCCGCGCCAACTTCTACGGCGGCGAAGGAATGCCAGAGGCGAGCCTGTTCGAGCAGGTTCGCGCCACGATGCTGGTCACGGTATTCGTCTTTCTGGGTATCGAAGGCGCGAGCGTCTACTCGCGCTATGCGCAGAGGCGTTCTGATGTTGGCACGGCCACCATCATGGGCTTCACCGGCGTGACCACACTTATGGTGCTGGTAACCCTTCTGTCCTACGCCGTGCTGACGCGCCCCGAGTTGGCCGCAATGCGGCAGCCGTCGATGGCCCCGGTGCTGGAGGCGGTGGTTGGCCACTGGGGGGCCGTGTTCATCAGCATCGGCGTGCTCGTGTCGGTGCTGGGCGCTTACCTTGCCTGGTCGCTGATCGCGGCCGAGGTGATGTTCGCGGCGGCGAAGTCGAAAGACATGCCGAAGCTTTTCGCGACCGAAAACCAGAACAAGGTTCCTGCGGCGGCCCTGTGGCTCACGAACATTGTGGTTCAGTTCTTCGTCATCAGCACCTACTGGTCGACTGATGCCTTCGCGCTGATGCTCAATTTGACCAGCGTGATGTCGCTGGCCCCCTATCTTCTGGTTGCAGCATATGGGGCCATGGTAGCCAATCGGGGCGAGACGTATGAGGTGAGGCCGCAGGAGCGAAGGCGTGACCTGATCATCGCTGGAATCGCCGTGCTGTACACAACATTCCTCGTCTTTGCCGGCGGTCTGAAGTTTCTGTTGCTTGCGGCGATCCTCTACGGGCCTGGAACGCTCCTTTATTTCTGGGCGCGGCGCGAACAAGGCAAGGATATGTTCTTCAAGAGGCCGATTGACTGGATCCTCTTCATCGCCGCCGTCGTCGGCTGCATCGTGGGCATCCACGGGCTCGTGACTGGCTACATCACAATCTAGCGCCGGTCACACCAGTATCTTAGGGAGGTCATCATGGCGAATGCGCAAGAGTTGAAATATGGCGTCCACTCGGAGGTCGGCAAGCTTCAGAAAGTCATGGTGTGCGCCCCCGGACGTGCGCACCAGCGGCTCACACCGTCCAACTGCGATTCACTGCTCTTCGACGATGTCTTGTGGGTCGATAACGCCAAGCGTGACCACTTCGATTTCATCACCAAAATGCGCGACCGCGGCATCGAAGTGGTCGAGATGCACAATCTGCTCGCCGAGACGGTCGCCGTACCGGAGGCGAAGAAGTGGATCCTCGACAACGAGGTCGAACCGAACCAGGTCGGCCTTGGCCTCGTGAATGAACTTCGCAGCTATCTCGATGGCCTCTCTCATCGTGAACTTGCCGAGACGCTGATTGGCGGGCTTTCGACTTACGACTTCCCCGACAGCCATGGCGGCGAGGCGCTCAAACTGATCCGTCAGGCGGCGGGCGTCACCGAATATCTTCTGCCGCCATTGCCAAACACGCTCTACACGCGTGACACGACATGCTGGATTTATGGTGGTTGCACGCTCAATCCGCTCTATTGGCCGGCAAGGCGGGAAGAAACCATCCTGACCACGGCGATCTACAAGTTCCATCCTGACTTCGCAGGCAAGGTGAATGTCTGGTGGGGCGATCCGATCCACGACCATGGCCTGGCCACCCTGGAAGGCGGCGATGTGATGCCGATCGGCAAGGGAAACGTGCTGATCGGGATGAGCGAACGCACATCGCGCCAGGCAATCACCCAGCTCGCGGCCGCCCTGTTCCAGAAGGGCGCGGCTGAACGGGTCATCATAGCCGCCATGCCGAAGCTGCGCGCCGCCATGCATCTCGACACGGTTTTCACCTTCGCAGACCGCGATTGCGTGCTGATCTACCCGGACATCGTGAACACGATCCAGGCGTTCTCGCTCCGGCCAGGCGACACGCCGAGCGGCATCGAGGCGCGCAAGGACGACAAGCCGTTTGTGGACGTCGTGGCCGAATCCCTTGGCCTGAAGAAACTGCGCGTGGTTGAAACCGGCGGCAGCGACTACATGCGCGAACGCACACAGTGGGACAGCGGCGCCAATCTGGTCTGTGCCTCGCCGGGTGTGGTCTACGCCTATGACCGGAACACCTACACGAACACGCTGCTGCGCAAGCAAGGCATCGAAGTCATCACCATTGTCGGAGCCGAACTCGGACGCGGACGCGGCGGCGGGCATTGCATGACCTGTCCGCTCATCCGCGAACCTGTCGACTACTGAGACGAATTCCAACACAGCCCGCGCCG
>JBEVEP010000147.1:0-2915 GCA_040512755.1 Mesorhizobium sp.
GAACCCGGCCGGCCGCGCCGCCATCGCCTGATAGCCGCTGGCGAGCGCGCCCGCGAATGCAAAGCCGATGCAAAGGGCGAACAGGGAATTCAACGCATCGGGCGACATGGCAACTTCCCTTGACCGAAAAACCGCGCCCTGCTTTCGCAAAATTGGGCGGCGGCCGCCACAGCATCCTTAAGGAAAGGTTAACAACACCCCCGCCGGGACCTCGTTTACGCATGGCAGGCGCGGCCGGAAACCCTGCGAAATCATGAGGAAATCACGCTCCCCATGGCATATTCGCGAAGATGATTCGCCTGGCTCTTCCTCCACCGATGCTTCGTTCATGACCCTGCTTTCGACGGCCCAGCACCTCGCCCGCGACACCCGCAGGAACCCGCGCTCGCACATGATGCTGATCATGGTCGCGGTAACCATCACCGCGGGCGCCGTTGCGCTGGTCGCCTATTTGCTGTGGCCGACCTGGGTGGCGCGCCCTGCCAGCGCCCCCGATCGGTTACCAGTCAGCGTCGGCGCCACGCTCTTCAACGTGCCGACGGCGGCGATCCGCCGGAAGATCCAGCGCCACTCCGGCCCGCAGGAGCGGGTCGATCTCAGTTTCGTCTTCCCGTCGCTGGAACCGCCGGATGCGCCGAAGCACGTCAGCGCCGATACGATCGAGGAGAAGGTACAGCCGATCGACCGGATCTTCCTGTCGATATCGGCCCACCACGATGCGCTGGCGCCCGACATGCGGGTCCGCACGATCTATCCGCGCTACCTCGCGCAGGCAGCAACACCGGTCGATGACGGTTTAACGATACGCGCCTTTCGCGACGGCTCACCCTACGCCAATGAAGACCTGTTCTCCGCCGCGACGCCGGGCCTCAACGCGCGCTGCTCGCGCGACGGTCAGACGCCCGGCATGTGCCTGAGCGAGCGCCGCGTCGACGGCGCCGACCTGACGTTCCGCTTTCCGCGGAGCTGGCTGTCGCAATGGCGCGACGTTGCGAATGCGATGGATCGCCTGACGGCGCAGATGCGCGGGCCGAGGGGCTAGCCGCGGACTCGTAGGGTGGGCAAATCGTACTGAGTCAGAAGGTCGCACGGCTGCGAGCCCGAGAATCAACTATTTGAGAAGATTCAGGATTGGCGCGCGAGGTGCTGACATGGATCGGAAACTTGAAGATCAGGTCGAAACACGATTTGCGGCGTATGTTTCGGGTCTTGCGAGCGTGCTCGGCCACGCTGACCGGATTGGCCCACTGCGCGACTATTGCACCGGGCTGATCCTGCCGGGTGAGCGCAAGAGTGTGGAGCCGATGGCGGCGAAGACGGCTCCGGCGCGAACGGCGGCACAGCATCAGTCGTTGCTGCATTTTGTCGGTGTGGCGACCTGGTCGGACGAGCAGGTGCTGAGCAAGGTACGCGAGATGGTGTTGCCTTCGATGCAACGGCAGGGGCCGATCGAGGCATGGATCATCGACGACACGGGTTTTCCCAAACACGGGAAGCATTCGGTAGGCGTGCAGGTCCAATATTGCGGTCAACTCGGCAAGGAGGCCAATTGTCAGGTGGCCGTCTCGCTGTCGATCGCCAATCACTCCGCCAGCCTGCCGGTGGCCTATCGGCTGTATCTGCCGAAGGAGTGGGCCAAGGATAAAGCGCGCCGGAACAAGGCAGGGGTACCGCGGGACATCCGCTTCAAGACCAAGCCGGAGATCGCGCTCGATCAGATGCGGTGGGCGTGCGAGGCCGGGCTGCCCCGCGGGGTCGCCTTGATGGACGCCGCCTATGGCGTGGACTCACGGCTGCGCACCGGCATGACGGCATTGGGCGTGAGCTACGTCGTCGGCATTCAGCCGAAGCTCCTGATGTGGCCGCCCGGTAGCGGACCAAGGCGGAGAGGCCGGCCGCTGAACAATACGGGGCGACGCGACGAGCCCGATCTGATCTCGGCCAAACGCCTGGCGCGCGATCTGCCCAAAGAGGCCTGGCACACGATCCAGTGGCGGGAGGGCTCGGCCGAGTGGTTATCGTCGCGCTTCGCCCGCGTGCGCGTTCGGGTCGGACATACCCAGCTCAAACCGGAATTGATATCGGAGGAGTGGTTGTTGATCGAGTGGCCTGCCGGCGAACCCGAGCCGACCAAATATTGGCTGTCGACGTTGCCAGCCGACATCGGCTTCCGCGAACTCGTCGACTTCGCCAAGCTGCGCTGGCGTATCGAGCGCGACTATCTTGAACTCAAGCAGGAGGTCGGGCTCGGGCACTTCGAAGGGCGCGGCTGGCGCGGCTTCCATCATCACGCCACGATGTGCATCGCAGCCTACGGATTCCTGGTCTCCGAGAGGGAGACGATTCCCCCCTCAGCACCTCGTCGCGCCGCGCCGTTCCAGACGACTGCCCTACCCGAGGGTTATCGACCCAGAGGATCCCCCCTTGCGGCCTGAACGCCACATTCCAAACTCGATCGCGACCGTGCGCGTGCGGTTGATCAAAGCGCTCATCAAAAACCTGCCGCGATGTCCCTGTTGCGGCAGCAACGCTGCAACAAATCGACGACAAAAATTTATGACGCAGTAAAACAAAGCGAAGCGTGCCCACCATCTCGCAGAAATCGTCGGCATCTATGGTGGGCACACTTTGCTTTGCCTACCCTACGAGATCGCGCTTCCCGGCAGCTATGGGGCGCGGGGAGGCGGACTGCCCGCCTTCCAGCGTTCGGCGGCGACGAACATGCCCCACATGGTGCCGAGCATCATCCAGAAGTGCCTCCAGTGGTCGGTATCGATGATGAAGCTTTCGCCGACGGTGCCGACGAAGGCGGCGAAGATCGCGAGATAGGCCGGCTGCCAGGGTACGCGGACGAAGATATAGCGGAACCCCGTCAGCACGGTGACGAAGACCAGCGCGGGATAGCAGACGCCGGA
>JBEVEP010000190.1:0-13398 GCA_040512755.1 Mesorhizobium sp.
TGCGCGGGCAATGGCGGCAATTCGATGACCGGTGCGGACGCGGCGGGGAGAAAATGAAGCTTTTCTTGAAGATGGTTAAGTGGCTGCTCGTCGTCGCCGCGCTCGCAGTTGTTAGCGTCGCTGGCTGGCTCTATCTGGCTCCGCCAGCATTGATCCGGGTCGCCACGGGATACTCGGCGAAGATCGTTTGCTCCAACGTCTTCGTCGCCGGTCGCCAGCCCGACGCGGTTTTGAAAGTTGATGTTCAGGCGCCCGGTCACCCGATTCTGAAATTCATCTCGATAGAGACCGACAAGGACAAGCGCCTTGTGCGGGCCTCTCTGCTCGGCCTTTTCGGGCGATCAACGGCAGTAGCACGGGATGGTTTCGGCTGCGCATTGGCTCCCGATGGCGCAGTCGAACGGGCACAATTCTTGCCGGCAGCTGCGCCGCCCGCTGCCACCAAGCCGGACGCGCTGTGGCCCGAAGGCAATCGTGTCGAGGCCTCCCAGGACCCCGAAATCCAGAAAGTTCTAAACGATCTGAAGATGACCGGACCGAACATGCGCGCGATCGTGGTTATCCACAACGGTCGCATCATCGGCGAACGCTACGCCAACGGGTTCTCGGCAGAAACGCCGCTGCTCGGTTGGTCGATGACCAAAACGGTAACCGCAGCCATTATCGGTACGCTGATCAAGGACGGCAGGCTCTCGCTCGACAAGAAAGACCTGTTCCAACCCTGGCTTGCCGACTCGCGAAAGGGAATCAGCCTTGCGGATCTGATGGGGATGTCGAGTGGGCTGGAGTTCAATGAGGATTACGGCGATGTCACCGATGTGACACGCATGCTTTACCTCGAACCGGATATGGCGGGCTTCGTCGAAACCAAGCCGCTGACCGGCGAGATCGGAAAGACCTGGAGCTATTCGAGCGGAACCACGACGCTGCTTTCGCGCATCTGGCAAGATTCCCTTGACGAGCCGGGAAAGGCGTTGACCTGGCCGCGGACGGCTTTGTTCGACCCGGTAGGCATGACGAGCGCGGTTCTTGAGACGGATGAGAACGGAACCTTTGTGGGCTCGTCGTATCTTTACGCGACGGCGCGCGACTGGGCGCGCTTCGGCCAACTCCTGTTGCAGGACGGAGTTTGGAACGGCGAGGCGATCCTTCCTTCCGGCTTCGTAGCCTGGATGCGCGAGCAGGTGCCCGCCTCGAACGGCGAGTATGGAAAAGGGCAGCTCTGGCTGCGCGGCTCGGATGCAGGAACGCCGGCCGGCGTCGATCCCGACATAGGCTACACATTGCCTGAAGATACGTTCTGGATGCTCGGCCATGACGGGCAGTCAATCGCGATCATTCCGTCGAAGAACCTGGTGATCGTGCGGCTTGGGCTGACGCCTTACAAACTCGGCTACAAGGCGCAAGGACTGGTCGAGGCGTTCACGAAGCTGTTCGAGTGATTCAGACCTGCCTGCGGACGACCGCGTGCACTGCATAGCCACGATAAAGCGTTTCAAAAGAAAGGCTTGCCGCCTGCCGTTCGCATTGCGATTCCAGCACTTCACGCAGTGAATCACGCGGCTCGACATGGAACTTCGCCAGCCAGTTGCGAAGGCCTACACGGAACCACCGAGGCAGGCTTTCCTGCTGGCCGAAATCGACGATGTGAAGGGAAGTGCCTGGCCGGAGCATCGCGAGCGCGGCGTCGATTGTCTTTTCCCAGGCGGGGATCATCGACAGTGAGTAGGAGATGAAGACCCGGTCGAAGGTGGCGCAGCCGAACAGGGCTTCCGCGTCGAACCGGGTGGCGTCGCCCTGAGCAAGCTTGATCCGCTCCGACAGTCCATGGCGGGTAACACCTTTTAATGCGCTCGTCAGCATCTCCCTTGAGATGTCGAGGCCAAAGTAGCGGGCGTCCCGACAGCGATGTGCCGCCAGCAAAAGATTTCGGCCTGTGCCGCAGCCGAGTTCCAATACGGTGCCGCCCGGCGGCACATCGAGCCCAGCGAGCATGCGGTCGCGGCCGAACAGGTAAAATTTGCGCGTCGCGTCGTAGAGGTGGCGCTGATGGCGGTAGACGCCATCCATGAGTGCTGCCTGGTTAGCGGTGCGGTCCGTAACGCTCATCAGCTTTTCTTCACGTAGAGATGGAACCCGCCATAGATCGCCGACCGATCGCGAGCGGCAAGTTCGCGCGAGCGGCTTTCCTCATAGGTCCACTGATCGAGCAAGGTCTGTGCAACGCGGCCAGGGAGCAGGCTCGGGTCTGCCGCCGTGCGGAAAATCACCCGCGCACCTGCCGCGGCAGTGCGTGTGATTTCGGTCCAGAGCGCGTTCAATTGGCTGTCGGTCATCCAGTCCTGTGCGTCGAGGAGTATAAAGCGGTCGACGCTTGCCGCTCCCTTGCGAGCGAGCAGCTCGGTGAAATTGGCATTGTGGACTCTTATCCGGCCGGCGTTCCGCCGGATCACGGCATGGTTTTTCGGTTCCAGATAGGCCGGCAAGGCAGCCTCTCCGGGCTGTGGGTAGCGTCGGGCAAATGCCTGCCAGGCAAAATAGTTGTCCTTGAGCGGAAAGTGGCAGGCAAGTTTTTCCAACCGGGCCGAAAGCACATCGGCCATCGCTCCGTTGCCAGACGAGATCAATGAATCATACTGCGCTGGCGGTATGCCGAGGCCGAACAAGGAAGCCTTGCGTGCCGTCACCCAGCGCAGGAACGGGCGATCGAACAACGGCGCCAGGTGTTCCTCAAAGAAGCTGCGCTGTTCGCGTAGCGTGGGCGCCTCCATGATACGGGAGGGATCCACCCCATTGAGGCGGGCCACGCGATGGCCAGCGGCAATGAAGAATCCGAGCAATCCCCTGCCGTAGAAGTTCTTGTTGAAGGCCGCGATTCGGCGCACGCCCCGCCAGTTCCGGCGCTCCCAATAGGAGCGTGTCGTGCTGTCGAGGTTGGGAGCAATGAATCGGTCGTAGGCGATAGTGTTGTGTTTGTTGTCGCTGCTTCCGAAGAACCGGAAGAAGTCGGCTTGGGCGGGCAGGTGCTGGATTGCAGCGATCTTCAGGCGCGTCAACGCAACATGGGCGGGATTGAGGTCGACCGCATCGATCTGCGCCGGCGACCGCGTCAGATAGGCGAGCGCATTACACCCGCCCGAAGCGATGGTGACGACGCGATGCTGCTCGCCGAGTTCCATCGCTTCCATGTCGACATCCGGATCCTCCCAGATCTGCGGGTAGACGAGGCCGGAGAAGAGAAGCGTAAAGAGCCGCTCGGACAATCCCGCTCGTGAAAGCGCCCGGTTCTGATGTACCGCCCGTCCGAGCTGGCGATTGCGGGCAAAGCCGATATCTGCGGAAAGATCGGTCATGGCAGCGATTCCCCGTTGCGACTGAGCAGGCGGGTACCGCAGTGCCATGACAGGCGGGTGACGGATGGATGACGGTTTGGCGGCAAACCGCCGCCAAACCTCTCGTTGCGAACTTCAGGGGCGGTCGCGCTTCAGGCCCTGCCGAATCCGCCTGCCGTCGGCGTGGTCACGATGACAGCCTCGCCTGCCGCCAGAACGGTCTGATCGCAGGCTTTCAGGGTCTGGATTGTCCCGTCGAGCCGCCGGACCTCGGTCGTGCCAGCCAGTCCGTCTCCGCCGCCTTCGATACCACGCGGAGGGCGCGAGCGATGCGATGAGAGGATGGCGCACTCCATCTCTTCAAGGAAGCGAATGGTGCGGCGCGTGCCGTCTCCGGCGCTCCATTTGCCCTTGCCGCCGGAACCCTCCCGGATGTGGAAGTCCTCCAACAGGACGGGGAAGCGAAGTTCGAGGATTTCCGGATCGGTGAGACGGGAGTTTGTCATGTGCGTGTGCACGCCCGACGTGCCGTTGAAACCACGTCCATTGTTCATCCGGCCGGCCGGTGAGCCGGAACAGATGGTCTCGTAATACTGATACTTGTTGTTTCCATAGGTCAGGTTGTTCATCGTGCCCTGGGCGTTGGCCAGCGCACCCATGGCGCCGAACATGGCGTTGGTCACGTGCTGCGAGGTTTCGACATTGCCGGCAACGACGGCCGCCGGGTAGCTGGGCCGCAGCATGCAACCATCCGGAATGATGATGTTGACTGGACGCAGGCAGCCCGCATTCATCGGGATCTGGTCCTCGACCATGACGCGGAATGCATAGAGCACTGCCGCCCGCGCCACCGGTTCCGGCGCGTTGAAGTTGTTCTTCATCACCGGCGATGTGCCTGTGAAGTCTACCGTCGCTTCGCGCTTTGCTCGGTCGATCGTAATCTTCACCTTGATGACCTGTCCGGTGTCGGTCGGATATTCGTATTCGGACACGTCCGGCAGGCGTTCCAGCACCCGGCGCACGCTCTCGGCTGCGTTGTCCTGAACGTGACCCATATAGGCATTGACGACGTCGAGCCCGAAATGGGCGACCATCTTGCGCAGTTCCGCGACACCCTTCTCGTTGGCCGCGATCTGCGCTTTCAGATCGGCTATGTTCTGATGGGGATTGCGTGCTGGGTAAGGGTGGTCGGTCAGCAACTGCTCAAGTTCCGGCTCGCGGAAATGGCCGCGCTCCACGATCCGGAAATTGTCGAAGAGCACACCTTCCTCATCGACCGTCGTGGCAAGAGGCGTCATAGAACCGGGCGCCGTTCCGCCGACATCGGCGTGATGTCCGCGCGAGGCGGAGTAGAAGAGGATCTCCTTGCCCGCATCGTCAAAGACGGGCGTGACCACGGTGATGTCCGGCAGGTGCGTGCCGCCATTGTAGGGGGCGTTGAGCGCAAACACGTCGCCCGGATGGATGTCGCCCTCGTTGAGGCGGATGATGGTCTCCACAGATCGATCCATCGAGCCGAGGTGAACCGGCATATGCGGTGCGTTCGCGACCAGCGCCCCATTGCGATCGAACACCGCGCAGGAGAAGTCGAGGCGTTCCTTGATATTGACGGAGTAGGCCGTGTTCTGAAGCGTTACGCCCATCTGCTCCGCGATAGACATGAACAGGTTGTTGAACACTTCGAGCATGACCGGATCGGCCTCGGTGCCGAGAGCCGCCTGCCGGCGTTTCTTTTCGGTGCGGCGCATCAGCACGTGACCCTTGGCGGTGATTTCCGCCTGCCAGCCCGGTTCCACGACGATAGTCTGATGGCTCTCGATGATCAGGGCAGGGCCGGCAACCTTGTGGCCCGGTTTTAGCGATTCGCGGCGGAATATGCCGGCGTCGCGCCAGTCGCCTTCGGTGAAGATTCTTCTTCTCTCGGAAGGTGTTGCGGAAACGTCTTCCAGCATTGAATCACGTTCGTCGCGACCCTTTTCCGATTTGTCGACACCCTCAACCCCGACAGCTTCGATGATCATCGGTTTGTTTTCGTAGATGAAGCCGAACTGCGCCTTGTGCGCAGCCTCGAAGTCGCTACGTGCCTTTTCGATGGAGTTGCCCTCGAGATGGACGGGCAGGGTCGTATCCGTGCCGTCATAACGGATATGCAGTACGGGCCGCCAGGAGACGTCGTTGCCGGCGATGCCTTGATCTGCGAGTTCCTTGAGCACGGCGTCGCGTAGCTGCCGGATCATGGCGTCCATCGCTTCGACTGAGTCGTTCGCCAGCGGCTGGAGCAACGCCTGCTGGCGGGAGGCGAAGACCGACGAAAGCCCGATGCCGTAGGCGGAAAGCAGGCCGGAGAAAGGATGGATGAGGACCGCCTCCATGCCGAGTGCGTCGGCGACGAGGCAGGCATGCTGACCGCCGGCGCCGCCGAAGCAGTTGAGAAGATATTCGGTCACGTCGTAGCCGCGCTGAACTGATATCTTCTTGATGGCGTTGGCCATGTTCTCGACGGCGATGGTCACGAAGCCTTCCGCTACCGCCTCTGGCGTGCGGCCGTCGCCGATCTCGTTTGAGAGGGCGGCGAATTTTGCCCGCACGACGTCAGTGTCCAGCGGCTGGTTCTGGTCGCGTCCGAAAATCGCCGGGAAAAACTCCGGCTGCAATTTGCCGAGCATCACATTGGCGTCGGTCACGGCCAGCGGGCCGCCCCGGCGATAACAGGCCGGGCCGGGATTGGCGCCTGCCGAGTCCGGACCGGCGCGGAAGCGGCCTGCCTCGAAATGCAGGATCGAGCCACCGCCGGCGGCGACAGTGTGAATGCGCATCATCGGCGCGCGGACCCGAACGCCCGCAACTTCGGTATCGAAGGCGCGCTCATACTCGCCGTCATAGTGGGCCACGTCGGTCGACGTGCCGCCCATGTCGAAGCCAATGACCTTCTCGAAGCCCGCCAGTCTGGCGGTCTCCACCATGCCGACGACACCGCCGGCCGGGCCCGACAGCAGCGCGTCCTTGCCCTGGAACATGTCGGCTGCTGTGAGACCGCCGGACGACATCATGAACATCAGCCGGGGTGAATTGTCCTGACTCTCCGTCTGCGAATGGCCGGGCGTCATTCCCAACTCGTCGGCCACCTGCCTCACATACCGGGCAAGGATCGGAGAGAGATAAGCATCGACCACCGTGGTATCGCCGCGGCCGACGAGCTTTATCAGTGGTGATACCTCGTGGCTGACGGAGAGTTGCCGGAAACCGATCTGTCGGCACAGCGCGCCCGCCGCGATTTCATGCGCCGGAAACTTCCAGGAATGCATGAAGACGACCGCGACCGCGTCAATGCCGTCCCTCTTGGCGTCTTCGATTGCCGGCCGGATGGAGGCGAGATCCATTTCCTTTTCGACCACGCCGTCCGTCCGCACGCGTTCCTCGACCTCGATCACGCGCTCGTAAAGCTGCTCGGGCAGGATGATCTCCTTGGCGAAGATATCGGGACGCGCCTGATAGGCGATGCGAAGCGCATCTCGGAAACCCTTGGTGATGAGCAGAAGCACGCGGTCACCCTTGCGCTCGAGCAGCGCGTTGGTGGCAACGGTCGTTCCCATCTTGATGTCACCGATGAGCGCAGCCGGGATCGGCGCGCCGGGAGCGACATCCAGCAACTCGCGGATGCCTTGGATGGCAGCGTCGCGGTAAGCCTCCGGATTCTCCGAAAGAAGCTTGCGCGGATGCAATCCGCCGTCAGGATCGCGGCCGATGATGTCGGTGAACGTGCCCCCGCGATCGATCCAGAAATCCCATGTTCCGCGCATTCTTCTCTCCCGTGTTCGGAATGGACAACCGGCCAATCGCCGCGTATTATCTGCCATGAAATTATCGACATTTTATCGATAAATTATCGATGAAGGAAGAGGCCTGTTGAAAAAAGACGAAATGACCATCGGTCCCGTGGTGTCGGCCGCCCATCTGGCGGAGGGCGCCATGCCGTCGCTCTCCGAGGCGGAATTCGCACTCACCGTTCTTGGTAACGCGTTTCAGCGATGGATCGTGCGCTGTATGGCGGCTGCCGGTTTTCCGGGGCTTGGACATATCGATGTTCTCATTCTGCACGCTGTCACTCACCGGTCTCGGGAGAAGACGCTTTCGGACCTTTGTATGATGTTCAACATCGAGGACACGCATGTCGTGACCTACGCGCTGAAGAAACTCGAAAGCCTGGACCTGGTCGAGACCGGACGGCGTGGCAAGGAAAAGACGGTAAGGGTGACCGAGGCGGGGTCGGCCGCATGCTGCCGTTACCGCGATGTGCGGGAAGCGCTCCTTGTTTCCAGCATCAAGACCCTCAACTTTGATGAAGACGATTTGAGCCGCATCGCCGGTTTGATGAGAGCGCTTTCGGGGCAATACGACCAGGCGGCGCGCGGCGCTGCCAGTCTGTGATCCGAGCGAACAAATCTCTTGCAAGCACAAACTGTTAAGTGCGGTTAGCTGATGTGACGCGACCGGACACCGCCGGATGGTATGCTTGTGAGACTCGCCGTCCAACCGGCGATGCTGTAGCGCAAAGGAGATTGGAAGATGAGAAAACTTGTCCTTGCCTCACTGTCGGCGGCGGCTGTGCTCGGCTTGGCTGCTTGCAGCGAAAACAAGACCGAAACCGCGCCTGCGGCTACTGAAACCCAACCGGCGCCCGCGCCGGCGCCCGCCACCGAGCCGGCAACGCCGCCAGCGCAAGGGACACAACCGGCACAGCAATAAGCATTTTGTTCCTCCCAGAAACTGACTGCGAACGGCCGGACATGATCCGGCCTTTCGTTTCCGAGCTGTAATTACCTGTGATTTCAACATTTTTTCCCTCGACCGGGACTGATTTCGGCTCAACTTTGCCTCAATTCAGGTATCGGTTGACGACGGCTTTTTTTGAGCCGTGATATGAGGGAATCGTTATGAACAGATTGGTTCTTGTTTCTTTGGCCGGTATCTCAATGCTGGCGCTTACCGCCTGCGGGGAGAGCGAGCAAAAAAAGGAAACGCCTCCAGCAACATCGGAACAGCCGGCAGCTCCCGCTGAGCCGGCGCCTGCGCCGGCAGAGCCCGCGCCTGCGCCCGCCGAACCTGCCCCGGCTCCAGCAGCGCCGGCCGAACCGGCACCTGCTCCTGCGGCGCCAGCTGAACCTGCGCCTGCTCCGGCAGAACCGGCGCCTGCGCCTGCCGAACCCGCTGCTCCTGCCTCCCCTGCTGAAGCTCCGGCCGATCCGGCAAAAGCGGCGCAGGATGCGATGAATGCCCTGAAGGAACAGGCAGCTTCGATGACGGATGAGCAGAAGCAGCAGGCGATTGCGGCTGCGCGCACGAATGCCGAGTCCATGGCCAAAGCGGCCGGGCAGGCCGAAAATCTCGTCAAGCAGGCCGGAGATGCGGCCGAGGCTGCAGCGAAGCAGGCGCTGGGCATTCAGTAAACGTCACATCTGCGCCTGTGGGGAGCGCAGAGGACGCTGTTAGATGTTGTTCGGTCCGGAATCGATTTTCGATCCCGGACCGACACCGGATTGCCGCCACCTACAGAGTGTGGTGAGCGCATCGTTGTTTCGGCCGGTATCGCACTTTCTGCATTGCCCGCTGTGACCGCCATCGTGCGGAGCTCGACCGCAAGAGCGAGCGCTGGCGCCTGGCCCGGGACCTCTGCCAGAGTGCGAGGCCAGTTCGGTGAGGAGGCGGATCCTGTGGCACGAAACCGCCTCGCCATTTTCAAGCTTTGGTTCTAAGAAACGCCCATGTCGATTTGGGAACGGCTCGGTTATTTCGTCAGCAAGATCGCAGCGCCTGTTCGGGCGGGCGTCATTGATATTGCGGAGGGAGTTCGCACGATATTCGCAGGCGATCCGGAATTGCGCCGCCGTGTTGCCTTTTCTGTCGCCATGATCGCGCTCTCGGCGAAAATGGCGAAGGCTGACGGTGTCGTGACGCAGGATGAAATCCGTGCGTTTCAGCAGATATTCTCAATCCCTCCGAAAGAGACGCGGAATGTCGCCCGTTTGTACGACCTGGCAAAAGCCGATGTTGCAGGTTACGAAGTCTACGCCGCACGCATAGCGGGCCTTTGCGGCTCGGGCGCGGTGAACTGCGGCCTGCTGGAGGATATCCTCGACGGTCTCTTTCATATCGCGAAGGCGGATGGCGTGATGCATGAGAGGGAGGGCATGTTCCTTCACCACATCGCTCAGATATTCAAAGTCGACGAGGCGCACTACCAGCGCATCCTCGCGCGGCATCTCGATCTCGGTGACGCCGACCCCTACGTCATTCTGGGCATCGATCGCGAGGCGCCTTTCGAGGAAGTGCGCAAGCACTATCGCAAGCTCGTAGCCCATAACCATCCCGACAAGCTGATCGCTCGCGGCTTGCCCCAGGAGTTCATCGCGATCGCCACGACGCGGCTTGCCGCGATCAACGGTGCGTACGAACTCATCGAGCGGGGCCTCAGGGCGGCATGAGTGGATTCGCGCCCGATCACGATGGCGCGGAGGTGAGGGTTTCGCCGAATTTCGGACCGCGCCGTGACGGGGCTCGACCGGAAATCGTCGTCCTGCACTATACCGGGATGGAGACCGGCGATGCCGCCGAGGCCTGGCTTTGCGACCCGGTGAGTGAGGTATCCTCCCACTACCTCGTCCAGGAGGACGGGCGCGTCACACAAATGGTGCGCGAGAGCGACCGCGCCTGGCACGCTGGCAAAAGCTCATGGCGAGGGCGCACGGACATCAACTCGCTGTCGATCGGCATCGAAATCGCGAATCCCGGTCATGCATTTGGTTACCGGGACTTCCCTGCCGCCCAAATTGAGGCGGTGATTGCACTTTGCCGTGGCATCGCGAAGCGGCATGGCGTTTATCCCCACAATATTCTGGCGCATTCGGATGTGGCACCTGGTCGCAAGGTCGACCCCGGTGAAAAGTTTCCGTGGAAGGTGCTCGCCGCCGCTGGGGTTGGACATTACGTCGACCCATCGCCGATGGGTCACGGGCGATTTCTGTCTTCCGGCGATCGTGGACGGTTTGTCGAAGCTCTGCAGGCTATGCTCGCGCTCTACGGCTATGGCGTTGAGATCAGCGGCATTTTCGACCTGCAAACAAAGATTGTGGTCGAGGCGTTTCAGCGCCACTTCCGGACAGAACAAATAGACGGTGTTGCCGATCGTTCAACGATTGCAACACTACATCGACTGCTCGCTTCACTGCCCGGCAGTCTTGCGTGAGTATTTCTTTTACTCTTCCTTGAGTTACGTTCTGTAACCCAAAGTGATTTGTTTCGCCCCGATTGGCACAAATTGCCTCGGCACACGAGGTTCTGTGCAAATGTCGGGTTACGTTTCCGTGTCACCCGAATGATCAAGAAAACCACCCGCGAGAACACTTCGCGGTAAAGAGAGAACGGGACTCAATGATAAAACTTAAAGTTGCGGCGGTAGCCTTTGCTACCGGGATGATGACTATTGCCGTCTACGCGCAAGATCAGATGCCGGAAAATCCCAAGAGCCTCGCGGAAAAGGCTTCCAAAAAGCAGAAAGAGAAATCTGAGACGGCCGGCAAGCCCGGGGTCGACAAGGCAACGACGAGTTCAATTTCTGTCGCCGAACGAACAGACCTGATTTCCAGCGCCCGCAAGGAGATGACGGGTTCGATCGGCGAATCCGAAACTTACCGTTTCGGTCCGATCGTGAGACGCTACGCCGCTTCCTACGGCGTTCCAGTCTCGCTCGCTCACGCGGTAATCCAGGTCGAAAGCAACTATCGCGCCGATGCGCGCGGCAGTGCCGGCGAAGTCGGCCTGATGCAGATCAAGCCTGCAACGGCACGCATGATGGGTTATAGCGGCTCGGTCCAGGACCTCTTCGACCCGGAAACCAACATCAGGTTCGGCATGAAATACCTCGCCAAGGCCCACCAGCTTGGCGGCGGTACGACATGCGGCACCGTCCTGAAATACAATGCCGGCCACGCCGCCAAGCGGATGAACCCGGTTTCGGCAGCCTATTGTACGAAGGTCAAGCGGCAACTCGCTGGCATCTGAGGTTTTATACGATTTCAGGAAAGCCCGCCGTCCAAGCGGGCTTTTTCATTTGCATTTTCCCTGTCGAGCACTTTTATACGTTGTGCCAGCTGGCCGGGCGGCCGCACCAGCAAATGCCGAAAGGCAGCGGGTGAGGAAAGTCCGGGCTCCATGGAAACACGGTGCCGGTTAATTGCCGGCGGGGGCGACCCCAGGGAAAGTGCCACAGAAAGCAAACCGCTCACCGTCGCCTACGGGCGCCGGCAGTGCAAGGGTGAAAGGGTGGGGTAAGAGCCCACCGCGCGACTGGCAACAGGAGCGGCATGGCAAACCCCACCGGGAGCAAGACCGAATAGGGATGGTGCGAGGGGAAACCCTCGGGGCTGTTTCCGGCCCTGCCATCCGGGTTGGTTGCGTGAGGCGGATGGCGATATCCGCCCAAGAAGAATGGCCGCCACGCCACGACGCCGCAAGGTGTCATGGCCATACAGAACCCGGCTTACAGGCCAGCTGGCACTTCATCCATGCGCGTTGCAGCATGCCGGGCAGTACGGCTTATTTGGGTTGCTCCAACGCCATGCGGCAGGAGCTTGAGCTTCGCTTGCTACCTGCCCTAGCTGTCGAGTGAAGCCTCGAGTGCCTTCCAGAGCTCATCGACCGGCTCGCATCCCACCGACAATCGGACAAACCCTGGCTCAACCGCATCGCCCCATCGGGCGCGGCGCTCGGCCGAGGTATGGACGCCGCCGAATGAGGTGGCCGGCTGGATCAAGGGGCAAGCACTTATGAACGCCTCGGCGTCGGATGCCGTGGAGAGCGTCATGCCTATCAGGAAGCCGAAGCGCTGCATCTGCACGCGGGCGAGATTGTGCGCCTGATCGCTTTCAAGGCCGGGAAAACGCACGGCTTTGACGTTGGGATGCTCCGCGAGGCGTCGTGCGATGACTTCGGCGGAACTGCACATCCGGTCAAACCGCACGTCCAGGGTCTCCAACCCTCGGTGAACGAGCCAGGCTTCAAACGGTCCGGGAATGCTTCCCGAAAGCTTTCGCCAGTCGGCGATGGAGCTGATGATGTCACTGTTGCGGCTCGCTACATGGCCAAACAGCGTATCCGAGTGACCGTTCGGAGCTTTCGTGTCGGCGGCGATCACGACGTCGGCGCCAAGTTCGAGCGGGCGTTGTCCAAAAGGCGTCATCGTCGTGTTGTCGGCAATCACCAGTGCTCCGACGGCGTGCGCGGCTTCACTGATTGCTGCGATATCGCAGATATCGAGGCTCGGGTTGGCAGGCGTTTCGACGAAAACCAGACGGTAGCCGTCGAAGCCGCCATCGAGATAGGAGGCCGTCCGGCGCGTCTCGATGCGGATGCCCATCGGCTTGAGGAAACGCTCGGCCAGCACCCGGGTCGTGTAGTAGCCATCCGATGGCAGCAGAACGCTGTCACCGGTTCTGAGCTGGCTGAAGAAGACGGCAGAGATCGCAGCCATTCCAGACGGAAATGCGATGGCAGGTGCGTTCTCCAGATGCGACAACAGCGCTTCGACCGCTTCCCATGTGGGGTTGCTGAAGCGGCCATATTGATTGAATCCCGCCGGATCGCCGGGCAGGTGATACATCGCAGCCAATGTCAGCTGCAACGGTACCGGATCTCCCTTGTTCAGTTCAGCGCGCCTCAGATGGGCAAGCATCGCTGCGCGGGCGGAATTGTTGTCAGGCATTTCAGTATCCATGACTGGTGGGATGACGACCGGCGAAACCGCGCCGGACGCTAGAGCAAGATGAGATTAGGTGGGGTCGTTCTGCCGGTGGGAATTTGTGGCAAGGTCGAGGGGTACGGCGACGGTCGTACCGGTGGTACGGCCGAGCCGGAACCTGACGGATTTGACGCAAATTCACCCGGCCCTTTGGGTTTCCGCGCGGCGGCCGCCCACTTTGTCGGCCCGCTCGGACGATGGAACCCCATCGACCTTCGCGACCCTCCGCGTGGATCGTCTCGCCGCGCGAGAAACAGAACTGACCGCACCTAA
>JBEVEP010000224.1:0-6361 GCA_040512755.1 Mesorhizobium sp.
TGCGCGGCGACAATAAAAAAGCGCGCGAACTGCTCAATGAAGCGAGGAAGCACATGTCCGACACGACTGTGGTCGACGCGAATCTCGCGCTGCTAAACAAAGCATAACGACGGGGCAGCGAGACCAAGAAGGCCGGCCGCTTGGGGGGCCGGCCTTCGCGGTGTCTGCGCGGCGCGAAGCCTTCTCGCGCAATCGCTGCGACGCTCCTTTGGCGTAGTCTGTTGCCTTGGAGCGTTTAACTCGCCAGGGCTTCGATGGGCGGGCAGGAACAGACCAGGTTCCGGTCACCGCCGACATTGTCGATGCGCGAAACCGGAGGCCAGTATTTCGCCGCCAGATCTGCGTTGCCTGCGGGATAGGCGGCCTCCATCCGGGAATAGGGATGATCCCAGTCGCTTCCCAGCGCCTCGCTTGCCGTATGTGGCGCATTGACGAGCGGATTGTCCTCTTTCGGCCACTCGCCTTTCGCCACCCGGGCAGCCTCTTTCGCGATGGCGATCATGGCGTCGCAGAAGCGGTCGACCTCTTCCTTTGGCTCGGATTCCGTAGGCTCCACCATCAACGTCCCGGCTACCGGCCATGACATGGTCGGTGCATGAAAACCGTAGTCGATCAATCGCTTGGCGACATCTTCTACAGTAATGCCTGCGCTTTCCTTGAGCACGCGCGTATCCAGAATGCATTCATGCGCCACCCGCCCGTTACGCCCTGCGAACAAAACCGGAAAATGCGGGGATAGCCGCGCGGCGATGTAGTTGGCGCTGAGGATGGCTATTTCCGTGGCCTGCTTCAGTCCCGCCGCGCCCATCATGCGGATGTACATCCATGTGATCGGGAGAATGGATGCGCTTCCGAAGGGGGCTGCCGAAACCGCATGTTCCGTTCCCAAGGCCGCATGGCCCGGCAGGAACGGCGCCAGATGCGACTTGACCCCGATGGGCCCGACACCTGGACCTCCGCCCCCGTGGGGAATGCAGAAGGTCTTGTGGAGGTTCATGTGGCAGACGTCGGCGCCAATGTCGCCCGGCCGCGCCAGCCCGACCAGCGCGTTGAGATTTGCCCCGTCGAAATAGACCTGCCCGCCATGTTCATGCACGAGCGTGCAGATGTCGCGCGCACCCTCTTCGAAAACGCCGTGCGTTGAAGGGTAGGTGAACATCAGCGCGGCGAGATTGGGGGCGTGTTCGACCACCTTTGCCTTCAGATCATCGAGGTCGATGTCTCCGGCTTCCTCGCAAGCAACCACTACGACTCGCATGCCAGCCATGCTGGCGCTTGCCGGATTGGTGCCGTGGGCGGAGGAGGGGATAAGACAGACGTTGCGATGCGCTTCGCCGCGCGACTGGTGATAGCGGCGAATGGCGAGCAACCCGGCATATTCTCCCTGGCTTCCAGCATTGGGCTGCAGTGAGACCGCGTCGAAGCCGGTGATTTCGGCGAGCCACTTCTCGAGGTCGGCAGTCATCGCGCGATAACCCGCCGTGTGGGCGCGAGGCGCGAACGGATGCAAATTGGCCACGCTCGGCCAGCTTACCGGCATCATTTCCGCAGCAGCGTTGAGTTTCATTGTGCAGGAGCCAAGCGGGATCATTGCCCGGTCGAGGGCAAGGTCCTTGTCGGCGAGCCGGCGCAGGAAACGCATCATCTCTGTTTCCGACCGGGTCTCATGAAACACGGGCTGCGTCAGGAAACCTTTGCCGCGCGGTTTGCCTGGCAGCCGCCGCCCCCGGGAAGTCGCTATCCTCGCGCCGAAGAGACCGACGAGCGCCTCCAGATCGGCTTCTGTCGAAGTCTCGTCGAACGCGATTCCGACCCGATCGGCATCGATGATGCGGATCATGCGTCCCGACTTTTCGGCAGCCTTTGCCAGTTCCTTTACCTTGCCGGGGACAATCGCCGTCACGGTATCAAACAGCTTCTCGCCGGCAGTCTCTATCCCTGCGGCTTCCAGCGACGATGCAAACCGGGCGGCGAGGCCGTGCGCTTGGTCGGCAATGGCCTGCAGGCCTTGCGGCCCGTGCCAGATGGCGTACGCCGTGGCCATGTTGGCAAGCAGAGCTTGTGCTGTGCAGATGTTGGAGGTCGCCTTGTCGCGGCGGATGTGCTGCTCGCGTGTCTGCAGCGCCAGCCGGTAGCCGGGGCGCCCCTTGCTGTCGACCGACTGACCGACCAGCCGTCCGGGCATCAGTCGCGTGAGCTTCTCCGAAACTGCGCAATAGGCGGCATGAGGGCCGCCGAAGCCCATGGGCACGCCGAAGCGCTGCATGGAGCCAACGGCGATGTCGGCCCCTAGCGAAGCAGGCGAATCCGTCAGGGTCAACGCCAGCGGGTCGGCGACAAAGATGACTACGGCGTCCAGGGCTTTGGCCTTCGCGATGGCTGCTGTGTGGTTTCCATAGACACCGAGCGTGTCCGGCCAGGAAACGATAAGGGCAGCCGTAGTCTCGTCGATCTCTTCCCCGTTGATCTCGATCCCCAGAGGCTCTGCGCGCGTACGCACGACATCGAGGATCTGAGGATGCGGAACTCCTGCGAATGCGATCTTGGTGCGTTTTTCGCGATGATGGCGGTAGGCGATGCCGACGGCTTCGGCTGCGGCTGTCGCTTCGTCGAGCAGTGATGCCGATGCTACCGGCAGGCCGGTAAGTTCGGTCACCAAGGTCTGGAAGTGGAAAAGCAGTTCCAGGCGGCCCTGGCTGATCTCGGACTGGTAGGGTGTGTAGGCCGTGTACCAAGCGGGGTTTTCGAAGAGATTGCGCTGGATCACGGGAGGCACGTGCGTGCCATGATAACCCGTGCCGATAAAGCTCTTCAGCACGTTGTTTTCGCGCATCTTTTCGGCGAGTTCAGCGAGCGCCTCAGCCTCGCTCGCCGGCGCCGGAAGGTCGAGTGGGCGGTCGAGGCGGATCGATTTCGGCACCGCCTGCGCTATCAGCGTTTCCACTGAGGGGACGCCAAGCGTCGTCAGCATTGACCGAACATCGCTCGGGCCGGGGCCGATGTGGCGCCCGGCAAAAGTGGCTGCATTGTCGCTCATGATCCGGTCCCTCAGCCGATCATCGCCGTGTAGCCGGCTTCGTCCATCAGGCCGGACAGCTGGCTTTCATCCGCGAGTTTCATTTTCCATAGCCAGCCATCGCCTGTCGGCGCCGAATTGACGAGCGCCGGATCGGAAGACAGTGCCGTGTTGGCTTCGATGATTTCTCCGTCGGCAGGCGCGTAGACGTCGGATGCAGCCTTGACAGATTCAACCACGACAGCGGTGTCGCCCTTGGCGATCTTGCGGCCGCTCTCCGGCAGTTCCACGAACACGAGGTCGCCCAGCTGTTCCTGGGCATAGTTGGTGATGCCAACTGTCGCGACACCGTTTTCGACGCGGATCCATTCGTGGTCTTCAGTGAAATAGGTCGTTGCCATGATGAATTATCCTTTGCGGTAGCGATGCGGAGTAAAGGGAAGGCCGTGGACTTCAATCGGAACACGCGTGCCACGGACGTCGGCGAAGAGTTTCGTTCCAACAGCAGCGAGCGGAGCGGCCACATAGCCCATGGCCACCGGATGGCCGGCCGAAGGGCCGAAGCCGCCCGAGGTGACGCGTCCTGCCGGCTTGCCGGCTTCGTCAGTGAGAATCGTGTCGGCACGCACCGGGAGACGGCCTTCGGCTTTCAGGCCGACGCGCTTTTCGGTTGGACCCTGGGCGATGATTTTTCGAAGAGCTTCTGCTCCGAGGAAGTTTCCGGAGGTTCTGAGGTCCTTGGAAATGGCCCACATCAAGCCAGCGCTCACCGGATCGGTGTCCGGCGTTATGTCATTGCCGTGGAGGCAGAGCCCGGCTTCAAGCCTAAGGCTGTCACGCGCGGCAAGCCCGATCAACATCAGCCGGCTGTCCGCAAGCATGCGTTGGACGAGTGCGCGCGCATCGCCGGCAGGGAGGCCGATCTCAAATCCGTCCTCGCCGGTATAACCGGATCGGCTCATGAACCAGCCGGATCGCGGCTCGATGCCATGCATGAAGGTCAGAGACCCGGTAGACACGCCTGCATCCTCCAGCACGGCAGCCGCTTCTGGTCCCTGAATGGCAAGGAAAACGCGATCCAGTGGTTCAACCTCGCAATCGAAGTCACGGGCAAGCGTCCTGAGGTGCGCTTCGTCGGCCGTTGCATTTCCGGCATTCGCCACGACCATGAAGCGCTCGCGTTCGAGACGTGTGATGATCAGGTCATCAAGAATTCCCGCCTCCTCGTTGAGGAAGAACGAGTATTTGGACTGCGATAGCTCCAGCGCCTCGGCATCGAGAGGGCAGGAGCGCGACAGGAGCGCTGCAGCCCCGGCGCCGCGCACCTCGATAAGTTTCATGTGGGAAATATCGAACAGGCCCGCATGCTCGCGCGTATGGACATGCTCCTTCATGACGCCAGGAGGGTAGGTGAGGGGCATGTGCCACCCGGCAAAGGCGCCAAAGCGCGCACCGGCGGCAACATGGAGGTCTTCGAGAGAAAGATGTGAAAGGGTTTCGCCAGACATGACATCTCCAGAGTCGCACGTGATAGGCCGCGGATGCGGCCAGTTCGTGCCCCTCTGTCTGAAGCCTGAGAGACTCGCACAGCCGGAACCCGGTCGGCTACGCTTACACCTTCGGCGCGGGATTCCTCCCGACTTTCCAGAGTGTCTTCCGATCTGCGGTTCTTTTGCCTGAGAGATTTCGGGCGATTTCCCCTTCGGCGGCCGCAAAAATGCGACTCTCTCCCGCAAGACCGGCGGGCCGAAGCCCTCGACGACTCGTCATTAGCCTATACCCGCCGGATTGTCACCTAGGCGCGACGTCGGGGGAGAAACTAACTGTGAGAGGAACATCAGACGGGGATGTCAGATACCTGCGTACCAGTCGTAGCCGCGATCCTCCCAGTAGCCGCCCTTGCCGAGGCCAAACGGGGAGAAATCGTCCACAAGTTCGATCGAATGCACATATTTCGCCATCTTGTAACCAAGCTGGCGCTCGACGCGGACCCTTAGCGGCGCGCCGTTTTCCACCAGCAGCGGTTTTCCGTTGAGCCCGTAGGCGAGAATGGTTTGTGGATGCCTTGCATCGATGAGATCGATCGATTCATAGTACTTTACATCGCCCGAGAGCCCTCTTTCGATCGAATCGAGACAGTGGAAGACCACGAAGCGAGCCTCAGGCTTTATCTTCGCTTCATCAAGGATCAGTGCCAGAGGCACGCCGGTCCATTTGGCGATGCAACTCCATCCCTCTACGCAGTCGTGACGCGTGATCTGGGTGCGGGACGGCATTGCCTGGAGCTGCTCGCGTGAAAGCGACAGCGGTTTCTCGACAAGTCCTCCGACCTTGAGCCGGAAATCCTTGAAATCGTTCTGGAGAAGCTGCCTGTAGGTGTCGTCGCCCGGCGCGGTTACGCCGTTCGGCCGCTGAGGCTGGCGAATGTCGCTTTCGGTGAATTCCTGTGCTAGCGCGTCGCGATCGACAAGCAGGCGCTGGACCCTGTAGGTCAGGCTGTTGGCGCGCTCCATGATATTGCGGACGGCATTGTCAGAATCAATGAGCTGATCGAAGGCGTCGCATCCCGATAGCGCGAGCCCGGACGCGGCGGCAGCGGCGCTCGTCAGGAACTTGCGGCGGCTGATACGGAACTCTGGCACTCAGGCATTCCTTTTGCTTTTGGCTTGCTCAGGTGGGTCGGTCCGGTACCAGCCGGTGACGATTGAGCGAAGCTCGTTGATCGGACCGGCAGCGAGGATCATGAGGATGTGGACGAGGAAAAAGGCGACCAGCAAAAGCATGACAACGAAATGAACGGTCCGTGCGGTCTGTCGCCCACCGAAAAGCTCCGGGATAAAGGGCATCCAGGCGTTCATCGACGGTGACATGGCGAGCCCCGTCAGGATCATCAGCGGCAGCAGCACGAAAAGTACGGCGGCATAGGTCAGCTTTTGCAGGGGGTTGTAGTCACGAGCGTGGTGGAAACGCAGCCTGGCATGGGCGGCTACGTCTCCTGGCAGCCTCCGCAGGTCGTCAAGGCGCGGCATGACATCCCGCCTCAAATGGCCGTTAAATGCGCTGGCGACCAGCCACACCGCCAATGTGCACACCAGGATCCATGCAAAGAAGAAGTGGATGACTCGGCCCGTCGCGAGGTCCTGGTTTGACGGAATCGTCGCCCAGGCGGGAAAGGCACGATCCCGCACCTGACCGTCAACTTGCGAAAGGCCGAGAATGCCGGTCGTGTCAAAGCTCGCCCCAAATATCTCTGTTACGCCTTGCAATTTCTCGCCGGTATCGAGCGACCCGATCGCTAGCACCCGGTTGTCGAACTGGAACCCCGACTGGTCTCCGACATAAAGC
>JBEVEP010000262.1:0-4348 GCA_040512755.1 Mesorhizobium sp.
AAGACGCGGATTACATTTATATTTCAAAGCCATAACGGAACACGCTAACACGCAACGGAACGGCAAGAAACGGCTAGCGCCGAACTTGAAAACCGGCGTGGGCGCGAGTCCACCGTGGGTTCGAATCCCACTCCCTCCGCCAAAAGGTCCATAAGTGTTTGATTTTGTGTCATTTTAGTTTACTTGTCGTGCGGTAGCCACAGCGCCGGCCCCAGTATGCAGAGCCGGCTGATCGCTCTTACTCTCCCCAAACATCTCGGGCCCAGTCCGGCCACGGTGCTGACCAGAAATGCTCTATCGAGAGACACGTTCCGCGTCTCACACCTTGTCCCCGCAACAAGAAGGCACGAATGGCAGTTTGCAATGCTGGTAGACTGGCGTTGACAGGATCGACTCCGGATCGTCATTTGTCACAGACTTTGGCATGGAACCGAACCCCTCATGCGTCTGCTGCCCAATCTGCTTTCCCGGTTTGTCAAGAATGGCCGCCTGACTGTCGTCTTCGAGGACGATTTCAGGCAGTCCTTCGGCAGTGGAGAGGATGGACCTGACGTCACAATCCGCCTGACCGACAAGGCTGTCGAACGCGAGATATTCTTCAATCCGGAACTGAAGGCGGCCGAAGCCTACATGGATGGCCGACTGGTGATCGAGAACGGTGGCAAGGTATATGACCTCTTGTCGCTTTTTTCCGTCAACCGAACCGGGCTGGCCGGGCATCCGGTTCAGAAGACGTTGCGGAAGGTCTGGCGGGCGTTGCGCCGGCGCCAGCAAAACAACAAGCTCGGCCTCGCCGCCAAGAATGTTCAGCATCACTATGACATTCCGACGAAATTTTATGAACTATGGCTCGACGAGACGATGACCTATTCCTGCGCTTATTACACTGGCCGGGACAAAAGCCTGCTCCAGGCGCAGATGGACAAGCTTCGCCACATTGCCGCCAAGCTCAAGCTGGAGCCGGGCATGCATGTGGTGGAAATCGGCTCGGGTTGGGGGTCGCTCGCCATCTATCTCGCAAAATATTGCGGTGTGAAGGTCACGGCCATCAACGTCTCCACCGAGCAATTGGCAGCGTCGCGCCTTCGGGCGAACGAGGCCGGGGTCGCTGACCAGATCGATTTTCGCGACGTCGACTATCGCGAGATCAGTGGTCAGTTCGACCGTCTCGTGTCGATTGGCATGATGGAGCACGTCGGCGTCGGACATTTCGACAGCTATTTCACAACCATTCGCGGGTTGCTGAAGGAGGGCGGCTTCGCATTGGTGCATGCGATCGGACGCATGTCACCGCCCGGCACGACGGCGCCGTTCATCCGGAAGTATATCTTTCCCGGTGGCTATGCGCCGGCCCTGTCCGAGGTGTTCGCCTCGCTGGAGCGAACGGGCATCTGGTGCGCCGACTGCGAGAATCTGCGGCTGCACTATTATTGGACGATCCGCGACTGGCGGCGCGGCTATGAGGCCAAGCGCGACCAGGCAGTCTCCATGATGGGCGATCGCTTCTGCCGGATGTGGGATTTCTATCTGGCGTCGGCCGAACTCGGGTTCCTGAACGGTTCGAATTTCGTCTTCCAAATCCTGATCTCGGCTCGCCGTGACGATGTCCCGGTCATTCGCGATTATGTTGCCGATGAAGAACGGCGCCTACTGGGCGGCATCACGGAGCTTCCTCAAGGCCCGCAGTGACCGCAATGTCACTGATCTGTGCGGGTGAGCGCCCCTAGCGCGCAACTTCGCTCGCCCGCTTGCGCGATAAGCTATATACTGGTTTGACTGAGACGGCAGACTCTTGAGGGCTGCTGATGGTGGACGACACATCGAAGTCCGAACTCCGCAAGACATGGGACTCTGCAGCGCCTGGTTGGGCGAAGTGGGAGCACGTGTTCACCACAAGTCTCTCCACTGCCACTGACAAGCTGATCGACATGGCCGGCATCCGCCCGGGCATGCGGGTTCTTGATCTTGCCTGCGGCGCCGGAAGCCAGAGTATCAAGGCGGCAAAGCGGGTGAGTCCGAACGGCAGTATCCTGGCCTGTGATATTTCGGCGATCATGCTGGACCATACGCGCAGAAACGCAGCACTCGCGCGCCTGCAGAACGTTGAAACGCTTCAATGCGCGGCGGAAGACCTGGCAGAGCCGGAGGCCTCCTTCGACGCGTCGATCTGCCGATTGGGACTTATGCTCTTCTCTTCTCCGCTCAAGTCGTTGGAAGCGGTTCGGCGCGTGCTGAAGCCGAGCGCACGGTTTTCGGCACTGGTCTTTACGACGCCGGCCAACAACCCCGTCATGGCTCAGCCGATGGCGATCCTGTTGCGCCATGCTGGCAAGTTGCCTCCTACGCCCGGTCAACCTGGAATATTCGCGTTGGGAGCCGAGGGTGTTTTGGAACGCTTGATGAAGGAAAGTGGCCTTGAGGATATAAGAACGGAAGTCCTCCGAGGTCCGTTTGTCTTGCCGAGCGCAACTGACGCTTTGCATCTGATGCAGGAAGCCGCCGGGGCGTACCGTGCGGTGGTGGCTGGCCTCAGCGATGCAGAAAAAGCCAAGGCTTGGGGTGAGGTTTATTCATGCCTGGAGCAGTTTGAAACCGGCCGTGGCTTTGTAACCGAGTTCGAGGTCCTGATCGGATCCGGTGCTAAGCCCAGCTAAGCGGGCCTGAACCTAAGACGAAGGACTTTGCTGCTTGCATTTCGCCTGCCTCCGATTTTGCTTTAGATCGCCGCGTGGGGGAAACGGCAGTCGCTTCGGCTGCTAATCCACAAATTGACCCCTTCAAGTCACCATCGTCAGTACACCGGCGTTTGAATAGATGTCTCCGTGCCCCAGACCAGTAGAAGCGGTCGGGATGGCGTATAGCAGGTTGAAATGCGCGCCGAATGCATTGGGGAAACCCTGAATGTGGTTCGGGAAGATTGTTAGACGTTCGGATAGGATGGCTGACCCAAAGAGGTTTGGCGTCGTTCCGTACAGGTAATTCGACGCGACCAAGATTTCTCGCGCATGTGTTCCCGCTGCGATATTGCCCGCGAAAGATATCGCGGGATTGCAATATTCGAAGTTGTTGCCGAGAATCGTGACGCCGTGTACGCCGCCAGTGGTGCCGGCAAGCCTGATAGCTGCGGCGTATCCGAGGTCGCCTCGACCGCCGAAGCGACACCCTATGACGTTAAGGCCGTTGCCTCGATAGGCTGCGATCCACTCGTTTCCGGCCGCAAGTGGGTCATAGAACGTACACCCCAAGATGTTGACGCCCCGAAAGTCTTGAGAAAGCGACGCTTGCCAGAACCGGCCTAGACCATCTGCCCCGGCCTGAATGTTGCAGCTTTGGAAGGTCAGCCCCTCGCCGGAACCTTGGACAGGATAGTTCCCATTCGTTCCCTTGAAGTGGCAGGACTGAAAATTATGAACATTACAGAACCCAACACCGCTCACCTGTTGCATGCTGACCAGACCGCTTGCCGCTTTTCCGAGAAAGGCGACATCCTTATACGAGCCTTGCGTTGCTCCGTAGATATTCATGCCTCTTGCTCCTGCGGCAGAGCTATCGCAGATAAGCAGGCAATCGGTCAGGTGCATGTAAGACGCGCCCGTTGTGATCATCCCGTAATCAAGCAGTGTCCCGTCGAAGGTGGTCTTGTCGATGGCTTCCAGCCATATGCGTTCGAAAGAGACATTGAAACTGTCCCGAGCGTCGATCACGCGCCCCCCGCCTATCGCACCGACATTGGTCCGCAGCATCGTGTTTTGCGTCATCCCAGTACCGAGACCGCCAAGACCCATAATGCGAATATTGTGCTTGCTTTGAAGGTTGAGCGCCGTGACGCGCACATCGCCCTTGAGCAGGATGTTTCCGTGGCCGTTGGGCAGTTTATCGATAATTGCCTGCAGCCTTGCTGTCTGGTCCGTGCCGTCGCCCGGTACGTTGTTGTTCCAGGCCTCGACAAAGGGCACCTCGGTGAACGGGATGGAATGGAGGGAGGTCCGAACCTGAGCCGGCGTCCGCGTCTGATAGGCGCTCCCGTCAGCGTTAGCCTGGATGAAGGCATTAGGGACAATTGGAGGGAGATTAAGGCCGGCCGCCCAGGCAGCGGCGACCGCCGCCGCCGTTTCCTCGGCGGCCACGATGCCATCAAGGTTGACGTCGGGCGTTGATGGAAGACTTCGCATGAGACCCTCTTTGAAATGGAGCGAGCATACAGGTTGTAGGATGCGAGTCCACCTCAATCAGTGGTCGCATGAGCGGTTACTGCTACTCTTGGTGGTCTGACAACGCGATAGTGGCCGAGCTGATGGGGTACCGGGGAAATCTCACGTCGCGCGCCGCTTCAGGAAGGAAGGCACGA
>JBEVEP010000289.1:0-13184 GCA_040512755.1 Mesorhizobium sp.
AGCTTCGAACTGAATGTCCGCTCGGCGTAAGCTGAGCGGTCGATGTCGGAGGACGACCATAGCGTCAGCGTTTGGTCATGAGTTCAGTTGGGCGAGAAGGTTCACAGTCGCGCCATTAGCTGGCCGGGAACACCAAATCAGAACATAGGATAAACCGACGATTGCAGATTCCGACCGCCACCCTCGGTTTCTCGTTTCTACCTGTACCACTATGAATTCTGGTCCGGTGCCGCGTAGAGATCGGCGAACTGTTCACGCAGGACGTTCTTCTGCACCTTGCCCATCGCGTTTCGCGGCAGATCACCGACGAAGACAACACGCTTCGGCAGCTTGAACTTTGCCAGGCAGCCGTCAAGCGCAGCGAGGATCACCTCCTCGTTGATAACAGCCTCCTTGGAGGGGACCACCACAGCGGTTACCCCTTCGCCAAAGTCCTTATGCGGCAGCCCAATCACCGCGCTTTCGAACACCCCTGGAACGGCATCGATCGCATCCTCGATCTCCTTGGGATAGACGTTGAAGCCGCCGGTGATCACCAGATCCTTGCCACGGCCCACGATATGGACGTATCCGCGCTCGTCTAACTTGCCGAGATCACCCGTGATGAAGAAGCCGTCGGGGCGGAACTCGGAGGCAGTCTTCTCAGGCATGCGCCAGTAGCCCTTGAAGACGTTGGGACCCCGGACCTCAATCATGCCGATCTCGCCGGGCGCCAGTTCTGCTCCTGTCTCGGGGTTCGTGATCCGAACCGACACGCCCGTCAGAGGAAGACCGACAGCGCCTGGCACCCTGTCGCCGTCATAGGGGTTGGAGGTGTTCATGTTGGTTTCGGTCATGCCGTAGCGCTCCAGGATGGCGTGACCGGTACGAGCACTCCACTCGCGATGGGTCTCGGCAAGCAGGGGCGCAGAGCCTGACACGAACAGGCGCATCCCGGATACTGCGTCGCTTGTTAGACCCCGATGCTGCAGCAAGCGAACGTAAAAGGTGGGCACCCCCATGAGAGCCGTCGCACGGGACATCAGCCTCAGAATCACATCCGCATCGAATTTCTGCAGGAAGATCATCGAAGCGCCCGAGAACAGGGTGACGTTGCTGGCCACGAACAGTCCATGGGTGTGATAGATCGGCAATGCGTGGATCAGTACGTCATCGGCGGTGAAGTGCCAGGCCTCCTTCAAGGTGAGGGCATTGGAGACAAGATTGTCGTGGGTCAGCATGGCGCCTTTCGAGCGCCCGGTCGTACCTGACGTGTACAGGATTGCGGCCAGGTCATCGCCGGCTCGCTGGACGGTCGCAAACGTTTCGGATGCGGCTTTCGCGGCATCGACGAGCGATCCTTGTCCCCTGGCATCGATCACTTCGACCGATGCGCTCACCCGAGCGGCAAGGTGCTCGATACCGCTGCGTTTGGCAGGATCACAGACAATCAGAGAGGGCTTCGCATCGCCAATGAAATACTCAAGCTCCGCCAGCGTATAGGCGGTGTTGAGGGGGAGATAGACGGCACCGGCCCTGACGGTCGCGAGATAAAGGACCAGCGCAGCAACCGATTTTTCCACCTGGACCGCGACGCGGTCGCCCGGCTTCACCCCACGGACGACCAGCACGTTCGCTAAACGGCCAGACAGGGCTATCAGGTCAGCGTAGCTGATCGTTTCACCGGCGGGGGTAACAATGGCCGCCTTTGCGGGGTCGACAATTGAACGTTCAAGACGATCATACAGGTTAAAGTTCATCGAAAGCGTTCCGGGGCAGTGACAACACGAGCCTGACAGCCGAACGAGGCGCTGAAATGACCATCACTTGCTTAGCCGGATCCGAATTGGGTGTGCTTGCTGAATTCGTTCGGCAACTTGCCGGAATGACGACGTCTCCGCCATCTTGATGGCCTGATCTGGAGGGAGTTTCTACTCCAGTCGTGCTGATGGCGCCCTCCCTGAGTTCTTGCTTCAGCCAGAAGCATTAATTGCGATGTCCGCTATCCTGGATAGACTGAGCCCCGCATCAGCTCCAATGAGGCCACCCGAAATGAAAGAGTCTTTCGAACGACCGAGACCGGATGTCTGGGCGTCCAGCGGGGCAGATGCTGAGAAGCTCGCGAGCTCGGTTGAGGAAGACGGGCTTCCTTACGGCATGGCGATGGCAGAACTTCTCCGGTCTCTCTTCGACTTGTCGCAAACCCTGTCGCGGCACCGACGGTCTGGCGGATAATTCGCAACATTGTTGACAGCGCGAGCTGGCAACCGGGTTGTCCAGGCGTGCCGGGGACGACGCTCAGGTATACAGCCGCCACGTCCACCACCCCTGTGCGACTGCCTTTTCATAGATAACGGCGTTGAATTGCGGTGCTGACAAGGATGCCCAAGGTACCAGCGGGGCGTGGCGGTCTGGTCCAAATGCTGTCCTACTTTCGACCGACTGAATTTTCTTCTCTGATCACTGGGTCGGCGTCGAGAAATTCCGGCTCGACCGTAGCGCCGACCGCATCGAAATAGCGGCTCATGACGCTTCGGAACGAAGCCGCCAATGCAATGTCGGCTATGTTGATATCGGTGAAGCCTACGTCCCGCAGCCGCTGAATATCGGCTTCGGTTATCTGCGAAGCGTTCCGACTGATCTGCTCCGCGTAGGCAAGCATCTCAACCTGCTGATCGTCACGGTGGAAACTGCGCATTGAGGATTAAGGACGGAGCAAACCGCATGATCCGCGGGGAACCATGTCGAATATCCGTCGGCTGGAGGAGAAGAACACTCATCCGAAGCGCGAGGCATATGTCAGGTCGAATTTTTGCTGCACCGCACAACTATTTGTTTGCTTTTTCTCCTGAACTCATCCATATGGCGCGGTAGAGGCGCTTAGGCCGGGTCGAACCGGCTTTCCCGATTGATGGGACTGGTTGCGTCCGGTTTCCCCCTTCCGGTTATCGAAAGTGGCGGAATAGCCCCGCGGTATTCAGCTTGCGGGCACGACAGCGCAGCCGCGCGGGCAATTAGCCCGCCGCCTTGTCGTTTCACGAAAGAATCACCTGCGGCAGGTTGCGCCCTGCCGCCCTGTTTGCGTGGCTTCGGCCACTTGAAAGAAGAAAACTTTGAAAAATGATATCAATGCGGAGCAGAATGGCTTCGCGAAGCTCGGAATTTCCGGCCAGCTGTTGAAAGCAGTGCTCCATGCTGGCTTCGTTGACCCGAAACCCATCCAGACACAGGCGATCCCTCCCCAGCTGGAAGGCCGGGATATTCTGGGCGTCGCCCAGACCGGTTCGGGCAAGACGGCTGCATTCAGCTTGCCCATCCTGACCAGGATCGTTGGTCTCGGTACCAAGCGTCTGCCGAAAACCGCTCGCGCCCTGATTCTCGCGCCGACGCGCGAACTCGCGGTTCAGATCGAAGAGACGATTCGCGTCCTCGCGAAGGGCCTTCACATTTCGACCGCGCTCGTACTCGGCGGTGTCTCGCGCCACAGTCAGGTCAAACGCATGGCGCAGGGCGTGGACATCCTCATCGCTACGCCGGGCCGATTGACCGACCTTGTCCGCGAGCGCGAGATCAATCTTTCCGAGACACGCTGGCTGGTGCTGGACGAGGCAGATCGGATGCTCGACATGGGGTTCATCCATGACGTGAAGCGGATCGCCAAAGCGACGCATCGTGAACGCCAGACTGCGCTCTTTTCTGCGACGATGCCGCCGGAAATCCAGCAATTGGCCGAAGGCCTGTTGAAGGATCCGATCCGTGTGGAAGTCGCGCCGCAGGGCACGACCGCCGCCGAGATCCGGCAGGGCGTGGTCATGGCGCGCACGAAGCAGAAGCGCCGAGTGCTTTCCACGATGCTTGCCGATCCGGCGATGAACTCGGTGATCATCTTCGCGCGCACCAAGCATGGCGCGGATCGCGTTACCCGCGATCTCGAGCGGGACGGTTTCAACGCCGCCACCATCCACGGCAACAAGTCGCAGAACGCCCGGCAGAAGGCGCTGAACGGCTTCCGTGACGGTTCCGTCCGTATTCTCGTGGCGACGGACATTGCCGCGCGCGGGATCGACGTTCCGGGAATCAGCCATGTTGTGAACTTCGACCTGCCGGACGAGGCCGAGAGCTACGTCCACCGTATTGGCCGTACCGGCCGTAACGGGGCCGAGGGCGTAGCCATCACGCTATGCGACCCGTCCGAGTCGAGCAAACTACGCCAGGTCGAGCGCGTGATCCGCATGAAGCTGCCGATCACTGCCGATCATCTTGGCCAGCCTGACCCGCAGCGGGATCCGAGCGAACGGACCGAGGCATCCCGTGAGCCCGCCAATGATCGTGGCGAGCCGCGCGGCGCAAGCCGGCCACACGCCCAAAAGCCTCGTGGCAAGGGTTTCGCCAAGAAGCCGTTTGTGGGCAGGCCTGAAGGGGCAAAGCCCGAGGGCGGCAAGCCGTTCCGAAAGAGACGTCGCGGTTTCGGCGGCCGCAAGCCGGCTGCGCGCGCCGCGTAGTCGGCGTGTGCCGAGCACCTTGGCGATCTGGTCCAATTGTCCGCAGGCCGGTCCGGCGCTAAGGCGCTGCAAGTTCGAGGCGCAAAGCACAGTGTAACGTTTTGAATTTGCGCATGATCCGCCCGCACGGCGCTGGCGGATCATGTAGGGCAACAGCGCGAAACGTTGGTGCCGAATTATGTATGCGGGAGTCACATGGCCGGTATTGCGGCACTTGCCATCGCTTATGTTCTTTCGCAGTTCTACCGTTCATTTCTCGCGGTGCTGACGCCGGCCCTGACGGCCGAGCTTGGCGCGACCAAGGCGCAATTGTCGCTTGCCTCGGGCGCATTCTTCATTGCATTCGCCCTGGCCCAGTTCGGCATTGGCGTATCGCTTGACCGGTTCGGCCCGAAGCGCACGGCGTCCTTGTTGCTCGCCCTTGGCGGCGCGGGTGGCGCGTTCGTTTTTGCGGCGGCATTCGAACCCTGGATGATTACGGCGGCGATGGTGCTGATCGGCATCGGCTGCGCGCCGGTATTGATGGCGATACTCTTCATCTTCGCGCGTCTCTATTCAACTGCACGGTTCGCCGTGTTGACGTCCTGGATGGTGGCCTTCGGTACTGCCGGCAACGTGATTGGCGCTGCGCCGCTGGCAAATGCGGTGGAGGCCTTCGGCTGGCGGCCGGTGATGGCAGGGCTTGGCGTGATAACGTTTGCTGTCGCGCTTGCGATGCTGGCATTGGTGAAAGATCCGGTACGGCCCGCAGGAATGCACGCGGAAAGCGTCGGCTTTGCGGGATTCCGCGATCTCCTGCGCATGCGCGTGCTCTGGCCGATCATTCCGCTGACGGCGTTGAATTATGCACCGGCAGCGGGCATTCGCGGCCTATGGGCTGGTCCGTATCTGGCGGACGTCTATGGCGCGAATGCACTGATCATCGGCCAGGCGACGCTTTTCATGGCGCTCGCGATGATCGCCGGGTCATTTGTCTACGGTCCGCTCGACACAATCTTCCGAACCCGGAAATGGGTTGCCGTCGTTGGTAACGCGTTCAGCCTTGCCGCTATCGCATATCTAGCGATATTCACAGTCACAAGCGTTCCCGAAACGACGGTTGCGCTTGTAATCATCGGCATGTGCGGCATGGGCTATGGCATGCTGATGGCGCATGCGCGCGCCTTCCTGCCGCCTCATCTTCTCGGCCGCGGCGTTACGCTGATGAATTTCTTCTCGATCGGCGGGGTTGGTATGATGCAGTTTGCGACCGGCGCTGTCGTGACGGCGAATGTTGTGCCCTCGGAACCAGCGGCCGCCTATACCGCGCTGTTCACGTTCTACGCGGTCACTCTGGGCATCGCGCTTTTGATTTACCTCTTCGCTCGCGATGCGAAACCCGAGATGCACAGCTGATCCCGCAGCATCGGACCGAAAAGTGCGAAGCGGTTTTCGGATGAATCCGATGCTCCAAATTAACGTTTGGATTTCTTGCCGGAGATGCGCGGACGTTTGCGTCGGCCCATCGCCCAGGTCAGAAACGCGAAGTAGAACGAATGCGGGAGCATATTGATAAGCTTCAGCAATAGAGTGAGGCGGCGGGGAAATGCCACTTCGAACCCGCCCGTCTTGATCCCGCGCACTATCAGTTCCGAGGCACGCGTGACCGACATGAGAGCCGGCATCGCAAATCTGTTGTTCCGGGTGAAGGGCGTATCGATGAAGCCTGGATTGATGATCTGGATACGTACATTCATCCGGTCGAGATCGAACTTCAGTGCTTGCGCCATGTTGTTGAGCGCCGCCTTTGTCGCGCCATAGGCGGCAGCGCGTGGCAGACCTCCATAGGCTGAAATCGATCCCATCACTGCTACGTGTCCGCGGCCGCGTTCCCGCATGCGCTCAAGTATCGGAACAAGGCCAAAGACGACACCGAAAACGTTGATCTCAAAGGACTTTATGAAATTGGTCGATTCCAGTGCGTCGCCACGCGCCGGTAGATATTCGCCGGCATTGAAGATCGCCAAAGTGATCTCGCCAAGTTGGGCCTCGATGGCCTTGACCATGTTCCTCATGGCCTGTTCGTCGGTGACGTCGCAAGGGAAAGCCACTATGCGGCCTTTCAGGCCTTGGCCTTGTGCGACGAGTTCGGTGAGCTTGTCGCGGTTTCGGGCAGTGGCCGCGACCGTATAGCCCTCGCGGGCAAGATCGATCGCCAGTTGCAGGCCGATGCCGGAACTGGCCCCGGTCACCCAAGCTGCGCCATCCTCAGGCTTTGCCCTGTAGAGCCCCATCTAGAGAATCCTGCCGTTGTTCGTCGCCTTACCTAACGGCGGCAGCGCAGGTTGAAAAGAAACTAATCAAGCCCTGGATGGATATGGCTGTGGATCGGTTTGCGAACCCAGGTATTTGCGTGTCGCCAGCGGTGATTGAAGCGCAAAAGCTCTCGGATCAGGCAATTCCTGTCTTGAAAGCGCCTGCAGCGGTTTCTAGGGTCGTTTCCGCATTTCATTGAAGGAAACCCCATGCACCGTTCGGTGATCGACGCTATCGGCAATACGCCGCTTATCCGCTTGAGGCGCGCTTCGGAAGAAACCGGCTGCGAAATTCTCGGAAAGGCCGAGTTCATGAATCCCGGCCAGTCGGTGAAGGATCGCGCGGGACTGTTCATCATTCGCGACGCGGAAGAGAAAGGCCTGCTGAGGCCGGGCGGCGTGATCGTTGAGGGCACTGCCGGCAATACGGGTATCGGTCTGACGCTGGTCGCCAAGGCGCTTGGATATCGCACGGTCATTGTCATCCCGGACACGCAGAGCCAGGAAAAGAAGGACACGCTGCGGGTGATGGGTGCCGAACTGATCGAAGTGCCGGCAGTTCCTTACAAAAACCCGAACAACTACGTGAAGGTTTCAGGGCGCCTCGCGGAACAATTGGCAAAAAGCGATCCAAATGGGGCGATCTGGGCGAACCAGTTCGATAACGTGGCAAACCGGGACGGCCATCTCCGGACGACGGCAGTGGAGATTTGGGAGCAGACAGGCGGCCAGGTCGACGGTTTTGTCTCGGCGGTGGGCACGGGGGGAACGCTTGCGGGCGTTGCGTTCGGCCTAAAAGCCAGGAACAGGGCCGTGAAGATCGCGCTCGCTGATCCGCTCGGCGCAGCGCTCTACAGCTTCTACACGGAAGGCGTGTTGAAGGCGGAGGGGAGTTCCATCACAGAAGGCATCGGGCAGGGACGGATTACCGCCAATCTCGAAGGCTTCACTCCGGATTTCTCGTACCAGATCCCTGACGAAGAAGCGCTTCCCTACGTCTTCGATTTGATTGAGGAAGAAGGACTCTGCCTGGGCGGTTCGTCCGGCATCAATATCGCCGGCGCCATCCGCCTGGCGCGCGATCTTGGCCCGGGTCACACGATCGTGACGATCCTCGCGGACTACGGTACGCGCTATCAGTCCAAGCTTTTCAATCCGGAATTCCTGCGGTCAAAGGACCTGCCGGTTCCTGGATGGATGGAAGCAAAGCCGCAGATTTCGATACCGTTCGAAGAGGTTCCGCAATGACGTCCTCGACAGTGGCGGTTTTTCGCGACGAACCATATCTGCGCGAGGCCGAGGCCGCAGTCGTCGCCATCAACGATCGCGGCGGCATCATCCTTGACCGTACGATTTTCTACGCGACCTCAGGTGGTCAGCCCGGCGACACTGGTGCGTTTCGTCGCGCGAACGATGGCTCCCCGATTGCGATCGCGGGGACAATCACCGGAGAGACCAAGGATGAGATCATCCATATACCTGCCGCCGGGCAGGAGCTTCCGGCCGTTGGTGAGCCATTGAGATTGATGATCGACTGGGACCGCCGCTATCGACTGATGCGCATGCACACGGCCTGTCACTTGCTCACCGTCATTTGCCCATTTCCCATCACTGGCGCTGCGGTGGGAGAAGAAGAGTCGCGAGTGGATTTCGACATCCCGGATGCCGGCTATTCCAAGGAAGACGTTACGGCGCGATTGATGGAGTTGGTTGAGGACAATTACCCGGTCTTCACGCGCTGGATAACGGACGAGGAACTCTCTGCCAATTCCGGCCTTGTGAAGTCGAAGAATGTGCGGCCGCCTGCAGGAACCGGAAAAATACGCCTCGTCTGTATCGGCGATAATGCTGCCATCGACAGTCAGCCTTGCGGCGGCACGCATGTGATGTCGACGCGCGAGGTTGGAGAGGTTCACATCGGCAAGATCGAGAAGAAGGGCCGCGAAAACCGCCGTTTCCGCATCCGTTTCGGGCCATCGTCGGCTCAGTGACGGCCGGATGCGGGTCGATGGTCAGCCATAGTGTCTGCTGGCTCGAACCTCGTGATGGGTTGATCTTGCGTCCCACCGGTCGAGTATGCTCTGGGCCGCTGCCGGAACATAAGCTGCCTCATAGTCCTTGCCCTGGAAAGCAATGACATTCTCAATTGAATCGAACGTCATCACTGTGGTGAATTCGACCTCGTCACCGATTGTCCGCCGGTAAAGTTCGATGCTCCGGTAGCCGGGGATTTTCTTGTTCTCGATACCCGGAAAGACCTCCGCTTCCAGTAACCTTTCGTAGGCATCGGCGTTATCCGGCGTTGTATAGCCGTGCCATATCCGCTTGATCATGGTTGGAACGCCTCCGTCTGTGTCGAGCCGATTCTATCTATTCCCAAGGCAAGCTGTTGCAGTTTTGGTTTCATCGGCCTGCGTGCGGTCATATCATGCCATATGAAACTTTCTTTGAGCTAACCGTCGAGCATACCGTCGGAGGCTGAGCCAGGAACTCTCGCTGGCATTATGGTGACAGCTTGCAGGTGCGGACGGATCGAGACTATTCAGGGTGCATTCGAAAGACGGAGAGTTGATGATGCCGGACAAAAGCCCCTTTACGGTCGATGCTGACTGGCTTCAGCAGCACTTTGCCGATCCCGGCATCTCGATCGTGGACGCGTCCTGGTATCTGCCCGCGCAGCGGCGAAACGCACGCGCGGAATACGAGGCGGCCCATATTCCAGGAGCCGTGTTCTTCGACCAGGATGTCGTGGTGGAGCCGGATTCGACCTTGCCGCATAGCTTGCCGCGTCCCGAGGTTTTCGCCCAGCATGTCGGCTCGATGGGCATTTCCGCCGATGACACCATCATCGTCTATGACGGGCCGGGCGTGTTTTCCGCGCCGCGTGTATGGTGGATGTTCCGCGTGATGGGAGTGGCACAGGTTTATCTCCTCGATGGAGGTTTTGACCGCTGGAAGGCCGAGGGACGACCGGTGACGTCGAACGTCACCAAGATCGCCCCCAATGTCTTCTTCGCAGAGTTCGACCGTCGCCAGGTGGCTTCGCTTGCCGATATGCGTGAGATAGTCGAGACGCACCGTTCCCAGATCGCGGATGCCCGCTCCAGTGGCCGCTTCGCCGGGACGGATCCCGAGCCGCGGCAAGGGCTCCGGTCCGGTCATATGCCGGGAGCCAAGAATGTGCCTTCCACATCGCTGTCGGAGAACGGGGAACTGCTGCCGCTGAACCGGCTGAAGACAGTGCTGGAAGAGGCGGGTCTCGACCTTTCCAAGCCTGTCGTCACGTCATGCGGATCGGGCGTTACGGCTGCGGTCATTACGCTGGCGCTGCAGTCGCTGGGCCACACAGAGAACAAACTTTACGACGGCTCGTGGAGTGAGTGGGGTGGTCTTCCCGATACGCCGGTGGCTACCGGCGCGGAGTAGCCATGAGCGCGGAAAGACAAATCGAGACCATTCCGGTTACGGTGACGTTCCTCGAGATGAATGCGCCGCCGGTAAACTATCCGCCCCTGCCGTATAACCGGCAGATCGCCTTGCTTCGAACACGCAACATGCCGCTGCATTTCTATCGGTATCTGATGGATCGCGTCGGGCGTAAATGGCACTGGGTCAATGTGCTGAGAATGAGCGACGAAGAACTGGCGGAAGCCATCCATGCACCCGACCGCGACATTCGCGTGCTTTATCTGGACGGTGCGCCGGCCGGCTTTTTCGATATCAAGCCGCATCTGCCGGAAGAGACTGAGCTAGCCTATTTCGGGATGATGGAACATGCGATGGGACAGGGAGTCGGTCGCTGGTTTCTGGGTGCCGCTGTCGAAGCTGCATGGTCGCACGGGCCGAGAATCGTTGCCGTGCAGACCTGCACGCTGGATCACCCCGCCGCCCTGCCGCTGTATCAGCGGCTTGGTTTTTCTCCCGTCGAGCAGAAGAAAGAACTGGTTCGGCCTATGAGTTTTTCGGATCGCTCCGCCAGCGTGATGCGGCCGTGATGGCGATGGACAACCTGGGAGCATAAAAATGCCGATACGCGTAGTCATGAGCGGTGCGACGGGCTGGGTCGGCAAGGCTCTGATCCCTGCGATCGCTGCCGAAAGCGATATGGTGTTGGCCGGTGCTGTGGCGCGAAGTTCCGCGGGGCAGGATGCCGGCGCTGCGGTTGGTACGTCGCCACTTGGCGTGCTGGTGTCGGCAACGCTCGATGAGGCACTGCGGTCGCTGTCCGATGTTGTCGTGGATTACACCAAACCCGATGCTGTGAAGGCACATGCGCTGACCGCCGTTTCCAGCGGCCGCAATGTGGTGATCGGAACATCCGGGCTGGGGGCAGGGGACTATGCCGAAATTGACGCCGCAGCGCGATCAAACGGAGTCGGCGTCATTGCGGCCGGCAATTTCTCGATTACTGCAACTTTGATGAAGCGCTTTGCCCTGATCGCCGCGAAGTATGTGCCGGATGTGGAAGTGATCGACTATGCAAGCGCCAGAAAGCCCGATGCGCCATCTGGCACTGCCCGGGAATTGGCTGAGGCGCTGGCCGAAATCCGCGGAGCTTCGACCGCGAAGTCGCAATCGGACGTGTCGGGCATTCCGGGCACGCGCGGCGCAGCCGTTGGGAACGCGCCCGGCGTGCAGGTGCATGCTCTGAGGCTACCATCCTATATTCTCTCATGCGAAGCGCTGTTCGGCCTTCCCGACGAGCGGCTGACGATCCGCCACGATGCCGGGTCGTCGGCCGCGCCCTACGTGGCCGGCACCTTGCTTGCGATCCGCCGGGTGGGTGCCATCAAGGGACTGGTTCGCGGACTGGACGCGCTGATCGAGTGACGCAGACCACTCGGAGCGACTTCAACGCAATCGGTGAACCGCTCCGCCGCTGTCACGCCGGGATGCGTGAGAACCCCATGCTGTAGATAGGAACCACGGAAGCCTGAATCGGGTGGCTCGCTCCGCTGCCGCGGCGTATCTCATCGTCATCAGCGAGGAGAGAGACATGGCGATACGTTACGTAGCGCTGCCGACAGCCCAGGTTCGCGCTTTACAAGCCGGTGGTCCTGATGCCTATGGGATGGCCCCGGAACGGCGGATTTCCGACGGAGACGGCGTGCCTTGCCGTCACTGTCTGCAGAATGTTCGGGCAGGTACTGAATATCTGGTCCTGGCCTATCGGCCGTTTCCGCAACTGCAGCCATATGCAGAAACGGGTCCGATTTTCCTTCACGCGGAGGAATGCGAGCGCGCTCCTGAGTTCAGGGCATTGCCGGACATGTACCGTTCAAGCGCAGACCATATTGTCCGCGGCTATGGTCATGATGACCGCATCGTCTATGGCTCAGGCGCAGTCGTTCCTACGCCGATGATCGATGAACGGGCGCAGGAATTGCTGCTGCGGCCCGATATTGCGTACCTGCATATGCGCTCGGCCAGGAACAACTGCTACGCTTGCCGCATTGAACGCGGCTGAGAATAAGATCCCGCCGGAAGCGGCCGGTGGAGAGCGAGAGTTGGCGTCAGAATCAGGCTGCGAGCACCGCCTTCGGTTCGGCCATTTCGTACCCGAGCGCCTCCGCGACTGCCCGGTTGGTGATCCTGCCCTTGTGGACGTTGAGACCGTTGCGAAGATGGTGATCGTCGACCAGCGCCTTCAGACCCCTGTCCGCCAGCTGCAGGCCGTAGTGAAGGGTCGCGTTGTTCAGCGCTTGCGCAGAAGTCACCGGTACGGCCCCTGGCATGTTCGCGACGCAGTAGTGGATGATGCCGTCAACCTCGAATGTCGGCTCGGCATGTGTCGTGGGATGCGAGGTTTCGAAACAGCCGCCCTGGTCGATCGCTACGTCGACAAGTACGGCGCCCTTCTTCATTCCCGACAGCATCTCGCGGCTGACGAGCTTGGGCGCGGCGCCGCCGGGGATCAGCACGGCGCCAATGACAATATCAGAGGAAAAGCATTCCTCTTCCAGCGCCTCGACCGTCGAGTACCGCGTATGAACGCGGCCGTTGAAGATGTCATCGAGCTGGCGCAGGCGCGGAATTGACCGGTCGATGATCGTCACATCGGCGCCGAGCCCGACAGCCATCTTGGCGGAATGCAGGCCGACGACGCCTCCACCGATGACGGCGACCTTGCCGGGAAGGACACCGGGAACGCCGCCAAGCAGCACGCCACGACCGCCATTAGCTTTCTGAAGCGCCGTTGCGCCTGCCTGAATTGATAGCCGGCCCGCCACTTCCGACATCGGTGCAAGCAGTGGCAGACCGCCTCGATCATCCGTCACGGTCTCATAGGCGATCGCCGTTACGCCGGAGGCCAGCAGCCCCTTGGTCTGTTCCGGATCCGGCGCGAGATGCAGATAGGTGTAAAGGATCTGGTCGGAACGCAGCTGCACCCACTCGCCCGGTTGCGGTT
>JBEVEP010000312.1:0-3420 GCA_040512755.1 Mesorhizobium sp.
TAAATGGGATGGGCAATCGCATATGGAAATATTCTAGCGATGTATATTAGCTATGGGATTTCCCCCGCTGCCGTCATCCTCGACCTCGTTAGTGAGCGAAGCGAACGGAGAGTGTCGGGGATGACGACAGCGAGGAGTCTTCGCCGCAAGTCACCAACGTCCCAGATGCGATAGCCCTGCCACAAGGGGAGGGGGGACTTAGCCGTCCACGCGCTGCGGCGGCGAAGCGTCCGTAGCGGCAGCGACCTTTGCATGCGCAAGGGCAATTGCGTCATCGACGTTCCGCCGGAAGCGCGCCCTTGCCGGCTTGATCCCGTGGGTCAGAAGGGTGCGGCGGACGGCCCGCGTTGCACCCGCGATATAGACGGCGATGCCGCGATGGTTGGCCTTTCGCACGAATGCCTCGATTGTTGCGGCGCCGGTTGAATCGAGAACGGAGACGGCCGACAGATCCATGACGTAGGCCTTCGGATGCTCGCCGATGCGGTCAAGTGCTGCTCCCACCGCGCCTGCCGCGCCGAAGAAGAATGCCCCGGAAATGCGAACCATCACCACGTCCGGATCCGTGCTCAGACTTGCATCGTAGGGCTTCCGGCGATCGCCGTTGACGCTGTCGGCCTTGTCTTCCTCCGCCACCAGGCGGGCATTCTCAATCTCGACGGCCTGGGCCATGCGATGCAGAAACAGAAGCGAGCTGAGGGCGAAGCCGACAACGATCCCCTCGGTCAGGTCCCGGAAAATCACCAGCAGGAAGGTCACGAGCAACACCGCTGCATCGCCCCATGACGCACGGATCAGCGTGGCGAATTCATGCTTCTCGGCCATGTTCCAGGCAACGACGGCAAGCACGCCGGCAAGCGCCGCTAGGGGGATGTAGGACGCGAGTGGAGCGGCGCTGAGAATGAATACAAGCAGGAAGACCGAATGAAGCATTCCGGATACCGGGCCGTGTGCCCCCGAGCGCACATTTGTCGCTGTGCGGGCGATATTGCCTGTCACGCAGAAGCCGCCGAAAAGCGGTGACACAACGTTGGCCAGTCCTTGAGCCACCAGCTCGCAATTCGAGCGATGCCTCCGCCCGGTCATCGAATCGGCGACGACCGCCGACAGAAGGCTCTCGATGCAGCCAAGCAAGGCAAAGGATACCGCGTTGGGCAATACTGCGATCACTTTCGCATAGGAAAACTCCGGCAGTTGCGGCATCGGCAGAACCTGCGGGATGCCGCCGAACCGCGTCCCGATCGTTTCGACCGGCAAGTCCAGGAGCGCACAGCTGATGGCCGCTGCGCCGACAGCAAGAATGAAGGAAGGCCAATGCGGCCGGTAGCGACGAACAAGAACGATGATGCCAATGGTGACGACGGAGACCAGAATTGCCGACGGACTTGCCGTCGGCAGGGCGCTGCCGATCGCCTGAAGTTTGGACAGTAGTGCGGCCGGCTCCTTGTCCAGGCTGAGGCCGAACAGATCCTTGATCTGGCTAGCGAAGATGATGACCGCGATTCCCGCCGTGAAACCAACCGTCACCGGGTAGGGAACGTATTTGATGAAGGTGCCCAATCTGAGCAAGCCGACCGCCGCCAGCAACAGCCCGGAAAGGAAGGTCGCGAGCAAAAGGCCATCCACGCCGTGCTGCGCCACCGTTGCCGAGACCAATACGATGAAGGCCCCGGCAGGTCCACCGATCTGAAACCGGCTTCCTCCCAGGGCGGAGACGATAAAGCCGCCGACAACTGACGTGTAGAGGCCGCGGTCGGGAGTAACTCCGGAGGCGATGGCGATGGCCATCGAAAGCGGCAGGGCGACGATGGCGACCGTCAGGCCCGATATGGCGTCGGCCTTTAGGCCGGCGAGCCCGTAGCCCTCTCTCAAAACCGTCAGCAGCTTCGGTGTATAGAGTTCGACGAAGCTGGGCTTGGTGGTCAGCGCTGCCATGTCCGTTCGCCACCTTGCGAGGCCCGACCGTCTTGCCGGGTCACGGTTGCCGGCGCTCCTATCGCAACAGCGGCTTCAATCCGGGTGATGTATTCAGGACGGCGTCTTGAGGCGAACACCTCGTCCTCCGCTTCCGCTGACCGCATTGTCGCCGATCAGCTCGACGCCGGCCCGGTCGAGCGCCTCGACGACCTTGGTCAGGGATTCGACAACGCCGCGGACGGTGCCCTCGCTGCTTTCCATGCGCTGGATGGTCGGAACCGACACGCCGGCCATCTCGGCGAGCTGGCGCTGGTCGATTCCGAGCATGGCGCGCGCGGCACGCATCTGTGCGGCTGTCATCATAAAACGGCTCGCATACTGAACTGCAATTTCAATATGTAGCATCCCACTTCTGATGTCCAGAACATCAAGATTGCTTGTTTGGCGAGCACTCTCAGTCCGATACTAGAGGGAGCCAGGGCAATTGCAGATCGGTTCACCCCACCCCTGATTATCCTCAACGGAGGCTGGCGAGGACGAAACTTGACCGGGTGAAAGGGGAAGTTGGCCGCTATCCCGTCGCTTGGATTTTCTATGACTTAGCTTCGCTAAGATCATGAAAATCCTTTCTCCCCCGCCAGGGGGGAGATACGCCTGCGCGTGCGTTGCCGGCCAAATTTTTCGGTTGGGCGATTGGCGGCTGCGTTGCGGCCGCCTATCCCCTTGTCCGATGTTAGAGTGGATCGGCCACTTTCAGCGCTATTCCCCGAGCGCCGGCTGGCCCTTCCGCGTGCGGATCAGATTGACGAAGCGGCGGAAGAGGTAGTGCGAATCCTGCGGGCCGGGTGATGCCTCGGGATGGTGCTGCACGGAAAAGACCGGCTTGCCCTTCAGCGCGATGCCGCAATTCGAGCCGTCGAAGAGAGAAACGTGAGTCTCTTCAACGGTCTCCGGAAGCGACTTTGAGTCGACCGCGAAGCCGTGATTCATGGAGACGATCTCGACCTTGCCGGTCGTGTGATCCTTCACCGGATGATTTGCGCCATGGTGACCCTGATGCATCTTTTCCGTTCTCGCGCCGACGGCGAGCGCCAGCATCTGGTGGCCGAGGCAAATGCCGAACATCGGCACTTCGGCTTTCAGCAGATCCTTGATGACAGGCACGGCATATTCACCGGTGGCGGCCGGATCGCCCGGGCCGTTCGACAGGAACACGCCGTCAGGCTTCATCGCCAGGATATCCTCGGCCCCGGTCGTGGCCGGAACGATGGTGACTTCCGCGCCGAGCCCGGCAAGGAGCCGCAGGATGTTGCGCTTCACGCCATAGTCGACGGCGACGACATGCATCGAAGGCTCTTTCTGGGTGCCGTAGCCCTCGTTCCAGGCCCAGGAGGTCTCACGCCACGTCGAGCTCTGCCCGGAGGTCACCTCCTTGGCGAGATCGAGGCCAACCAGTCCCGACCATGCCTTGGCCTGACGCCTTAGCTCCTCGATATCGAACTT
>JBEVEP010000340.1:0-2510 GCA_040512755.1 Mesorhizobium sp.
GAAATTCCTCGTTCGTCCTCACCATCGCTAGAACGAGCCCTTCGACCGCCGCAGCCTGCTCTAGTTCCACGGGGTCCCATTTGAGTATGGCGTTGTTAATGGATTCGGTACTCGGGCTGCAGCGGAGAAAATCGAGGGTTCGCACTAAGAGCTGAGGATAAATGTTCAGCGCCACCACGTATCGTCCGTCGCGTGTTTCGCGAAAGAACGCATCCCCCGTCTTTAGGAATGGGCTAACCGCGTAGCCACCTGGGGAGGGCGTTCGGCCATTGACGGTTTCCCATTTGCCTTCAAAAAATCCACAGAAACGCCGCAGCGCCTTGCGTACGTCCACTGAGATATTCTGTCCTTCGCCGGTGGCTTGTCTCCAAAGAGCGGCCACCGCTACGCTCCTTGCAGCCAGACCGATCGCAGCCATTGTCCCAAACCGCAGCGGGCTTTGGAGAATTGGATCGCTTCCGTAGAAACTGAGTTCTCCGCCACAATCGTCGCTCGTCATGCCGACATCCGCGAGGACTTCATTCACGCCTTTCTTCAGATCGAAGTCTGGCGACGTTGCCGGATGACTCAACCTCCCTTCTAAGGTTTCAGTTAACCGATTGCTCTCGCCGCTCGTTTCAACCGATCGGTCAGTTATTGTCGCGGTGCTCATTGGTGGTTCTCCCTCTTTCTCAAGTTTTGCAGGATCGATCTAGCCCGGAAAATTCATGGCAGGTTGGCGGATGTGGAGCAAACGGTTGAAATGACGTAGGATTTGGTTGCTTGGGCCGATCCGCGCCATGTCCCGGAGACCACACCCGCCATGAATGATCCTACGCTGCCGCTGACCGGTTTGTCATCGGTTCGCAGCAAGTCCGTCGTGGCCCGTTTCGACGGGGGGATGCTGTCCTCGAACGGTGGCGTTCTGGCTCTGGCCGAGGTGGAAAAGCGGCTGCGTGTCGCCGAGCGTCTGGCGTGGTGCATCGACGATCCGCGCTGCGCGGACCAGGTCGTCCACAGCCTGGCAGATATGATCGGCTTTCGCATGAAGATGATCGCCGCTGGCTACGAGGATGGCAACGACGCCAACCGGCTGCGCTCCGATCCGGTCTTCAAGATGGCCCAGGATGCGCTGCCTTCGGGTCGGGACCTGGCGTCTCAATCGACGATCTGCCGGCTGGAGAATCTGCCCGGCGTGCGGGAGCTGGTCGCGATGGGCCGGGCGATGGTCGACCTCTATTGCGCCTCGTTCCGGCAGGTTCCGAAGCGGATCGTGCTCGACATCGACGACACCTTTGACGCCGTGCATGGTGGCCAGCAATTGCGCCTGTTCAATGCCCATTACGACGAATACGGCTTCCAGCCGATCGTGGTGTTCGATGGCGCGGGACGGTTCATCAGCGCGGTGTTGCGACCGGCCAAGCGGCCGAGTGGGGCTGAGATCCGCGCTCACCTGCGCCGCCTCGTGCGCGCGATCCGGAGCAACTGGCCGAACACCCGCATCCTGATCCGAGCCGACGGACATTACTGCAGTCCGCTGGTCATTGACTGGTGCCGCGCCAACGACGTCGACTTCATCCTCGGCCTGGCACCCACCACGACCCTGCGCAAGCATGTCGCGGACCTGGAGACCAGCACGACGGCTCGCTTCGAAGCGTCGGCGAAAGCGGGCAAGGTCCGCAGGTTCAAGGAGTTCGTTGACGGGGCCGCCAGTTGGAGCCGGGTCGAGCGCATCATCGCCCGGGTCGAGGTCGGCGCCCAAGGCGCCGATAGCCGCTTCGTCGTCACCAACCTCGCCAGCGGAAAGGCCAAGGCGCTCTACGAGGATGTCTACTGCCGGCGCGGCACGGCCGAGAACCACATCAAGTCCTGGAAGACGCATCTCGCCGCCGACCGCACGTCCTGCACAAGCGCGACGGCCAACCAGTTCCGGCTGTTCCTGCATGCCGGCGCCTACTGGCTGATGTGGGGCCTGCGCGCCGCGATGCCGAAGCGCTCGAGTTTTGCCGTCGCGCAATTCGACACCCTGCGATTGCGCCTCATCAAGATCGCCGCGCGGGTGGTCGAGATGAAAACCCAGATTCGCCTGCACCTGCCGACATCCTGCCTCGACCACGGCATCCTACGCATCGTCCTCAGTCGCATCCCGCGGCTCGCGACATAAGCGATGGGGCGCAGATGCCCCCGAAACGAACCCGCCGACCGCAACCTGCAAACCCCGCCTTCCATCACGACCGATTACCCCGGGCGCTTGACGAGGCTTGTCGAAAAGCACCGCAACGGCCACCAGATCGCCGCTTCAGGCCGCCAAAAGCTCTTTGCCGTGCATCAACGCGGCTAGCTCGTTCTCGAAAGCTGCCGCGCCGAAGGTGCGGAGCTGGTCCCAAGTGGGAGGGAAAGCCCCGGGTTCCACGGCTCAGTTGGAACGGGAATTGGGCCTCGCCGGGGTCGAGGGACAAAGCGTTTCTGGTGACTACTCCGTCGCCCCAAGCCGGCGCAGCGTTTCTGCGGCCTGCCCTTCCTTCTCGCCC
>JBEVEP010000365.1:0-4981 GCA_040512755.1 Mesorhizobium sp.
GGGTAAGGTACGGAATTTGTGGATAAAGCCGCGACCATTCCGGGTCTGCCGCAAAACGGCTCGGGTCGATGAAAGTCGCACCCTCGGCAACTCGCGGATGGATGATGTCGCCATAGACCGTTGTCGATGGCGACTGCCGAGTGTCACTGCAGACATGGTGAATGCGCAGAGTGCTGATCAGGATGCCATCAACATAGACTCCGAACTTGTAACAGTTGGGTGTCTCATCCAATGCGTCATGGATGATGCGCCGGGAGTTTTCCGGCACCATGTCGCTCATCCGGTATGATTTGTACCGAAGGCGGTAAATGTCTTCGAGATCTTCGCCCTTGTCGCAGCGGCGATATTCGGTCCGCTCGAGGAGCGCCGAAACATTTCGGGCAAACGCCGATACGCTGCTGCCTGCCGATCCGCCCGCACTTGCACCCGCGACCGCCTTGCGGCGTAGCGCCGTCAGCTGCGCAACCATCCCCATGCCCCCGTAGTCCGCCCTGCGCTCAACGTATCGGAAGCCGGATTGAAGTAAAGTTGAGAATTAGAACTTACTTGTTTACCTGTTGTTAAGGTTAATATTCGGTTACCGCAAAAGAGACGACCCAGACGTGGGCACTGCATTGGGCAGCATTACGCGCGCATTGCGGGTGTCATGTCGTGGGCAAAGGGCCAGACCGTATTCGACATCGTGTCGATTCCCGATGCGGTAAGGGCGGATCCGAAAAGGAAGCCTTGGACGAGATCAGGTTTAACTTCGAGGGCGAGTACCCTCAGCTGCTCGAACGTCTCGACACCTTCGATAGTAACGGTAAGTCCGAGCGGCCTGGAAAGGTCCACAATGCCTTTCAGCAACTCTAGCGAACGCCTGTTCTGGGTGACGTCATTCAGGAAGCTGCGGTCGATCTTGATCTTGTCGAGCGGAAGCTTGTGGAGATAGCTGAGGCTCGAATAGCCGGTACCGAAATCATCCAGAGCAATCTGCACGCCGAGCTTCTTCAACGCCTCGATCGATTCCCGCGTCAACGACTTGTCATCGAGCAGCGCGGTCTCCGTTACCTCGATCTCCAGCCGGCCGGAGGCAAGGCCGGACGCTGCGAGCGCGCTGCGCACTTTGCCGACAATTTCGAGATTGCGGAAATCCTTGGCGGACAGGTTGATCGAGACGCTGGTGTGTTCCGGCCATTTCGCGCACTCGAAACAGGCCGATTCAAGCATGAACGAACTGATGTCGGAGATGACTCCCATCTCCTCCGCCAGCGGAATGAAGACCGTCGGCGAGATTGGGCCGAGATCGGGATGGTCCCAGCGACAAAGCGCTTCGCAGCTTGCAATGCGCATGGAATCCATAGCGACAATGGGTTGATAGACGACCCGCAGGTTCCTGGTTTCGACGGCATGGCGCAGATCGGCCTTCATCATCTGCCGATTCCTGAACGCCGCGTCCATCGCGGCTTCGAACAGTCGCCAATCGTTCTTGCCGAGTTCCTTCGCCTTGTAGAGGGCGAGGTCAGCTTTCACGATCATCGCATCGACATGGGTCTCCCCGACCGGCGACAGCACGGCGCCGGCGCTCATCTGGATGCGCAGCACCTGGCCGGCCACCTCCGTTTCGCCGAGCAGATTGGCGAACAGCCCGTCAAGTCGCCGCGACAGGTGATCTTCGTCGTCCAGCCGATCGAAAAAAACCATGAACTCGTCGCCGCCAAAGCGGCTCACCTTGGCTCCGTCGCCGGCGAAAAGCGTCAGCCTTTCGGCGACAGCACAAATCAGGCCATCACCGACGGGATGTCCGAGCGTGTCGTTGACGCTCTTGAAGTCATCCAGGTCAAAGACCGCCAGGCCGCAGAGTCTGCTACGATCGCCGGATGCCATCGACTCCGTGACGATCTCGTGAAAATAGGCGCGGTTGGCAAGCCCGGTCAGGTTGTCATAGCGCGCCATCATGCGGATTTTCTCTTCCGCGTGGACCCGCTGGGTAACATCCTCAAACGTGATCACCCCGAGGTCCTGATTGCCTTCCCGTGCCGAGAATTCGTAATGCTGGCCGTTGGAAAAGCCGACCAGCACCTTCCTGGTACAGCCTTCCCGCAGGGCGCGGGTCAGTTGGGCTTCAACATAGCGGCAGTCCTTCAGCGTCAGCATCCCACCGGCCACGCCGCGCATCAGCATGCCGTGGATTGAGCGGCCGAGCAGCGCGCCGGGCGAAGCGAGCGACAGCAGGTGCGCTGCCTCGGCGTTGGCCACGACGACACGGCCGTCCGGACCGAGCATGACCAGGCCATGAGACATGGTATTGAGCGCGCGGTTGAACCTTTCCGCGAGACGGTTGGCTTTCTTCTGTTCGGAAAGCGCGGCGAAAAGCACTTCGCGCACGAGGTCGGCGAACCGCTTGATCGCAAAAAGGAAAGGCGCCGAAAGCAACCCAAGGACCACGTGATACGGATCGCCGCGCAACAGAAAACCGAGCGAGATCGGCCAGGTCATGGTCATGATGAAGATCATGACCATCCGTGGCGATCCGTAATTGCGGCCGGCAATCGACGTGGCCGAGGCGAGCGTTACGGCGACCGAAGCAATCTCGGCGAAACTGTCATGCGCGAGGTAAATTCCGACGAAACAGAACAGGCCAAGCATGAAACCATGCATCGACCCGAAGAGGATGTAGTCTTTCTCCCGCCTGTATGCTTCGGCCCGGTCCTTCGGCGGCGGCGCATTCTTGTATTTCCGGATGTTGCGCATCCGCAGCAGGCCGACGACGACCATCCCGCCAGCTACGGCCAGATAGAGCGTGTCGGCTGTTTTCCAGTAAACCAGTATGACCAGAAGTGTCTGGGCAAAGAGCCCGATCGTGAGTGTCAAACCGTCACGGAAAAGCGTTTCTACAAATGGGATGTAGATGTCGACTGGCAGCTCTTTGTTTTTTCTTGTGGCCAAGCCCCGAACCCCGCCTTCCGAGCCAAGCAATGCCACAGGCGGCTTAAGAAAGATTTGACCGAAGCTCTTGCAGGCCCCGGCGAATGGCCTTCCACAGATAATGATTTACGTATGATTACGCACGCTGCTGTCATCGTTACTCGGCGGCCTCGAGCGCCGGGATGGTTTCCGGGCCCTTCAGTCGCTCAAGAAGCCGCTCGCGCTCGCCGGCCGCCTTCAGCGCATTCGCTTGCTTCACGTGGCCAAAGCCACGCACCAAGGCCGGTACGGAGGCGAGCGCCGCCGCAGCCTCGATCTTGCCAGGCGCGAGCGAGCGAATAATGAGATCGAGGTCACCCTCATATACGGCGAGGAGCGCCCGCTCCATCTTGCGCTCCGGAAGATAACCAAAGACATCGAGTGCAGTGCCGCGCAGCGTCTTCAGTCTGGCAAGGACGCGGAATACCTTCATCATCCATGGACCAAAGCTCGATTTGCGCGGCTTCCCATCAGCGCCATGCCGGCCAAGGATCGGCGGAGCCAGATGGAATTCGAGCCGGCTATAGTCCTGAAACTGCGTTTCAAGCTGCCGCTGGAAGGAACCGTCGGTGAACAGCCTCGCAACCTCATACTCGTCCTTGATCGCCATCAGTTTGAAGAGATTACGGGCGACCGCCTCCGTGACAGCGGTGGAGCCGGGCACGGCCTTGGTTTCAGCGGCACGGATCGCTGCGACGCGGTCGGAGTAGCGCTTTGCATACGCCGCACTCTGATAGTCGGTCAGAAACGCCTCACGCCGTACAATGAGGTCATCAAGCGTTCCGGAGAGGGCGGTGCCCGTGGGCTTACCCGACCGCTCGGCCAGGGTGCGGACGAATTCAGGCTGATAGGCAGCCCGGCGTCCCCATCGGAACGCCGCGACGTTCATTGCAACAGCCTGGCCGTTTAGCTCGATCGCCTTCTCGATCGCCTCTGACGATAGCGGCAAGCCTCCATGCTGGAAGGCAAAGCCAAGCATGAACATGTTCGCCCCGAGAGAGTTGCCGAACAGGGCTGTCGCCGTATGTGTGGCGTCGACGAAATATGCTTTCTCCTCGCCCGCAGCGCTCCTGATCGCCTTTTTCAGCCGTTCAATGGGCAACGAAAAGTCGGACGAACGCGCGAAGTCTCCCGGCATGATCTCAGCCGTATTGGCCACAAAGATCGTGTGCCCCTCGCGCACGGCAGCGAGCACCTTCTTGGCGCCGGAGACAACGAGGTCGCATCCAAGGATCAAATCAGCCTTTCCGGCAGACACGCGGATCGCATGAATTTCCTCCGGCGTATTCGCAATACGAACATGGCTGAAAACCGCGCCGCCCTTCTGTGCAAGGCCGGCCATATCGATCATGCCGCAGCCCTTGCCTTCGATATGCGCTGCCATTCCGAGAATGGCCCCGATCGTCACCACGCCAGTGCCGCCGACGCCGTCGATGATCGACCCCCAACCCTGATCGAGCGGAAAGAGATTCGGTTCGGGAACCCCCTCCAGCGGGTCAGAGACCGCAGCGGCCCCTTCCGATTTCCGGAGCTTCGCTCCATGCACCGTGACGAACGACGGACAGAAGCCGTTAAGACAGGAAAAGTCCTTGTTGCAACTTGACTGATCGATCGTGCGTTTGCGGCCGAATTCGGTCTCCAGCGGCTGTATCGACACGCAATTCGATTGCACGCCACAATCTCCGCAGCCTTCGCAGACGAGTTCGTTGATAATCACACGCTTGTCCGGATCGGGAAACGTGCCGCGCTTGCGGCGTCGCCGTTTTTCGGCAGCACAGGTCTGGTCATAGAGAAGGACCGACACGCCCTTCACCTCGCGTAGTTCGCGCTGCACGAGATCGAGATCGTCGCGGTGGTGAAATGTCGTCCGCGGCGGGAAGGAATAGTGCTCGCCATACTTTCCGGGCTCGTCGGTGACGACCGCGATACGCTCGACCCCTTCGGCGCGCACCTGACGGGCAATCGTGTCAACCGTCAGGTTTCCTTCGTGCGGCTGGCCACCGGTCATTGCGACGGCATCGTTGTAGAGGATTTT
>JBEVEP010000260.1:0-15774 GCA_040512755.1 Mesorhizobium sp.
TTTTGCTTGGCCGCATCAGCCCACAGCTTGGCGCCAATGCCATGCACCCGTACGGGTTTGGCTTCGGTGAGCTGGCACATCACGTCGACATAGTGCACGCCGCAGTCGACAATCGGAATCAGGCTGTCGATCAGGTTCTTGTGCCAGCTCCAGGCTGTTCCGTTGCTCTGCTGGTTGAGGTTAAGACGCATCACCAGCGGCTTCCCGAGCGTCTTGCCCAATTCGATGAACTTCATCCAGCTCGGATGGACGCGCAGGATGTAACCCAGCACCAGTTTCTTATTCTTCTCGCGCGCGGCCTTTACCACCGCTTCGGCGTCCGCGATGTTGGTCGCGAGCGGTTTCTCCATAAACACATGCGCACCGGCATTGAATGCCTTTATCGCATACTCGGCATGCGTGTTCGGCCAGGAATTGATGGACACAGCATCGGGCTTCGTCAGCCGCAACGCCTCATCGTAGTCCTCGAATAGCGGGTACTCTTTGAGCTCGTCCGGTATTTTCTTCGATTTGATCGAACGGCTCATAAGTCCGACGATCTCAAAGCCCGGATTGCGGTGGTATGCACTCGCATGGGACGCGCCCATATTGCCAAGGCCGACCACAAGCACTTTGACTTTGTCAGGCATCGCGCCCTCCCTCCTCTGCTTCGCTTTCTTTCGGAGGCGGGCACGACGGCCCGCCTCTCTCTCGGTTTCGGTCAGCCCTTAATGGCCTGATCGAACATATGAGCCTTGATGTCATCGGCGTTGATGGCAGCGAACGCTTCCGTCAGCTTGTAGCCGTCTGCATCCGCCTTCACCTTGGCTTTATCGAAATTGTTCGCCCCGGCGATCAGGTCGTTGGTGCAGACGTCCTCTGCCTTCACAGCGTTAGTGATCTGGCCGAGCTCCAGGATGCTGTCGAAGAAAGCTTGCCAGCTCGACATGTCGTGCCAGCCCCAGCCCTGACGCTTATCCATGTCGCCACGGAAAACGTTGATCTGCTGAAGGATTGACGTGGTGCCGAGCTGAGGTCCGAGATTCGAGGCAAGGGTCGGGAATTGCTCGAACACAGCCTCGACGGCAGCTCGCGGATTTTGATAGCCAAATTCAAGGCCCATGGCCCAGCCCTGCAGGTACTTCTCCAAAAACGCTTTCTTGTCGGGATCTTCGAGGTCGGCCGCCCGGATCACAAATGAGTTCGCCGGCAGGGGCGAGCGCTGGACACCGAGCCAATATTCGAAGTCCAGCCCCTTGGCGATCCATTCGGCGCGCAGGCCTTCCCAGCTCAGCGCTGCGTCGCCCTGACCAGACTGCAGGGCAGTCGCCCAGGTCGGCCAACCAGCTTCCACATACTTAACCTGCTTTACATCGACACCCTGCACCGCAAGCATCGGGTCGACAATCGACTGCCAGGCCGCCGAGCCGAGAAGGATTGTTTTGCCCTGAAGCTTTTTCAGGTCGTTGGAGCCTTCGCCTTTACGGAAGGCGAGGCTGAAAGTGTCGCGCGCGCACATATGGAACACGCTCTTGAGCTTCATGCCGTTCTGCAGCGCGAAGGAGAACACACCGGGAGACGGGAAGCCCATATCGGCCTGGCCAAGGTCGACGAACTTCACCGTTGCGGTACCGTCCGAGGGACCAGGCTGCAAGTCGGTATTGAGGTCGCCGAAATACCCCATCTTCTTGGCGGACCAATACGGATAATCGTCGAGCACTTCGAGCGTACCGCGCGGCGAGATCCAGGTGAATTTCTCGTAGCCCGCCGCAAAGGCGCGGCCTGCGGAACCGAGTGACGTTGCAGTGACGACACCGGCGGCGGACACCTGAAGGAACGTACGGCGGCTGATGCCGCCCTGCAGGAAAAGCTTGTTCATGGATTCTCCCCTGGTCGATGTTTATCTTTCTGCCGCCGGCTCTTCCTCCTGGCTGGCGGCGTTTGTCAGGCCTCCCAGCTCGCCCACTTCTTCCCGATGAGGAAGAAGAGCACGTAGATCAGGATGCCCAGGATTGAGAGGATCAAGACGACCGCGAAGAATTGCGGCATCTGGATCATCGAGGAATAGGAGGTCAGCCTGTTGCCGAGACCGAAGCCGCCGCCAACCATCTCGGCGCCAACAGCGGTGAGCAGGCCGAAGATCGAGCCGATCATCAGCCCGACAAGGATCATCGGCAGCGCCATGGGCGCACGGATCTTCCAGAAGATCTGGACCGTCGAGGCGCCATAGGAGCGGGCCAGCGCGATCTTGGCGTGGTCGACCCGGCGGAAACCGGTGGCGGCATTGATCATCACCATCGGTCCGGCGGCAAGCGCCACCGCGATGATGCGCGGCGTATAGCCGAAGCCGAAACGGAGGATCAGCAGTGGCACCAGGGCCAACATCGGTGTGGTGACAAGCAGCAGAATGTATGGCGTCACGACCTTCTCAACGAAGGGAAATTGGGTAATCACCGCCGCCATGACGAGCCCAATGCTCGCTCCGATGACAAACCCCGAGATCAGCTCGACGAGCGTGTAGCCGAGATGCGGCAGGATCAGATGGAAATCGGTGACCAGCGCCCAGGCGATCTCGCTCGGCTTCGGCATCACATATGCCGGGACATCGAAGACATTGAGCAGAACCTCCGCGCTGCCGATGACAACGATCGCGAGGATGACAATAGCCAGAACCTCAGCCATCGACTTGATGCCTGGGCCCGAAGAGAACGCGGTAAGGTTGGTGATGCCGACTTCCTGGCCGTCACCTGATTTTGCCCTGAATTCGGGAATGGCGTCGGAGTTGCTCAACTCGTCCTCACTGGGCAGCGATTGGGATCGGACTAGCCGAGGTCCCAAAGCGGCTCTTCTGCTCGCCGACGATCTCCAGCTTGATCGCGTTCATAAGGTCGAATACCGCTTTGGTAGACATGATCTCGAGCGAGCGTGGCCGTGGGAACGGCACCCTGTATTCGTTAGCGACCCGGCCCGGACGCGCGCTCATCACGATCACCCTGTCGGACAGGAAGATCGCTTCCTCGATCGAATGCGTGATGAGCACGATGGTCGTGTGAGTATCGAGCCAGATCTGCTCGACAAGCCGGTTCATCTCCTCGCGGGTAAAGCTGTCGAGTGCACCAAACGGCTCGTCCATCAACAGCACGGACGGTTTGAACGACAGCGCCCGGACCAGCGCTGCACGCTGCTGCATGCCGCCGGAGAGTTCGCGCGGGAAGCGCCTGCCGAAACCTTCCAGCCCAACCTTGTGCAGGAGTTCGTCAATCCATACCCGGTCTGGACTCGTGCCTTTTATTTCGAAGGGAAAGCGGATGTTTGCGTCAAGATCCCGCCAGGGAAGCAGCGTCGCCTCCTGGAAAACCATGCCGATCTCCGGGTTCGGCCCCTTCACAGGATTACCGTCAAGCAGCACGGCGCCAGCTGTCAGTGCGTGGAGGCCTGACATCGCCCACAGCAGCGTAGTCTTGCCGCAGCCAGAGGGGCCGACAATCGAGACGACCTCGCCCTGCGCAACATCCAGACTGCAACGATCGATGGCCAGCAAATCTCCGGAACCGGTCGCATAAATCTTGGTCGCGCCGCGTACGCTAAGCTTCGGATCGCCTGAACCCTGAGCGTACATCAGCTCCTCACGCCTGGGCTTGTGTTCCCGATTATGTACTGTCGTCTCACCTCGCCTCAGTCTGCAACTATCCTACTTTCCGGATTTATGAGCTATACCTAAAGCGGATAATCGGACTGCAGCGCGCCAAGCTCGGCAACTTGGCGCAAAGTGGACGTTGGTTTCGGTTCTCCAACCGGCCGTTTCTGACCCGACGCGGTCATGGCAGACCCTGCCTGCGAATGTCTCGAAGTGAACCGATTTGAAGACTTTGGATTGGGAGCGATCGACTGTCGCTTCGCGTGGGCTGTGCCGTAGCCAGCAAACGAAGCTGACTTTTGAACTTTGGTCCAGATCAGTCCATGTCAATTCGTGTCCCTGCCGCCCCATTCAGCAATCGCTTGAGGTGGAAGCTCGCTAGCTGGTCATCCGGCCGCCGGCTGACCCCGGCCGCAAACGCGGCGACCGCACTGGGATCGCCGGCTTCCAGCTTGGCAAAGGCTGCGAGGTAGTCCTTCGTTGAAGGGTCGTCGCATTGGTCAGGCCGCAGCGGCTCGAAGGCGCGCAGAGGTTCGCTCCGGCCCCTGAGAACGAGGTCGCCGACCGGCCGTCCGCGAAAATCCGCCGCCTGCCTCGCGACGTTTTCGCTCACACAGATGTGCGTGCCCAGTTGCTTGTTTGCCGCCTCAAGCCGCGCCGCGATGTTGATGGTGTCGCCGTAAGCCGTATAGTCGAAGAAGCGCCCACCGCCGAAATTACCGACGATCGCCGGCCCGGCGTTGATGCCGATGCGGGTGACACCCAAAGCGATGCCATTTTCGCGCCACTCGTCGCAAAACGACTGCGAGAAGGCGTCCATGTCGAGCGCGCAGGCGACGGCGCGCCGGGCATGATCGGGCTGTTCGCCCGGCGCACCGAACAGTACATGCAGTGCGTCGCCGACGATCTTGGCGACGGTGCCCTCGTAGGTGAAAGCGATGAACGTCATGCCGGCGAGATAGCCGTTGAGCAGCTCGCTGAGCACGCTCGGCTCGATCGTTTCGACGAGCGTGGTGAAGCCGGTGATGTCTGTGAAAAGAGCGGCAACCTCGCGACGCTGCCCGGCGAGGCTGATCCCGTCCGTATCGCTCGCGAGGCGCTCCGCCAGGTTAGGTGAAAAGTATCGGGACAGCGAAGCATGCGCCCGCTCTGCTGTTGCCTGGCGGCGCCGCGCGTCCCGCAGGACCTCGATGTGTCGAAGCGTCTTCGCGATTGTCAGCTCGAGATCGGCAAAGTCGATCGGCTTGACAAGGAAATCGAACGCGCCACGGTTCATCGCCGTGCGGATGTTGGTCATGTCGCCATAGGCGGAGACGATGATGGTCGAAAGCTGCTGCTCGGCGTCCTGCAGCTTTTGTAGCAACGACAGGCCGTCCATCCGCGGCATGTTGATGTCGCTCACCACCATGTCTATGTCCGGGTTCGCTTCGATGAGCGCGAGAGCCTCCAGCCCGTCATGCGCGAACATGAAGTTCACGGAGCCATCGCGGATCTGGCGGCGAAACTTTTGCGTGACGAGCGCTTCCAGGTCAGGCTCGTCGTCCACAACGAGGATACGCGCGGTCATGTGGCCATCCCAAGCCGCGCCTCGATCTCGCCGCGGAGCGCAGTGAAGTCGATGGGTTTGATCAGCACTGCCTCGGCGCCGCCCTCCAAAGCCTGCAGCTTGGTCTCCGGATCGCCATAGGCCGTGATCATGATGATGGGCACGTCGGGTCGTACGGATTTGGCTTTCGGGAGCAGCTCCAGTCCGCTCATGCCGGGCATGTTTATGTCAGAGAGGATCAGGATGAGCGTCACGTCCCTGGCGCGTTCGATCGCGCGCAGCGCATCGGGCGCGGACAACGCGAATTCCATCACGAAACGACCGGCACGAAGATCGCGCCGGAACTGCTGGCAAAACAGCGTCTCTATGTCGGGTTCGTCGTCGACCACCAGGATGAGCAGGCTCACGGGAGGTCTCCCGTTTTGGCGAGGGACGCTGCGCCGCGCGGCAGCACGATCCTGAACTCGGTGAACTCGCCGGGATTTGTGTCCACGGTGATCGTGCCGGCATGTTGTTTCACGACGATGTCGTGGCTGATCGACAGGCCGAGGCCGGTTCCCTCGCCGGCCGGTTTGGTCGTGAAGAACGGATTGAACATCTTTTCTTTCAGCTCGGCCAGAATGCCTGTGCCGTTGTCGCGAATCCTGATCTCGACCCGGTCGCCGAGGTTTGCCGTCGAAGCCGTCAGCACCGGCTCATAGGCACCGTTGGCCTCTGCTCCACGCCTCCTGGTAGCGTAAAAACCGTTCGAAATCAGATTTAGTAATACGCGCGTAATTTCCTGCGGGAAGAGATCAACCTCGCCCGCATCCGGATCAAGGGACCTCTCCAGCGTGATAGTGAAGTCCTTCGTCTCTGCGCGTGCACCGTGATAGGCCAGATTCAGGCTCTCTTCGACGAGCGCGTTGATGCTGGTCGGCCGATGCTCGCCCGATCCTGAGCGAGAATGCAATAGCATGTTCTTGACGATGGAATCGGCGCGCTTGCCGTGCTGCACGATCTTGCCGAGGTTGCTGTTCAGCATCTGCACGAGCTCGTCGATTTCGCCGCGTGTTGAACTGTCCTGGGCTGCGCGGTCCAGGGCTTCGCTGATCTCTTTGAGAAGATCTCCCGACAAAGTCGCGAAATTGTTCACGAAATTCAGCGGGTTCTTGATCTCGTGTGCTATACCGGCGGTGAGTTGGCCGAGTGAGGCCAGCTTCTCCGTCTGGATCAGCCGGTCCTGCGCGGTCCGCAGGTCCTCGAGCGATCCCTCCAGGTCGCGTGTCTTGGCGCGGACTTCGTCGAACAAGCGGACATTCTGGATGGCGATAACGGCCTGATCTGCGAAGCTCCGGAGGAGCTCGATCTGCTTTTCGCTGAAGGCCCTTACCTCGAAGCGTCGGATCACGATCACCCCAATCGCCTCTTCGTCGCGCATCAGCGGCGTTGCGGCCATGGAACGGTGGCCATACCTGAGTGCCATCGCTTTGCTTTGGGGAAATTCCTCGCCGCAGGCGAGGAGGTCGTCGACATACTGTGCCTTACGCTCGGCATAGGCGCGGCCGGCGAGCGTACCGTCGCCGATCGGCAATGAGGCAAAGTCCAACGGCACGGGACCGTAGTGCGCCTTGACGACAAGGTCGCCCTCCTCTGCCAGGAAGATGACGGCATCGTGCGTGTCGCAGAACCGCGCCGCACTTTCGGCCACCACCTGCAGGACTGGCTGGATGTCGGTCGGCGAGGCGGCGATGACCCGGAGGATCGCACCTGTCGCGGTCTGCTGTTCCAACGCCTCCGAGATTTCGCGGTTGCGCGCTTGCACCTCCTCGAAAAGCCGGACATTCTCGATGGCGATCACCGCCTGATCGGCAAAGGTCTCGACAAGTGCGATCTGGCGAGCACTAAAGGGGCCCGTAACCTTGCGCATGAGAATGATCGTGCCGACGACCTTGGCTTCGTGGAGCAGCGGAACACCCAGCGCCGCCCCGACGTGTGAACCGCTGAGCGCGCCGAGATAAGTGTACTCGGTATCCGCTGCCACGTCGGGGATGTGAACTGTGCGGCCTTCCAGAGCGACCCGCCCGGCAACGGAAGAGCGGTCGATGCGCAGGATTGGATGGCTTATCGAGTGATCGTTCACGACCGGATCGTTGCGTGTACCCGACGCGACATGCTGCATGGCTCCGTCCTTGAGCAGCCGCACCACAGACATGTCCGCCTGGCACAGATCCGCCGCGATATCGATGATCGTGTCGAGCACCGGCTGCAACTTGGAGGCGGATCTGCCGATGACCTCCAGCACCTCACCAGTTGCCTTTTGGAACGCCAGGGATTCCTCCAGATCGCGCGTCCTCGCCTGGACTTCTTCGAACAGCCGGGCATTTTCGATGGCTATGACCGCCTGGTCGGCAAAAGTCTGGATCAGATCGATCTGTTTCTCGGTGAAAGGTTGGACTTTCGCACGGGCCAGCACGAGCACGCCCATCGGATTTCCCTCGCGCATCAGCGGCACGCCCAGCACTGTCCGAAACCAAACCTGGCTCGTCGACTCCAGGAACGTGTATTCCGGATCGGCGAGCACATCGACCACGTGCACAAGCTTACGGTCGAGCAATGCCCGCCCGACCACGGTGCCGCGTCCGGGCCCCAGGCGCTTGTCCTTGACGTACTCCAGCCAATCGTTAGAGAGATTGTAGTTGGTGGCGTAGTAGAAGCCTTCCCCCTGCTGGCGCGTGATTCCGGCCATATCCGCCTCGCAAAGCTGCGCGGCCGATTCCGTCAGCGTGTCGAGTACCGTCTGCAGATCAAAAGCTGATCGGCTGATCACCTTGAGCACGTCCGCCGTCGCCGTCTGCTGCTGCAGCGCCTCGCCGAGATCGCGCGTCCGCGCCTCCACCTCTTCGAACAGCCGCGCGTTCTCGATGGCGATCACAGCCTGATCGGCGAAGGTCTCGACCAGCTCGATTTGACGCTGCGCAAATGGCCCGGCGGTCCGGCGCGCCATCCCGAATACTCCGATCGTCTCGTGGCCCCGTTTGAGAGGAACAGAGAGTATAGCCCGGAAATTGCCCACGATTGCCGCTTCCGGCCTTTCGTATTCCGCGTCCTCGAAGACATCCGGCACATGGATCGTCGACCCCTGCAACGCGGCGCGGCCTTGGAATGTCCCTCGTCCCAGTGGATGCGGGTGGGCCCGTTCGTAGGCGAGAAGCTCCGGAGGGCCAGTGCCCGCCTTGAACCGCAAGGTATCGCCCTCGCGCAACGTGATTGCGCCCATGTCCGCGCCGCCCAGACGCACCGCGGAGTCGACCAGCGTCTGCAGGACCGGTTGAAGGTCGAAGGCCGACCGGCTGATTGCTTTGAGTACATCGGAGGTCGCGGTCTGCTGTTCCAGCGCCTCGCCGAGATCGCGCGTACGCGCCTGCACCTCCTCGAAAAGCCGGACATTCTCGATGGCAATCACAGCCTGATCGGCAAATGTCTGCAGGAGCGCGATCTGGCGGGCAGGAAAGAGACCCGGCTCGGATGCTGCGACGGAGATTGCGCCGATTGCACGATTGTTCTTCAGCATCGGAACTGCCGTGACAGAGCGAACACCAATGGAATTGGTCAAATCGGTCAAGCCGTAATCGGGATCCTCGAGCACATCGGCGATCTGCTCGACCTTGCAATTCATTATCGCCCGTGATGTGACCCCCGTGCGGCCAGGCGGTATTGGATAGGCGCTGTCCAAGGCACGAAAGCCGGCGTCCGAGAAACCGTGATGAGCTACAAAGTGAATAAGCTCACCATCGAACCTGTAAACGTTTGAAAAGCGGGCGCCGCACAGGCGCGCCGACCTCTCGGCGATCATGTCGAAAACCGGCTGCAAGTCAGTCGGCGAGCTCGAAATCACGCTGAGGACGTCGTTGGCCGCGGTCTGCTGCTCCAGCGACTCTGTCAGCGCGCGATTGCGAGCGTGCACTTCCTCGAACAGGCGGACATTCTCGATCGCGATAGCCGCCTGGTCGGCAAACGTCTGGACCAGCTCGATCTGCTTATCGCTGAAGGGCCGGAGTTCGGTTCGCCGGATAACCAACGCTCCGATCGCCTGTCCGCTGCTCATTAGCGGCGTGGCGGCGGTGGTTCGATGGCCCTGGATCGTGGCCAGAGATTGGCCGAGAGGAAATTCCTCGCCTGCCGAGGCGAGGTCGTGCACATGCACCGTCTTGCGGTCGATGAAGGCGCGGCCGGTGACCCAGTCGCGTGTGATCGGCAAAATCGCTCGATCCATATCCAACGGAATGGGACCATAGTGCGCCTTAAGGGCGAGCCCATCCCCCTCTGGAAGCACGATAACGGCATCGTAGGTGTCGCAGAAGCGTGCGGCGCTTTCGGCGACGACCTGCAGGACCGGCTGGATATCGGTCGGTGAACCAGCGATCACCCGCAGGATCTCCGCCGTTGCTGTCTGCTGCTCCAGCGACTCCGTCACCTCGCGGTTGCGCGCCTGGATTTCCTCGAAAAGGCGCACGTTCTCAATAGCGATGACAGCCTGATCGGCAAACGTCTTGAGGAGTTCGATCTGCTTGTCGGTAAAGGGCTTCACCTCCGTATGGCGGATCATGAGGGCCCCGATCGCCTCTCCTTCCCGCAACAATGGAGTGGCAAGAACCGTGTGGAAGCCGAGCTGAAGGGCCATGCTCCGGCCGGTTGCAAATTCGTCTCCGGCCGCGAGCAGATCGTGGACGTGGACGGGCACTCGATCCAGCACGGCGCGGCCTGTGACAACGTCGCGCACTACCGGTAGCCCGGCAGCGCTGATCGGGATCGGCCCGTGATGTGCGCCGACGGCCAACCAATCGCCACGCCGCTGATAGATCGTTGCGTCATAGGCATTGCAAAGCCGGGCAGCACTTTCGGCGACGGCGTTGAGCACGGGTTGAATGTCCGTGGGAGACGCGGCGATCACGCGCAGGATCGCGCCGGTCGCCGTCTGCTGTTCACGGGCTTCACTCAGTTCCTTGGTGAGAACCTCAATCCTAGCTTCGAGTTCGCCGTATGGTTCCCGCATGTGGTCCTGGCCTTCGGTAGCGGCACTGCCCACTAGGTCGAGCAACAAGCATAGGCAGAATAGAACCGAAAAATCTAGACCACCGAAGGTCAGTCCCATTCATCTCATAGTCGCGGTGAGGAAGATCGGTAGACAGGCGAGCGTCCGATGAAGGCCGCGAACGTATTCACGCACCGGATATGGCGCGACCACGATATTGGCGTACGCGAAAGTTTGACCCAAAAGTGAAGTACAGTTCGCGAAGCGTTAACATGCGCTTCGCACGCCAATTGCTGTCTTTCATCAGACCAAAGGGCCGCACATTGCGCAACTTCAAGCGCGCGACGCATCATCCATGAATTCGGCCGGAGGTTCCAGCTCGGCCTCCTGCCTGGGCCCAACGATGGCGAGGCCGAGAACCATGAGCGCCAATCCGACCCAGTTCCAAAGGGATATCGACTCGCGCAGCAACAAGACACTCCAGGCTATGCCGAAAAACGTGATGGCATACGAGCATTGGCTCGCGAACACCGAACCTGTCGACTTCGTGAGGATGACGGTCAGCACGCCGCCAACGGTGACGATTCCCGCCATGATCAAGACGACAAACAAAAGCTGAGGGTCACTGACAAAGTCACCTGTCCTGGCGAAATCGCCCGTCAACCAAACAATGGGGAAAGTGATAACGGCCGAAATCGCCATGACAATTCCCCAGGTGGCGAAAAGATCGAGGTAGGCCGGAAGCCGGCTTGCCGTCAGGACATAGTAGAAAGCGTAGACGGCCGGTACGGCGAGCGCTGCCAGGTACCAGACCCAATTTCCACCGCCGGATACTCGTTGGCCGCTCAAAACAATAATGCCGACAGCGATCACTCCCAAAAACACGCCAAAAAGGCGCCTGAAATCGGCAGTCTCGAACCCGGTCGTGGATGCAAATGCGAACACAAGGAAATTGTCCATGACAAGGATCATCGCCACTGTGCTCGCAGGCAGGTTCGCAGTTGCCCAGAACAACAGGACTTCCGCCAATGAGCCGATCGCGCCAAGGGCGATCAGATAAGGCCAGTCTTTTCGTGCCACTGGTCTAAGCCTGTTTCTGCAAAGCGCGATTCCAATCAGCGTTGCGCTACCCAGGAGGTTCATCCAGAACGAAAGCGCCCAGGGATGCGCATCGCTGAAGGAGGCAAGCCGTGAAAGGGGCGTGAGGAGTCCATAGAGGGCTCCAACAGCCAGAAGGATGAACCCGCCGCGAAGCGTTGCAATCCTCGCGCGGAAGGCGCGCTCGCGCTCATATACCTGCTGCGCCATAGACAGGAATACTCTCGCGAGCTTCCCGAGCGCATCGCCACGGCCTGACACCTCCTGTATGCCAAGCTTCGACGGATTGAAATTTCCGGCCTCCAGAACCGCAGCCGCCTTGGTGAGCCTGTCGACCTGTCTCAGGTACTCGAGTTCCAGGTCGCGCAGACGCTTCTTCTCGATACCCGCACCGAGCCGCGCTCTGAGAAGAACCGGATTAAAATCCTTGGGTAAAAAATCTTCGGCGCCCAGCTCGATGCCGCGTACGACGCTGTCCACGTCATCGTCGAGAGACGAAATGACAATGACAGGAATATCCCTCAGGTTGGCATTGGATTTCATGCTCTGCAGAACGTCAAATCCGGACATATCCGGCATAACGATATCGAGAAGGACGATATCTATATTCCCTCTGGAAAGTTCTTCGAGTGCCGAAGGTCCATCCTGCTTGCAGATTGCTTCGTGTCCGAGATTCTTGACGGCAAGACTCATCTTCAGAAGGTTGGTCTTGTGATCGTCGACAATGAGGACGCGGGCACTACCGTGCCGTCGGCTCTCAGGCATCGTTTGTGGCGCAGCCCGGTTCATCCTGGCCACTCCCCGCGCTTCAAATCCGCCAGACATCCACCGAGTTCACGCTCGGTGAGGATGTAGGTAGCGGAAATGACATCGACCTGGGCTGCAGCATGGTCAGGCAGCCCTTGCCGGGATAACTTTTCCAGCGTTTCGCAGAGCACCGAAAGCTGCTTGGCCCCGAAGTCCCGGGCGGTCGATTTCAGGGTGTGAGCTGCCCGGCAAAGGACCGCATTGTCACCCGATTCCGCTGCCCGCTGCATCTCATCAAGAAGCAAAGGAGCCTGTTCCAGGAAGCTCTCGATAAGTTCGGCGAGGCCCTGGGGGTCCTCGCCGATGAGGTTGAAGAGATCGAGGAGAGCTTCGCGGTCAATGCTCATCTTAGGAGCGCTCCGCTGTAGCGCCGGACGGTTCCGTTGCAGCGCGTTGGTGAGTCCGCATCACCACGGCCCTTCTCAGGGAGGCGGCAAGTTCCTCTATCCTCAGAGGTTTACTGACATAGTCATCCATCCCGGCGTCGAGGTAGCGCTCCCTGTCACCGGCCATCGCATTGGCCGTCAGCGCGACTATGAAGGGCTGGCTCGCCTCATGTGGACCCGAAGCGCGGATCAGCCGAGCGGCCTCGATGCCGTCCATGTCGGGCATTTCGATATCCATCAAAATGACGTCGTGTTGGCCGTCGGCATAGGATGCCACTCCCGAACGCCCATCGACTGCCAAATCAGCCCTGTAGCCCAGGCGCTCAAGCACCTTGGCGCCCAGCAGGCGGTTCGTTGCGTTGTCGTCGACGAGAAGAATGCGAAGCGGAAGCCCTGAGGCCATTGTGCTGGCTATCTCCACCTCTCTCCTGATTGCCGGCTTGGCGGCGCGGGCCGTTTGGTCACCGAAGATACCCATCAAGGCACTTAACAGCGGCGAGGGCTTGATCGGCTTGGCAAGCACGGCCGCGAATCCGACCGCGTCAATGTCCTTCCTGACGCGGTCTCCAAACGGCACCAACGAACTGAGCAGAATGAGCGGCAGTTCGCCCCGACGTCCAAGGGCACGAATTTTGTGCGCCAGTTCCATGCCGCTCATTTCAGGCATGTTCATGTCCAGCACGACGGCATCGTATGCCTCATCCGATGCAATGAGACGCAGCGCTTTTGCCGGCGACTCTATTGCATCGGCAGTCATCCCCCAGGACTGGGCCTGCAGGACAAGGACGCGCCGGTTGGTTGCATTGTCGTCAACGACCAGCAGATGCTTCCCGGCAAGCTCTACCCTTGTCTGTGAAAGCTTCGCGTATTTCGGCGCTGGCGCTGTGTGCGCGCGAATGGTGAATGAGAATTTGGCACCCTTTCCCTCGACGCTCTCGACGGAGATATCTCCCCCCATGAGCATGGCAAGGCTTTTGCTGATCGCCAACCCAAGGCCGGATCCACCGTACCGCCGTGTCGTCGAGGCATCGACCTGACTGAACGACTTGAACAGCCGGTCCATGCTGTCCCTGGCGATTCCGATGCCGGTATCCCGCACGGAAAACAGCAAGGTACACGGATCGACGGCGTCGGGCATATCGCCGCTCGAAACATGCGAAACGGAAACGGCTACCTCACCCGTGTCGGTGAACTTTACGGCATTGTTCAGAAGGTTGAGCAGGATTTGCCGCAACCGCGTGCTGTCGGCGACAATTCCTTCTGGTGTTCCGGGCTCCACGACATAGCCGAGGTCCAGCCCCTTTTCGGCAGCCTTTGGTGCGATCACGTCGATCGCACTTTCGAGGCACTCGCGCAGCTCGAAAGGCTGCGGATCCAGTTCGAGCCTGCCCGCCTCAACCTTGGAGAAATCCAGAATATCATTGATGATGGTAAGCAATGCCTCGGCACTATTGTTGATGGTTTCGGCGATTTCGCGCTGCTCGTCCTCGAGCCTGGTGGCCAGGAGCAGGTTGCTCATGCCGATGACGCCGTTCATCGGCGTTCGGATCTCATGGCTCATCGTCGCAAGGAAAGTGCTTTTAGCCTCATTGGCCGCCTCAGCCGTTTCCTCGGCCTGTTTGAGTTCGGTGATATCGGTATAAATCGCGACGGTGCCGCCATCCTCGGTACGGCGCTCGCTGATGCGGATCCATTGACCGCCGGATCGCATCTGCACATGCGGTTCGCCCGGACTGCGATGCCGCGCGATTCGGCTTTCAAGCCAAGTCTCCGCCTCGGCGCCGCCGACAGTGATCCGCCCTTCGTCGAGCGCGTTGCGAACGATCTGTTCAAACGTCAATCCGGGACGCAGCCGGTCCTCAGCCCCCTCATACATCATGTCGGCGTAGTGCGAATTGTAAATCACGAGGCGGTCATCGGCGTCATAGAGAGCAAAACCGTCCGAGATGCTCTCTATTGCGTTGGTCAGCCGCTGCTGGCTCTGTCGAACCGCCGCGTCGCGCCGATTGATCTCCTCCGCGAAATGGATGAAGGCCTTGGCCATTTCCGAGATTTCATCCGACCCCATGGCAAGCGCGGTGGCACTTTCAGCCGATTCTTCGTTGCGCATGGCATGCTGCAATTTTCCGAGACGTCGGATGACACGAACTTGTACGTACGCCGCAGTCGCGAGCGCGCCAAACACGCCAAACAAAATGATGGCCCGGAGCAAGCGGCCGCGTGTCGCGATCGCCGCGCCCTGTGTTTCGTTCTGATCGACGATTTCGCCCCGGACGCTGTCCATCACGGCGCCGGCGCTAGCCGTCATTTCCTCTGCTTTGGTTTGGTTCTCGGCCAGCAGGTCTCTGATGCCGGCATTTTCCTGAAGGAAACGCTGCTGGTAATGGAATGCGCCCTGATTTCCGAAGAGTGCCGAGCTGAGCCGGTTCTGGAGTTGCTTTGCCTCGCCACTTACCGAACCTGCACCTGCAGCCCGATCAAAAAGTTTGCTCGCGCGATCCTTCAGTTCCTGGACCTGACTGACGTCCCTTGCGGTTAGCAGGCCCAGGATCACAGCATCGATAGCGCGGGCCTCTTTCATCCAGTTCGCGAGCGCAGTGTCAGCCTCCGAGGACGCCAAGTCGCTTGCATCGGAATAAATATCCGACAGCGTTTTGAGCGCGCTTTTCAGACCGTCTTCAGCCGCCGCCCTTGAAAATACTTTCGTCGACAGCGAATCGATGTTCTGGAAGAGTGCGGCAGAGGTCGCCTCGATCGTTGTGATGCTTCCGGTCTCTCCAACATATTCGGTAAGTTCGTCGACCAGCGATTGGAGTTTGGCCTGCTTTGCGTAGACGTCCGCGGAGAATTCCATCAGGGACTTTTGATCGAGGCCCTTGGCCAAAAGCTTAGGAGCATAGCCAGCGAGAGCCTCGCTTTCCTGCTGGAGCTTTGCCGTCGCGATCAATGTATTCGTTTGCGTTGAGGCAAGCCGATCGAAGCTGCGGTGGAACGCATTGAACGAAGAGAGCGCTATCGCGCCGCACACGACAACAAACAGGCTGAGCGCACCCAAAGCGAGCATCAACGCCGGACCCACGCCCAGTCTTGGTATCCGGAGGTTCAACAAAGTCCCCACCTCTGATCCTTGCAGCCGACGTTGCTCTCAGGGACTTACGCCTGGCGCCACGACAGGCGTCGCGCCAAACATGTCATGGCTCCGTGAGGTCGAATTCGAACCACTTCATCGACAGTTTCTTCAAGGTGCCGTCGCTTCTCATCTTTTCGACGGTCTCTTTGACGAGTTGTGAAAATTCCGGATCGCCAG
>JBEVEP010000276.1:0-7507 GCA_040512755.1 Mesorhizobium sp.
AGGCCGGCCACCGAAGCCGACCTCGATCGGATCACCGAAATATACAGGCACGCAGTGATCCACGGCACCGCCACTTATGAATTGGAGCCGCCAACCCGCACGGAGATGGCCGCGCGATTTGCGGCTCTTGCAACGGAAGGCTTCCCCTATTTCGTCGCCGAGGATCGGGAGGGACTGATAGGCTATGCCTACGCCGGACCGTTCCGGACCCGACCGGCCTACCGATTTATCGTAGAAGATTCTATCTATCTCGACCCGGTCGCCAAGGGCAAAGGCGTCGGGCGGTTGTTGCTGGAGAGCCTGATTTCCGAGGCAGAGGCACTCGGTTTCCGTCAAATGATCGCCGTCATCGGGGATGGCCGCCAGGACAGTCCTTCCGTGAAGCTGCATGAAAGACTGGGCTTTCGATTGTGCGGCACTTTGGAAGGGTCCGGCTTCAAGCACGAGCGTTGGCTCGACACAGTATTCATGCAGCTTTCCATGAACGGTGGATCGGCGAGCGCGCCAGACCCTTTATCCCTGCCGGAGCGCCGATTTCGACAGGCTCTTGGGGAATAAGACGAATGCGCGGTCGAGCGATAGCGTAGATCAAGCTTGGCTTACGACCGATAGCAGCCGCGCCCGATTGCCAGACGGCGCACCAATGCCTGCACCAGATCGATCGTCGGGGTCGGCTGACCGGTGAGGCGTCCCAGTTCCTGAACCGCCGTCACGAGCGCGTCAATTTCCATCGGTCGTCCGAGTTCAAGATCCTGCAGCATCGAGGTCTTGTGCGCGCCAACGGCGCCGGCGCCTTTAATGCGCCGGTCGACATCGATCGGAAAGCGGACTCCCAGTTTTTCCGCGATCGCTTGCGCTTCCAGCATCATTGCGCGCGCAACCGACCGCGTGCCGTCGTCTGCCACTATGTCTTCAAGCGTGCTGCCGGTGAGCGCGGAGATTGGGTTGAACGACAGGTTGCCCCAGAGCTTCACCCATATCTCGTTTCGTATGTCGTCGCGGACAGGCGCCTGCAGCCCGCCCGCGATCAGCTCCTGCGCAAAGCGGAGGATACGGTCGCTCTTTTCGCCGGAGGGCTCTCCCAATGAGAAGCGCTTGCCTTCGACATGGCGGATCAGGCCCGGCGCGTCCACTTCGGCAGCCGGATAGACCACCGCACCGATCACACGATCGGGGTCGAGTGTTTTCCAGATCGCTCCGCCGGGATCGACCGACGCGAGGCGGGTACCTTCAAGCGGGCCGCCGATCTTGTGAAAATACCACCAGGGCACGCCATTCTGCATGGTGACAACGGCCGACTCGCTTCCGAGAAGCGGCTTAATCTGGTCAAGGGCGGAGCCGAGCGAATGGGCTTTCAGCGCAAGGACGACATAGTCTTGAACTCCCAGGCTTCTCGTGTCTGACGTGGCCCTTACTTTGTGGGTGGATTCCTTGCCGTCTTCGATCAGGCGTAGACCATTGGTCCCGACTGCCTCCAGATGCGCTCCGCGCGCGACGATAGAGATATCGGTCTGTCCCGCCGCCGCCAGTTTCGCGGCAACGTAGCCGCCGATTGCGCCGGCGCCAAAAACTGTGATCCGCATCATTCCAAGCCCAGTTTTGCGGCGAGGCCGATCCGTTGCAGTTTGCCCGTTGCGCCTTTCGGAATTTCCTCGAGAATCACGATTCTGCGTGGCACTTTGAACTCCGCAAGGCGGGAAGAAGCGAAGCTGCGAATCTCAGCCTCGCTGGCGTTGAAGCCCTCGCGCAGGACGATCGCGGCGGCGACTTCCTCGCCGAGCTTCTCGTGCGGCATCGCGAAAGTGACGACCTGCGCGACGGCAGGATGGTCCATCAGCACTTCGTCGACTTCCAGCGGCGAAATCTTCTCACCGCCGCGATTGATTATCTCCTTCAGTCGACCGGTAACCCGCAGGTAGAGGTCATCGTCGAGCATGCCCTGATCGCTGGTGTGAAACCAGCCGTGAGCAAACGCTGAAGCATTTGCTTCAGGGTTATTCTCATAGCCGGCAATCACATTCGGCCCTCGAATGACGATCTCGCCGGTCTCGCCAGGCATCAGCAGCCTCCCGTCCTTCGCCATGATCGCGACCTCCGGCCCGGCGGCCACGCCGACACTGCCCGGTTTTCGCGCACCGGGCGGCAGTCTGTTCGACGTCATCTGATGAGAGGCCTCGGTCATACCGTAAGACTCGATCACGGGGCAGCCGAATGTAGCTTCCAGCTCGGCCATGACCTGGGCAGGAAGCGACGCCGAGGATGAACGGATGAAGCGAAGCTTTGCCTTCGCCAACGCATCCGGATTGCGTGCCACGCGGGCAAGGATTGCCTGATGCATGGTGGGCACAGCTGTGTACCAGGTTGGCTGCGCCTCACCGAGCCATTGGGAAAAGCGGAGTGCATTGAAGCCGGGCGTGCAAAACACGCTGCCGCCGGACGCGAGTGACGACAGAACTGCCGCGACAAGCCCATGGATATGAAACAGCGGCATGATGTTAAGGCAGCGGTCGTTCGCAGTCAGCGTAAGCGTCTGACCTATATGGAGAGCTGAGGCCGCAAGATTTGCGTGACTCAACGGCACAAGCTTGGGGCGCGATGTCGTGCCGGACGTATGGAGCAGCAACGCGGTGTCGGAAGCTTCTGCCAAACCCGTGGTCGCCTCTGCGCCGACCGCGCCGCCTTCGATTCGAAAGCTGCCCGCGGGCTCGCCGGGCGTCGTGACGAGCCGGAGGATCCCGATCCCAAGACGCTCGGCAACGGTTATAGCCGGTCCCGTTTCGTCAGCCGCGACCAGGATCGCCTTGGCGCCAATGTCAGTCAGATAGAAATCGAGCTCGTCCGCCCGATAGGCCGGGTTGAGCGGCGCGGTGGTAGCGGCTGCCGCAACCGAGACGAATGCCGCCGCCATTTCAGGCCCGTTCGGCAACACGATGGCGACACGATCGCCGCGACCGATGCCGCGCCCATTCAGCTGGCCGGCCACTTCAACGATCTGCCTGCGAAGGCCGCGATAGGTCAGCGCGGCGCGTTCAGGCGCGGCGATTGCGAGCGAGTCGTCGTGAGCGCGTGCAATTCGTTCAACGATCGACATCGCTTCAGACAACGCTGACCTCAATTTCGCCGACGCCCTCGATATAGCCATGCAGAACATCGCCGCGGCTGACCGCTCCGACGCCGGATGGCGTGCCGGAAAGAATAATGTCACCCGGCATCAGCGTGAACAGGCCAGATAGGTAGCTGATCATTTCCGGCACCTTCCAGATCATCTGATTGAGGTCGCCGGTCTGTCTCCGCTCGCCATTGACGTCCAGCCAGATCGTCCCTTGCGCGGGATGGCCAACGGCACTTGCTGGCACGAGTGCGGTGCATGGCGCGGATCTTTCGAACGCCTTGCCCACCTCCCAGGGACGGCCCATGTCCTTGGCCTTGCCTTGCAGGTCGCGCCGCGTCATGTCGAGGCCGACGGCATAGCCGAAGACGCAGTCAAGAGCCTTTTCGACCGGAATGTCGGTACCGCCGCTTTTCAGCGCCACGACCATCTCGATCTCGTGGTGCACATCGTTCGAGGCGGGCGGGTAAGGAAATTCCCCGCCGGTGTCCAGGTTGTCGGGATTCTTCTGGAAGAAGAATGGAGGTTCCTTGTTGGGGTCATGTCCCATCTCGACCGCATGCGCGGCATAGTTCCGGCCGACACAATAGACTCTGTGAACCGGGAACACCTTGTCGGTTCCCGCCACTGGAATCGTTGGGATGGCGGCCGGTTCGATGACGTAGCTTGCAGTCGTGCCGTGTATATTCACTGTCTTGCTCCTGCGTAAAATTCGACTTTGGCTTCAGCTTTTTCGATCAGTTCGGCAACGACCAGAGCGAAAGCAAAGAGGAGGATGGTCAGCGCCCAGAATTCGGCCATGCGGAAATTTCGTGAGAAGGTCTCGAATAATGCGCCGTATCCGACGATGGCAACCAGCAACTGACCGATGACGACACCTTTCACCCCCCGGATGAGACCGAGGCGGACGCCGGCGAGGATTTCCGGTAACGCGGCCCAAAGGATGATCTTGAAGTAGAGCGCGCGCCGCGATGCGCCATAGGAACGCGCCATCTCGATCAGTGAGGGCGAAATGTGCCGGACGCCAGCGCGCGTATCGAGAACGATGATCCAGATCGCAAACAGGAAAACTGCGGCGACGATGGTCTTTTCACCGAAGCCGAACAGGATCATCAACACCGGGACTATGGCCGACAGCGGGGCGCTGGAGAAGATATTGACCCACATGCCCAGCAGGTCGTCGGCTATCTTGACGCGCCCCATCAGTATGCCGAGCGGCACACCGACCACGATCGCCAGAGCCATTCCTATCACGAAGGCGCGAAGGGTCGTGACGGTCGCGCTTTGCCAGGAGGGGGTCTGCACGAGATCGAAAGCCGCAGCCAGCACGTCGCTGAATGGCGGAAGCAGGAAGACAAGGTCCAGCCGCCCAACAATTTCCCAGACGACACACCAGACGAGGAGTGACGCCATCATGGGCACGCGGTAACCGAAAAGCGTCATTACCGATCACTCCACATACTGCTTCAGTCCCTGCCAGATTTCCTCGACGGTATCGAGATAGTGTTTGTCCCGATGAATGCGCTCCGGATCACCGGAACGGTCGATATCGGGCTCGATGATCTGGGAAATCCTGCCGGGCCTCGGCGACAGCAGCACGATCCGGTCGGAAATGTAGACGGCTTCCTCGATGGAGTGCGTCACGAAGATGAAGGTCTTGTTCTGGTTGGTGCGCAGCCGGATCAGGTCTTCCTGGAATTTCCGTCTGTTCTGCTCATCCACTGCGGAGAATGGTTCGTCCAGTAGAAGGACATCCGCATCGACCGAAAGCGCGCGCGCCAGGCCAACACGCTGGCGCATGCCGCCCGACAGTTCATGGGGGTATTTGTCCTCGAACCCGGCCAGGCCGACCTCGCCGATATAGTGGCGGGCGATCTCCTCGCGTTCGGTCTTGTTCGCGCCGCGCAATTCGAGGCCGAACGCCACGTTGCGTGTCACCGTCGCCCAGGGCATCAATGCAAAGTCCTGGAACACGAAGGCACGTTCGGGGCCAGGCGCGCTGACCCGCTTTCCATCGATATCGACGGTTCCCGCGTCAGCCGCGATCAGACCCGCGATGATCTTCAACAGCGTCGTCTTTCCGCAGCCGCTGGGCCCGAGAAGGCTGGTCAGTTTGCCACGCGGAAAGTCGAGATCGATGCCACGCAGCGCCTCGACATTTCCGTAGGTTTTGGAAACCCCCCTGACCTCTACGATCGAGTCCATCGGCGCCGGAACCGGCGACAGTCCATTTCGCACTGCGGTAGCGCGCATAGTCAGGCTCCCCTCTTCTCGGGCCTGAAAACGCGGACCTCCACCCACTGCAAGAAGACGAGCGTCAAGGTGGAGAGAGCGATGATCGAGCCAATGGTTGCATACATCTCGGCATAGTCCGCGCGAGAGCGGTGGAATGTGATGAGATCGCCGATTCCGGTCGGAGTAATCAGCAATTCGGCGAGGACAACGCCGACGAATCCGGCCGAGACGCCCAGGCGCAATCCGGCGAAGATGACCGGGCTGGCGTCGGGAAGAATGATCTTGGTGATCGTCTGCCAACGCGTCCCCAGAAACGATCGGCACATGACCAGCAGCGATTCGTTGACATTCCGAACCGCCTTGTAGGTGTTGAGGACGATCACCGGCAGCGCCAGAATCATCACGGCGAGCGTCTTGGCGGTCATGCCTATCCCATAGACAAAGGTGATCATCGGAATGAAGGCAGCGACAGGCGCCGCCTGAAGCACGATGAACACCGGTACCGCTAACCATTCGCCGGTGCGCCACAAGCCGCAGATGGTGCCCAGGCCGACCCCAAGAAACGCTGACAGGGCAACGCCAAGCACCAGCGGCTGCAATGTCGAAAGGTAGGCGCTTGCCAGGCTTCCATCTGCAATCAGCCCGAAAAAAGCGACGATCGTGTCGGAAAAGGTCGGAAAGGCAAAACTGACAGGGATGCGCCCGGCGATTTCCCAAACCCCGGCGAAAAGCGCAACCGAGACAAGCCGCAGAATGATTGGCTGGTCCGACCATGCGCTTGTCGTACTGCGGCCGGAGAGGGGAGCTTGGCCGATGGCCTCGCTCCCGGTTCTGATACTGATGGCCATCCGTTAAACCGCCTATTTCTTGCCAAGCTTGGCGACGGCACGGTCTATTGCGGCGATGTCCCAGAAATCCTCCACCTTGAGGCTGGCGGGATCGCCCTCGATCTGGCCCGCGAGACTGAAGAAGGCAAAGTCGTCGGCCGCCGCATCTGCTTCGCCTCCGTTCAACGCAAGGCTGCCGGCTCCAGCTGTCTCCTTGTAGTATTCGGTGATTTCGGCGTCCGCCTCAGCACCCAGATCCGGAAGCAGTTTGTACTTGTTGCGGAATTCGACAGCGACGGCCGGGTTTTCAGTGATCTCCCGTGCCGTCTTCATCAACTCCTCGACAAGGATATCGACGTCGGCGGCGTTGTTCTTCAGGTAATCCGCGGTAGCGAACAGCGCCTCGTCAGAAGCGCCGAGGTCTTCCACCGGCAGAACGATGAACTTGCCGGGAGCTTCGGCCTCAAGCGCACGCCTGTTGGCGGCATCGACGATCGAGGCCTTCAGCGTTCCCTGGATCAAGGCATTGCGACGGACCTCCGATCCGGGGACATAGCTGATATTGCCGAGTTTGATCCCGTGGTTCTTCGCCATCAGAAGCATCACCGCTTCGGTGCCGGAGCCGCGCGCCTGGACCGCTACGTCCTGTCCGTCGAGGTCCTTCCATTCCTTGTAGAATTCGCTGTTGACCACCGGGAAGAAACGCAAAGTGGAAATCTGCGAGAAAATGCGGATCGGTACGCCCGCCTTCTGGATGAGTGTGTAGGGCGCGCCAATTCCGACATCGGCCTGGCCGCCGACAATTGCCTGAGCGGCCAGATCTTCGTCGTTGAGGATGATCAGCTCGACATTTACGCCGCGCTCCTTGGCGCGTTCGATAGCTGTCAGCGTCTGGATGGACTCGATGCCGGGCAAATCACCGAATGCAATCCGCATGTCACCGGCTGTGGCGGCGGATTGCTGCGCGACAAATCCCAGGACCGCCCCGAAAGCGGCCGCTAGAACGGTGCGTCTGGACAGGCTGGTCATGGTCTTTCCTCCCGTTGTTTTAAACCAATCGTTTTATTGGTTAGGACTTGGCGAAGGATTGGTCAACCCGGAAACGACCAACTCGGTGCAGGCCACTCCGGAAAATGCCCGGTTGACGGCTTCGCCCGATGACATTAACAGCATATTTCAGGATTGGTATACGAATTGGTTAAACCGATGGACGATCGTGGGAACGGCGGTCACGCCGCGCTGGTGCAGCTACAAGCCTATCTCGCGCAGATGGATCACTCCGGCGAAACCCGGCTGCCTGCCGAGCGGGAGCTGTGCGAAAGTTTGGGAGTGTCGC
>JBEVEP010000303.1:0-17012 GCA_040512755.1 Mesorhizobium sp.
TTGAACCGCGCCACCGCTCGGCTGGTGAGCCCCATCGCCTTCAGCACCTCGGCATTGCGGGCATTGGAATCGGCGACAGCATTGCGCTCGATGATCGCCTTGTAGGTCGATTGGGCAAGCCGCTTGGTCATCAGCTCGGTTGCGATTGCAAGAACGATGAGCACGAAAGCGCCGGCGAGCGTCAGTCCGCCAAGCCAGGGATGCAGGAGGTAGACGAATATGAGATAGACGGGCATCCAGGGCAGGTCGAACAGCGCAATCGGCCCCTGACTGCCCAGGAAACCGCGCACCGTGTCAACGTCGCGCCCGCGCTCCAGGGCCTCCGCCGTGGAGAAGCCGAAACGCGGCATGTCGATCGCCACCTGGTGCGCCAGCGGCGCGATCCGGCGGTCGAGCCTCGCTCCAAGCCTGACCAGGATTTGCGAGCGGATAACGTCGAACAATCCTTGGAAGAGGTAGAGGCCGATCGCCAGGACCGAAAGGGCCAGCAAGGTCGGAACAGAGCCCGAGGTCAAAGCCCGATCATAGATTTGCAGCATGTAGAACGCGCTGGTGAGCGCAAGGACGTTGATGACCCCGGAAATTCCGAACAGGAAGACAAATACCCCGCGAAATCCCTTGGTCAGCTGTTCGGCTTTCCCCGCCTTGTTTTTCGTCCTGCTTGTCGTTGTCATGGAAAAAGCTCTCCCCCGCCTTCCAGATATTTCCTCACCTCACCGTACTGCCGGAGGCGGACCGATCTTCCGGCCCGCCTCCGCCAACCCCTTGCCCCTCAGAGGTTGAAGTCATCGTTTGTCAGGGCATGGTGACCCTTCACGGTGACTTTGAGTTCCGGCGTGCTGCCGCCCGCCGTGTTGCCTTCGACGATTGTGTAGTCCTGGCCGTTTTCGGTCTCATGGCTGACCCTCAGCGACCCCAACGCGCTGATGTCGGTGCCGTTGACCAGCGTGAAGCTGCCATTGGCCGAGCCGGCATTGATCGCGGAGAGATCGATCTTGTCGCCGGGCTGGAAGCCCAGGATGGTGTCGCCATCGGCATCCGCGGCGGACAGGAACCGGAAGGTGTCCTCCCCGGTACCGCCGTCCATGACGTTGACCGCCTTGGAGGCCGTGATCACATCGTCGCCGGAGCCGGTGACCACGTTCTCGATGCCCCACAGCACATCCGTCCCGCTCTGGCTTGAGGAAGCGCTGCCGCGACCCTGGAAGCCGGTGCCGAGATCGACCGTGATGTTGGCGGTGATCGCAGCCATGTCGAGCGTATCGCTGCCGCCTGAGCCGCAGCTGCCGGCGAGCTCATCGCCCCAGTAGGTGTCGTCGCCATCGCCCTTGGACGCCAGGAAGAGATCGTTGCCGGCCCCACCCTGAGCCTGGTCATCGCCGGCCCCGGCATCGATCATGTCATCGCCGCCCTGGCCGAAGACACGGTCCTTGCCGCCGTCGCCGTAGAGCATGTCGGCTCCGTTGCCGCCGAGGATGTCGTCGTCGCCGTCGCCGCCGAACGCCATGTCACGGCCGCCCTTGCCGTTCAGGAAGTTGTTGCCGCCGTCGCCGCGCAGCACGTCCGCGCCGTCGCCGCCATCTTCGTCATGGCCGTGATGATGGTCGTCGTCATCGTCATCGTGGCCATGATCGTCATCGTCGTCATGATCGTCGTCGTCGTGATGATCATCGTCATCGTCGTCGACCGGTGGCTGCTCGTGATCGTCGTCGTCATCGTCGCCGACCTGCGGACCGCTTCCCGTCGCCTTATACTTGATGGAGTTCGTGCCTTTGGTAAGCGTAGTGAAGCCGTCGCCGTCGGTGGACGAGGTGTATTCGTCCATCGTTGCGCCTTCCGGCAGTTCGATCACGTCCTCCGGCCTCAGCGTGCCGATGATCGTGTCGTGACCGCCGTTGGACCTGAACACGATGCGGTGCGCGGAGGTGAGCGCCGAAATGTCCACCGTATCGTCGCCGGCCCCGCCATCGATGGTGATTGTGTTGGGGCGGAGGCTTGTGTTGGAGAAGTCGCCGATCACCTGGATGTTGTCACCGCCAACCGTCGAATTGCCAGCCGGATCCGAGCCGTTGATCCGGATTTCTTCTATCTCCGTAAGCTGCGCGATGATGTTGGCGTTGGTCGGGGTGCCGCCTCCGGTGTGGCGAGTGACGACGATCTCGGTCGTGGGATTGGCTGTCCGGCCATTGCCCAGCGCAACCCAGGCTGCACGCGTGTAGACGCGGAAGTTTTCTGCCAGTCCCGCCCGGCCGTTGACGACGAAGGTATCGCCAGCGATGCCTTCGAGCCCCCCATCGACCACATCCTGCCCGTCGGTCGGATCGCCAGCGTTGGCGTTCCACACGATCGTGTCGTCACCGTCGCCTGCATTGATCGTGTCGTTGCCCTGAAGCCCGATGATGGTGTCATTGCCGATAGTGCCATTGAGAGTATTGGCGGCGTTGGTTGCGCCGGGAAGTGTCGGCGCGGCCGCGCCGAAGATGAAGTCAGCGGACGAAATGTTCGTAACGTCCACCTGATCGATCAGGATCGTGCCTACTACGGCGCCTCCGGCGTCCCGGATGGTGATCCGGGTATCGTCCGTTCCAGGAACCACCACGTCCTCCAGCTGGATGCGAGAAGTCGCGGTTGTGCCGATATTCGCCGCCGTCAAGCCGAAGGCGCTGAGGTCGATCAAGTCTTGTGCACCGGCGCCGCCGGCGGCGTCGAAGTCGAGGATCGTGTCATTCCCGAACCCCGACGCCGTGTAGCGGATCACGTCGTTGCCATTGTCGACGTCGATCGTGTCGTTGCCGGCGCCGCCGATGATGACGTCGGCATCGTTGCCGGTGCCGCCCGACAGGGTGTCGTCTCCCGTGCCGCCGTCGATCAGGTCGATGCCGTCGCCGCCGTTGATGTTGTCGTTGCCGCCACCGCCGAAGAGCTGGTTGGCGCCGGAGTTGCCGTCGATCTCGTTGCCAAGCGCGTTGCCCGTGCCGTTGATCGCTGCAGTGCCGGTCAGCGTGAGGTTCTCGACATTGGCCCCGAGGACATAGTTTGCCGATGCATTGACCTGGTCGGTGCCTTCGTCGGCGTCCTCGTCAACCACATCGAGCGAATTGTCGACGGTATATGTGTCGTCGCCGAGCCCGCCGATCAGCGTGTCAGCGCCAAGGCCACCGTTCAGCGTATCGTCGAGATCGCCGCCGCTGATCGTGTTGTTCAAGTCATTGCCGGTGCCGACAAACGGATCAGCGTCGACGCCGGTATACTCCAGGTTCTCGACGTTCGCATACGTAGCAAGAGAGAATGCTGCAAGGTCGGTCTCGACGGTGTCAATACCGCCGCCGAGAGCCTCGATGATGAGGTCCTCGAGATCGATCATGACGTAGTCGTCATCGCCGTCGCCGCCGACCAGCGTGTCGAGGTCGTCGCCGCCGTCGAGCGTGTCGTTGCCGGTGCCGCCGACGAGGAGGTCTTCGCCCAGCCCGCCGTTCAGCGTGTCGTTGCCGGCATTTCCGAACAGAAGGTCAAAGCCGCTGTTGCCGGTGATCGTGTTGTTGCCGGTGGTGCCGGCAAACGCCGTGTTGACACCGGCATCGGCAGTGCCATCCCGGTTCAGCGCATAGTCACCAGCGAGAACATAACCTTCAAAGGTGCTGCCGTTGAAGGTGATCGCCTCTACCGCTTCGCCAGCTGTGTCGAAATGATCGGTGACGGTGATCTTCTGGCCGTTGAACTGGATCACCAGATCCTCATTCGCGGCCTCGAGCATATCGAGCCCGGTCAGCACGGCCGGGGTCGCCGGTGGAACGGTGCCGGCAACCGAGATGCGGTCGGTACCGCTGACTTCGTTGATGACATCCTCGCCGTCGCCGAAGTTGACGGAGTAGGTGTCGTTCCCCGCCCCGCCATTGAGGATATCGGCGCCCGAAATCGTGATCGTCACGTTGTCGATATAGATGTTTTCGCCGTCGTCCCAGTTGCCTTCAGCACGGAACCGGATGGCCGAATTTGCGCTGAGAAGATTGCCGGTGAGTTGGGCGGTGAAGATGCCGGTGCCGTTGTTGGTGTTTCCGCCAATCGACCCCAGAGACGTCCAACCCGAGCCATTGAATGCCTCGACAACAAGGTTTTCGCCGCCACCGCCGACATTATCGTCTTCGTAGTCGAAGGTCAGAGTGGCCAAGGTCCGGCCGGCCAGGTTGAGCGCACGCGATATGATCTCGCCCCCGCCGATATTTTCATCGAACCGGAGCCTTCCACCGTTGATCTCGATGTCGCCCGCAGTCGGCGAGGTAGTGCCATCGTTGGCCTCGACCCAGTTCGCGCCAAAGTTCGCCGTGCCGGCGTTGCTGCCATAGGTCGCCGGAAGGATGTCGAAATTGTCGATATAGGTGACGTTCGCGCCGCTCGCTCCGCCGACAAGGATGTCGTCGCCATTGTTGCCGTTCAGCACATCGGTGCCGCCGAGACCGAGGATCAGATCGTCCCCGGCCGTGCCGTTCAAGGTCTCTCCGTTCTCCGTGCCGACGATGACGTTCAGCGCATTGCCGGTTCCGAACTGCACACGCTCGATATTCCTGAGGCGGTCAGTGCCGTCGAGCGAGTCTTCGATCGCGTGGGACACAATCACCTGTCCGTCGGTCGTGGCCGAAAAAGTGTATTCGGAACGAGCACCCTGGTACTTGGCGACGTCGATGTCGCGGAGCGGATCGTTGAGGGCCAGGTTAGTGGCGTCCGTCCTGATCGTACGCACGATTGCGAGCTGGCCAGGATTGATGCTGCCGTTGAACATCGCGTTCGCCAGCGTCGTCATGCTGTTGTGCAATGCCAGAGGCTCGCCGATACGCTGACCCTGTGCGTCCAAGGCGTAGACGCCGATCTGCACGTCCAGCCACTTGTCGCCGTCAATGATGTCGTCGCCGGCGCGGCCCATGATGGTGTCGCTGCCGTCACCGCCGAGGATGATCTCGCCGGCGTCGTAGACGACCGAGCTTGCGGCCAAGGCCGCCATCTGTGCGTTCGTCAATCCCAGGACCTGCTGAAGGCCGGCTATCAGTTCGACGCCCGCCTTTGTCAGGCGACTGCCGCCATAGCCTTCCGAACCGCTGAGGTCCGGATTCGAATTGAACGGCCGCCGTTCGTCCGCGATCGTGTCGGCGCCGGTAAGGTTGTCGTTGTATTTCGAACCCGAAAGCCCCTCGACCGCCTCATAGGCATCGAGCGTGCCGTTTGCCGGCGGAGTCGGGTTCTCGTCGAAGACGATGCCCCGGGTGAAATCGGCGTCCACCGCCGACACGTTGTCCTTGTAGGTCGCCCAGTCCCAACCCGACATGCCGACCATTTTTCCGCGGCCCGGGCTGCCGACCATGATGTCGTCGCCGCCTTCGGCGATGAACTCGTCAAAGCCGCCGTCGCCGAGGAAGACGTCGTGTCCGTCGATACCGTCCCGCGCGAAGATTTCGTCGAAGTTGTCGCCCGGCGCGCCGTCAAACGTGCCGGTCTCGATCCAGTCATTGCCCTCGTTGCCGAGGATGCGCTCGGCGTTCTTGTTGCCGTAGATGAAGTCGTTGCCTTCGCCGGCGAACACTTCCGAGCCCATGTCGGTGCCGAGGAAGATGAAGTCCTGGCCCCTTCCGCCCATGACAAGGTCGAGACCCGGGCCGGCATGGACGACGTCGTTGCCGTCCTCACCCTTGATGTTGTCGTCGCCGCCGCTGTCGACAATGATGTCGTCGCCGGCGCCGCCATTGATGATGTCATTGCCGAAACCGCCTTCAAGCCTGTCGTTGCCGCCGTCGCCAAAGAGCGTGTCGTCGCCGATGCCGGCAATCAGGGTGTTGTTGGCGTCCGTGCCGCCCAGGACCACGTGGTCACCGCCCGTGTAGCGCAGATAGTGGGTGTCGGTGCCCACCGTGGACGGGTCGTTGCGGATGACGAGCTGGGTGAGGATGCCGCTGCCGGTCGGGTCGCCGTTATTGGCAATGTTGTCGGCGCTTTCATCCACGTCCGGCGTGAGAAGACTGTCGACGAGGATGCCGTCCGCGCCCGGATCATCGATGCCGGGGTTGAACTGTCTCGACTTGTCGACTTCGAGGATGAGGCCGGGAGCTGAAAACACGTCGGACGGCAAGTGCGTCGCATCGGTATTGCGCATGATCATCGCGGCGAAGGAGTTGTTCTCCATTTCGCCGAACAGATGCAGGCCGTCGAGGCGCTGCAGATAATAGAAGCGATCGCCGTTCTGCAGCTTTTCCATCTGCATTTCGAACACAAAGTTGAAGGTCGAGCCGAGCATGCCGCCGAACGGCATGATCGCTTCGGCCAGGCCGCCGATCCAGAGATCGACATTGTTGAGGCCGCCAAGCGCGCCCAGAGGACCGCCAACGGCGTAGGCGCCCGTTCCGTTCAGGAAATCTTGCGCGTCGATCGGCATGATGAATTCGGCGGTCGCGAACTTGCCGACCCCGGTTCCGGTGATCAGCGTCAACGCCGCGTCGCGCTTTCCTGCAATCGTGGTCTCCCCAGTGATCAGCGCGTGATTGCCGTAAGCTGCGATGAAGTTGATGATCGACGCTTCGTGCTTGAGGTGGCTCGCGAAATCGACCCAGCTTTCATAGGGCTTGAGCAGAACATCGTGGTTTGTCGCCTCGTAGAACTGGCTCCGCGCTGCATTGAGCGACGGCACACCGGTGTCCCGGCCGCGGGCCAGGTTGATGGTCGCGAGGTCGAGCGGCAGCCCGAGGAGATTGTTGCGCAGTGCGCTGGTGACGAATTCGTCGATCTCGTTGCCGGCCTGCCGCGTCATGCCGCGGACGATGGCGCCAGCCGCTATATCTGCGTCGACGGTCGCGCCCGTGCCGTTGTTCTGGAACTGGAGCGGGTTCAGGAAGCCCTCGATCAGGCCGATGTGGTTTTCCGCGAAAGCCGGATCGAAGCGGTCGATCGACTCGGTCAGCATCGAGTGGCCGAAGCGATAGACGACATGCGCGAACTCGGCCACGATCGAAGGATCGATAGTGACGTCGAACCCGTCGGGAACGAGGAACACGTTGATGTTGGGCTGGATTTTGCGGGCGAACTCTTCGAAGACGAGATGCTGATACTGCATCTCGGTGCCGAACTTCGCAGCCTGGAACAGGCGTTCGCCGTCCCAAACGAGTGCAGCCAGCCCTGCCGGGGTCGTGGGGATGGCCGCCAGATTTGGCAGATCGGTTGCCAACCATTCATTGATGAAGGCCAGGTCGTTGGTCGCCAGTACGACTTCCTTGGTGTGCTCGACAAGCCGGTTGTGCTCGGAATGGAAGACGTGGTGGACGGCCGTCAGGCCGATATTCTCGTTGGCGCGGCCGTCGCCGGCCACGAAATGCGCATCGAGCAGTTCGTTGTCATAAACGAGCGTCTGGTTAGTTGTGTTGCCTAGGCCGATTTCGGTATCGCCGTCCGCTACGCCGGCTGGGACGGCGTTGTGGGCGATATCGGCAAGGAAGGCATGACCGGTCTGAACGGCGAGGTGAATGACGGCATCAGGAAGGGTATCCTCGTCAACACCGTCCGGCACGATATTCACGAGATTCAGCGGCTCTTCAGGCGTGCCGGAGGCCAGGACCATTGGAGGACCGGCCATGACGACCTGCGGGAAGCCGGTGTCCGGATCCGGGATGAAGTTGCCGTAGGGGTCTGTCGCCAGCAGTGGCAGGTTGGCGACATAGGCATCCGTCAGGTCGATGCCGAGAATATCACGCGCTTGGGCCTTGAGGTCGGCCCAGGTTGCCATGCCGCCATTGCTGCCCTGGATCAATCTTCCCGTGGCCACCGGGTGCGGGTCCAGGGTGCCATCGCCGTCGATATCGACAGAGTTGCTATCGACCAAAAGCACATATTCGCGCAGGAACACCTGATGCGAAGGGTGGGAGGTGTAGGTCTGGTTCTGGTCGACGAAGGACGTCGTGTTGTTGACAGGGCGGTTGGTGTCATCAGCACCTTCGTTGACGGTTGTCGTTGCGGGATTATCGCCCAGGATGCCATCGGCGCCCGGACCCACCAGTGTGGCGCGCGTGAGCACCATGAAATTGGTTTCGTCACCGCTATCTGGGACGTTGTCCGCGCCATCGGCGTCATAGAGCGGATCGTCCGGCATCAACGGGATGAACACAGTGCCGTTGCCGCCCTTGGCAACGAGATCGAGCCCGTGATCGAAGAACTGGCCGAACAGCGTGAACCAGGAATTGAACGGTGCTGACAATCCCTCGTCGGGCGCCTGGTTCCGGATCACCACATTTGCGCCTTCCAGTTCGATGCCGTTGGCGTCGAGCAGCAACATCAGCGCATCGTCGGCGACACCCAACGCTGCCTGAGCCTCCTGGACATCGATGAGAGCGGCCGCGGCAGCCTGCTGGAGGGCTGTATTGCCGGGGCTCGCCGAAGCAGCGGCAGACGCCGAGGCGTAAACGCGCTCAGCTGCCGACAAGTCGTTAAACAAGGGGCGGAGCGGCTCATAAGCGTCGCTGATCTGCTGCGTGACCGCCATCTCGTTTGCCGGATCGACAATACCGGCGCGTTGCAACGCGGTCAGAATGGCGGAAGGATTGCCGAGGGTCTGATCGACGAGCAGGTTGGAAATCGTGCGGACCGTAGGATCGAAGACATCGCCGGGGCCAGAATTGCCAGGGCCGTCAGGCACACCGGGCGTGTTGTCGACCCCCGGCGTATATGTGACGGGCACCAGCGGGGCGGGGCCGTCTCCGTCCGGATCGACCATGATGGTGCGGAACTGCGTACCCAGCGGCTCCGGAAACTCGTTGTCTGCTGCCCCCCATTCAGGATGCAGCAGGTTATTGTAGGTGCCATCAACCGTCCGCAGACCCCAGCTGACATTATACGCCGGCACCGAGCCGGTGGGCCCGAACAGAGGTTTACCCTGTGCTCCCCCGGTCTGCTCGTAGAGCGCGTGGTCTTCTGCGATCTTGATTTGCGCAAGAATGAACTCGAGATCGCTTTTGATGTACTGAACCACACTACCCTCCTTCAGGCACTCAGTGCCGATTGACCCCAAACATTTCTCATCGTTCCCGCAGCGCCAGTCGGCGGTTGGATTTGCATCCGAAACACCGGCATGTCCGACAGACGAGCCGCGGGTCTTCCCAAGCTGCAGTGTGAACGAAGTGTTAACGAAGCAGTTAGGGAGCAAGGTCGGGTCGCGTGCTGCGACCTCGGGCCAAACTCGCATCAGACCTTCGTTCGGGAGAGGTTTCAGACCTTTGTCCAATCATGGAGGCCTTTCGCGCGGTCCGGAACGCGTTGAGGAACAGGACAATTTTAGGCAAGTGCTCGTTGGAAGGCGCTGACATTGGCAGGCACGAAATCGTCCGCGCGAGACTTTTCAACCGCTCTGAACCTTCGCTGTAATCCCTTTGGCGTACGCGTCCAGAACTTGGCACAGCCTATTGGGGAGAATGCCAAAACAGGAAATTACTAGTCTACTCAATAGCGTGGGGGAAATCGGACGTTGAAAACAACGCCGAGGGAAGTCGAGGGCGGAAAAGCAATGAGGCCGATCTCGGTCGCGTTCGTGGATGATCATCCGGTTTTGTTGTCAGGCCTGGCAAGTTTATTTGCGAGTACTGCCGGGTTCGAAGTGGTTGGAAAAGGGACGAACACAGCCGACGCGATCCACATCACAATGCAGAAGTCGCCCGACATATTGGTCATAGATCTCAATATGCCGGGTAACGCCTTTGATGCTATCGCGCAGATCTCAGCCAACTACGGAAACACCAAAGTAGTTGCCTTCACAGCCTCGTCAGGGATCGAGCACGCAGTGATGGCGCTCGATGCCGGCGCCAGCGGCTACATCCTCAAGGGCAGCAGCGTCGATGAACTGGTTCAGGGCCTGCGAGCGGTCCACAGCGGCGAAACTTATGTCACTCAAGGATTTGCGACCAAGGTGATCGTGGCGCTTCGCAACGCCTCTGTGCGCAAGCTGGCGGCGCAGGCGATACGACTTAGTGTCCGGGAAGACCAGATCGTCAGGCTTCTGCTCAAGGGCCGCACCAACAAGGAGATCGCAGCCGTCCTCTCGATCAGCGAGAAGACGGTGAAGCACTACATGACGATTCTGATGCAGAAGCTGCACGCCAGAAACAGATTGGAAGTTGTCATCCAGGCCCAGAAGATGGAGGCGGATGGCAAGGCAATCAGGAACTTGCAGTAGCCTGCAGTCTTGGTGGTCAACGGACACGGTCATCCACGGCACGGCATGTGCAGGCTACCCGGTTAGTTTTTCGGCTCAATTCAGCCGTTAACTTCGGCGACAACATCGGCGGTGCGAAGCGGTTTTCGGATGAATCCGGTACTGCCGAAGACGCCAATTGGGGGAATTCCCGCAGCGGACCGGTTGCCCCGCTGATTGCGGACAAGAAACTTGCGTTGGAAAGCTGCGGGCCACTAACGCCGGCAAAGCAGCAACGTAGCAAAACATTCAGGGCGGCCTGAGACTGGCTGGCACAACATTGGGTCGCGAGAAGTGTGTTCATATTTTCAACGGGTTCCATAATCCGTTTGGCGGCAGTGAATTGGAGGCGCTCCGCCTCTTCGAATTGCTCCGTACAAAGCATCAGGTACGGCTCTGGGCGACGTCTTCTCGTGTGTCGGTCGACCTTATGGAAGCCTTTCCGATTTCGCGAGTGGCGCCATTGGCTTTGGACAGAGGCAACTACGTTTTCGTCGGAGCGCATTGGCGCAAAGGGTTGTGGCGCTATGTGGCGAAAAGGCCTGATAGGCTGATCTATGTCTATAACACGTTCCACCCGAAGCACACGGCCATAGCGTCGCGGCCACCCTGGGGATGGCCAAAGACCGAGTTCGTGTTCATTTCCGAGTTTCAGAAGCGGCTGCTGGGCCTCGAAGGCGTGGTTCATCCATCGCCAATCGACATCAATCTGTTTGCTCCGGGCCCGATCGGCGCGCGGGATGACGTCGTCATTGGCCGTCTCAGCCGGGACACCGCAGCAAAGCACGATCCCCATGACGTGCCGATCTACCGTGAACTCGCCCGGCGAAACGTCAAGGTTCGGCTACAGGGCGCGACCTGCCTTGCCGGAGAGCTGCGCGATGCGAACATAGACATCTTGCCCGACGGAGCCGAGCCAGCGCAGGTCTTCCTGCAAGGTCTCGACATCTTCTATTACCGGACAGGCGCCCACGTCGAAACCTTTGGCCGCGTCGTGTTCGAGGCGATGGCGTGCGGATTGCCGGTCGTGTGCCACAACTATGGGGGGTATAGTGACTGGATCGTCCACGGGGAAAACGGATTCCTGTTTTCGAGCGACGATGAAGCCCGCACAACCCTGAACGACCTCATAGCAAACCCGTCGCTACGCCGATCCGTAGGCGCGAAAGCCCGGCGAACGGTGGAGAGCATGTACGCCGAAGACAAGCTCGACGAGCGCCTGCGGTTCTACGCCCGTTAGAGCCCGTCTCCCGATCCCGGTTTCGGGCGGCTGCTCCAAGCCTTTGTTTACGCGCCGGATTCATTCGAAACCGCTTTGCACTTTTCGGTCCTGCTTACGGGCGATTCGGCGCGGGATACTTTGACGTCGAGAAAAGGGTCTCCCCTATGTCCGCCCGGACATCGCCTTCACAAGGGGAGACCGATTGCAGCACCACCCTTGGTGGACGTCCGCGCCCTCAGAGCCATCGAGATTTCAATACGTTACTGATGTACACGGATCGCGCGAAGTGAGGCCAGTAGAATTCTCTTACTGCGTGTTATAAGAAGCAAATATAAAATTGTTGGTTGCATCACCGGATGTGCTATCTTTGGTTGTAGTTGATGCCAACCAAAGGAGGAAGGTCGTGTGGTGGTCAAAGACGAGGTGCAAATTGAAACGTGCTCTTTTACTGCCGGTTCTGCTGCTTGGCGTAGAACCGGCGCATGCGGTCGTCGCGGGTGGCATGGTTTCGACTACGAGAACGTGGCCAGAAACGGCAAACGGCTATGATGATATGGCGTGGTTTATCCAGATTGTTAAAGAGCCGGGTTTCAATGGAAGGACTTTTTGGGCCCACCAGTACTGGTTCAAAAACGGAAATGGCGGATATCTGGGGCTGCAGGCGCGAAACGGAAACGACAAATATTTCAATTTCTCGATGTCGCATGCCATCGGGTGGGTGAACGGGCCATTTTCAAACTGCCGCCACTTTTCGCATGAGGGCGTCGGCGTGCAGTGCGACATCAGGTATCCTTGGCGCGCGGGTGTGAAATATGAACAGAGGCTCATCAAAACTGGTTCCAGCAAGTGGACGGCCTATATCAAGGATCTGTCCAGCGGCGTTGAAACGCTGGTTGCGACAATCGTGGTTCCATCAACCTGGGGTGGGCTGCAAGCGCGCTCTGCGGAATTCCTGGAGGATTTTGCCCAAGGCGCAGATCAGCATGAATCGTGCAGCGAGGTACCTGCCACTACCGCCGTGTACTATCAGCCGAAAGTCAATAACGGATCGCTGCCCAGCTCTCAAACGACGGCCTATACCTATGGTGTCTGTCATGCTGTTGCCCGCGTATCCTGCACGGCTGACCAGGATTGCATCGCCTACGGAAACACTCCAGCAAACGCTACGCCGTTCCTGGTGAAGAATACCTCTTCGTCCTATTGCCTTGATCTTCTCGGTGGCGGCGAACAGGCGGGACTAGGGACCTGCGCGCAAAATGACAACCAGAAGGCCACGGAGACTGAATACAGTCAGTGGACCCTGCGAACCGCGAACCAATGCCTGGAAGCGGTTGAGACGCGCGACGTTCGCCTGGCTTCATGCAATGCGAGTTCCGCCCAGCGATGGTTGTGGCTTCCTATGGATTCCGCAGTCTACAATATTGGAACCGGCGAATGTCTTGAACCGACGGGTGATGCAGGCCTGAATGCTCCGCTGCGGACGCATCAGTGCCTGTCCAACGATCTCCAGAAGTGGGAAAGAACTCCACATGAAAAGGGGGGCGCCGGGTAGGCCCCGGCGCCCGCTTTCTTGCGCTGGGCCGATCGCGCCTCGCCCGTTCATCTGCGCGGCAGGAGCGCGGCCTCCAGTGCATTCAATCCCTGCAGAACCGACTTGCCTTGCGCAGGGCTCATCCTTGCCAGCAGATCGGCTTCATACGCCTTCGCCAGAGGCGCCAGCTCGCGATACACTGCTTCGCCAACCCTGGTCAGCGTCAGATGCTCGATCCGGCGGTCCGTCGTGTTCCGCCTGCGTGTCAGCCATTTTCGCCGCTCCAGTTCGGCGACCGCGCGCGAGACCTTGGTCTTGTGCATTGCCGATTGCTCGCCCACGGCCTTGGCGGTCATTGTCCCGTTCTGTCCCAGCCCTGCCAGCGTGCGCCATTGCGGCCGCGTCAGTCCGTAGCGCTCGCGATAGGTTTTCGCGAATTCGCGGCTGATCGCGTCGGCCAGGCGATTGAGCCGGTAGGGCAGGAATGTCTCAAGGGTCAGTTTTTGATCATCCGCCGCGAGGTCATCTGGATTCGCCATGGCTGGAATGCCCATGTTGATAGTTACATTTTCGATGGTTACAAATGAAACGAATTTACGTCAACGGGAGCAGTTCCAGGAAAAATGGAACCGGTTTCCGTCCGGAATTGCGTCAAAACAACGGGAGCAATTCCAGGAAAAGTGGAACCGGTTTTCCGTCCGGAATTGCGTCAAAACAACGAAAGCAGGACGCCATGGAACGTTCCTACATGCCCGGCTTTGGCAACGACTTCGAAACGGAGGCGCTGCCCGGCGCGCTGCCGCAGGGCCAGAATTCGCCCCAACGGCCTGCCTATGGCCTTTATGCGGAGCAGCTTTCTGGATCGCCTTTCACCGCGCCGCGCGGCGCCAATGAGCGGTCATGGCTTTATCGGATTCGGCCGAGCGTAAAGCATACGGCGCGCTTCAGGTCCGCCGCTTACAAGGATTGGAAATCGGCGCCCAATATCGGCGACCATGAGCTGGCGCTTGGCCAGCTCCGCTGGAACCCGCTGCCGATGCCCAATGTGGAAACGGATTTCCTCGCCGGCATCCGCACCATGACGACTGCCGGCGATGTCTACACACAGGTCGGCATGGCCGCTCATATCTATGTCGCCAACACGTCGATGGTGGACGACCATTTCTTCAATGCCGACAGCGAGATGCTGATCGTGCCGCAGGAAGGCGGCATCCGGGTGCTCACCGAAATGGGCGTCATGGACGTCACGCCGGGAGAGATATGCATTCTCCCGCGCGGCATGGTCTTCAAGGTCGAACTGATCGACGGGCCGGTGCGCGGCTACATCTGCGAGAACTACGGCGCCAAGTTCACTTTGCCCGACCGTGGCCCGATCGGCGCCAACTGCCTTGCCAATCCGCGCGACTTCAAGACGCCGGTCGCATGGTTCGAGGAGAAGGAGACTCCCTGCCGCCTTATCGTCAAATGGTGCGGCCAGTTCCATGTGACCGAAATCGGCCATTCGCCGCTCGACGTCGTGGCCTGGCACGGCAACTACGCGCCCTACAAATACGACCTTTCGACCTTCTCGCCTGTCGGAGCGATCCTGTTCGATCATCCCGACCCGTCGATTTTCACCGTGCTGACCGCGCCTTCGGGCGAGGAGGGCACGGCCAATGTCGACTTCGTCATCTTCCCGCCGCGCTGGCTGGTGGCGGAACACACATTCCGCCCGCCCTGGTACCACAGGAATGTGATGAGCGAGTTCATGGGGCTGATCCACGGCAAGTATGACGCCAAGGAAGAAGGCTTCGCGCCGGGCGGCATCAGCCTGCACAATATGATGCTGGCGCACGGGCCGGACGCCGATGGCTACCTCAAGGCGACCAGCGTCGACCTGAAGCCGGTGAAGCTCGACAATACGATGGCGTTTATGTTCGAGACGCGCTTTCCGCAGATGCTGACGCGCTATGCCGCCGAACTGGAGACCCGCCAGGACAACTACATCGAGTGCTGGTCAGGGCTCAGGAAGCACTTTAATGGAACCAAAGAGGGCGACTGGTCTTGATCTTCGGTGCGGGCGGCAGCAACCTCTGATAGGAGTCGAGTCATGAGTTATATCGACGGCTTTGTCGTGCCCGTGCCGAAAGCACATATCGCGAAATACAAGGACATGGCGAATCTTGCCGGGAAAGTCTGGATGGAGCACGGAGCCCTGTCCTATGTCGAGGCGATCGCCGACGATGCGCCCTATGGCGAGGTGACGTCCTTTCCGCGCTCGGTAAACCAGAAGGACGACGAGACGGTCGCTTTTTCCTATGTCACCTACAAGTCGCGTGAGCACCGCGACGAGGTGCTGAAAAAGGTGATGGAAGACCCGCGCCTGCAGCCGCAAATGCAGGACAAGACCTTCGACATGAGCCGCATGATCTATGGCGGTTTCCAGGCATTCCTAGAACTCTAAGAGAGAGGCTTCATGAAACTTGCGACATTGAGGAATGGAACTCGCGACGGCAGGCTCGTGGTCGTCTCACGAGACCTTACGCGTTACACAGACGCCTCATTCCTCGTGCCGACGGTGCAGGCGGCGCTCGACAATTGGGAGCGCATTGCGCCGCACCTCACCGCCCTGTCCGAATCGCTTGAGCATGGTGCGGTGCCTTCGTCGCGGTTTCATGAGCATGACGCCCATTCGCCGCTGCCGCGCGCCTACCAGTGGGCGGACGGTTCCGCCTACGTCAACCATGTCGAGCTTGTGCGCAAGGCGCGCGGCGCGGAAATGCCCGAGAGTTTCTGGACCGACCCTCTCATGTACCAGGGCGGTTCCGATTCCTTCGTCGCGCCGCGCGATCCGATCCGCGTGGCCGACGAGGGCTGGGGCGTCGACATGGAAGGCGAGGTTGCGGTGATCACGGGCGACGTGGCCGCCGGCGCCACGCCGAAGCAAGCCCGCGAGGCGGTCCGCCTCATCATGCTGGTCAACGATGTCTCACTACGCGGGCTGGTCCCGGCTGAACTCGCCAAGGGTTTCGGCTTCTTCCAGTCGAAGCCTTCCTCTGCCTTTTCGCCAGTCGCCGTCACACCCGATGAACTGGGCGATGCCTGGGACGGCGGCAAGGTGCATCTGCCGCTCGCCGTCGATCTCAACGGCAAGCCGTTTGGACGGGCCAACGCCGGCCTCGACATGACCTTTGACTTCCCAACATTGATTGCTCACGCCGCGAAGACCCGGCCGCTCGCCGCCGGTACGATCATCGGCTCGGGCACGGTTTCCAACAAGCTCGACGGCGGACCGGGAAAACCGGTCGGGGAGGGCGGTGTCGGCTACTCCTGCATTGCCGAATTGCGGACCATAGAGACCATCGCGCGGGGTGAACCGAAAACGCCGTTCCTGCGCTTCGGTGATACCGTGCGGATCGAGATGAAGAACAAGGCCGGCCATTCGATCTTCGGCGCAATCGAGCAGACGGTTACGGGATACGCGTAGCACCTTGTTCTGATCGCGGCTGAGGATCGAACCGTCGTTTCCGCTTCAGGGTAGGCGCGACATGGACGATCTATTGAAGCATTTCCGCAGGATGGCGCGGAACAACCTCTGGTCAAACGACCGGCTCTATCGCGCCGTCCTTGCGCTCAACCCCGGTGAGTTCGAGGCGGCGCGGACGAGCTTCTTCCCGTCGATCAAGGCCACGCTCAACCACATCTTCTCGGTCGACCTGTTCTACTTCGATGCCCTGGAGGAGGGCGGCCGGGGCCTGCGCGTCTTTGACGAGCACCCCGACATCGACGACCCTGCCAGGCTCGCCAGCGCCCAGGCGGAGTTCGACCGTCGTCTCGTCGCATTTTGCGATGGTCTGGCGGCTGCTGATCTCGACCGCCGCGTCATGACGGACCGGGGCGACGAAGGCATGATCCCCGAGCGCATCGGCGATCTGCTCGCGCATCTCTTCCTTCACCAGATCCATCACCGCGGGCAGGTTCACGCAATGCTGTCGGGAACATCGGTGAAGCCCCCGCAGCTCGACGAGTTTTTCCTCGACTACGACATTCCGCTCCGCCGTGACGAA
>JBEVEP010000307.1:0-7576 GCA_040512755.1 Mesorhizobium sp.
AGCTAAGGGTCGACGCCGATCGCTTCCAGCGAGCCGAGGTAAAGCTCCTGCATGTTCGGCGGGTTAGGCTTGAGGATCACCTGATTCTGGTAATAGTGCTGGAGGCGGTTCGGGTTCTCGCCGTAGCGGCCATCCTTCGGCCGCCGAGATGGCTGCACATAGGCGGCGTTCCAGCTCTTGGGGCCGAGCGCCCGCAGCGTGGTCGCCGGATGAAACGTACCCGCACCGACTTCCATGTCATAAGGCTGGAGGACAACACAGCCATAGGAAGCCCAATAATTATGCAGCGTCAGGATCAGCCCCTGGAAGGATCGGCTTGGGTCCAGATGTGAAGAAGCAGTCACGAGCGAGCCTCGGTGATGAAAAGCATCAAGGCTCTAGAGCGGCATGGGGCAAGGGTCAAGCTGAAGCGCCGGCCGGGACAGCCGGAACCGGCACAGCAGCAAAGCCGCTGCGCCACTGGATCACATCAGGCTGAATGCTCAGTTCGTTGGTGCCGGCAGCTTCAACTCCTGTCCTGGCACGATTCGACCGGGATCACCCTGCAATTGCGGATTAAGATCCAGGATTTCCCGGTAGCGTTCGCCGTTTCCCAACTGGTCCACCGCGATCGACCAGAGCGATTGGCCGGGCAACACCTTGTACGCGGCTGGAACGACCGCGCTTTTGTCAGCCGGTTTTGCCGCCTCAACGGGCTTTGCCGCTTCCGCAGGCTTTGCCACCTCCGCTGGCTTGGCCTCATCGTCAGGCTTTGCAGCATCAGCCGGATTTGCCGGTGGCGTCAGTTCGGTCTTGCTGTCGGGCGCCGGCGTTTTAGGCTCAATCTTTGGCGCGGTGGCTGGATTTTCCTGCGCGGTCTTCCCCTCGAACGGCGGCAGCCCTTCCGCGAGCTTTTTCTGCACACTCGCGAGAATACTGGGTTCCGGCTTCATGTCGCGCGCATGGCTCCACTGGAACGTGGCCTCCAGCTTGCGGCCGACTCGCCAATAGGCATCACCCAAGTGGTCATTGAGGACCGGATCGTCGGGCTTCAGCGAAACCGCCCGCTCAAGTTCCCGCACCGCGTCGTCGAACTTGCCGAGGCGGTAATAGGCCCAGCCTAGCGAATCGACGATGTAGCCATCGCTCGGACGCAGATCGACGGCCTTTTTGATCATGTCCAACCCCTCGTCGAGGTTCATGTTCATGTCGACCCAAGAATAGCCGAGATAGTTCATGACCTGAGGCTGGTCGGGAAAGAGCTCCAGCGCCTTGCGGAAATTCGGCTCGGCCTTGGGCCATTCCTTCAGCCGTTCATAGGCGATGCCGCGTTGGTAGAATATATTCCAGTTCTCGTTGGTCGGATTGGGAAGCCGCGTCACAGCCTTGTCGTAGACATCCGCCGCCGAGCGATAGTCCTCTTTTGACGCGTAGACGCCACCGAGCGCCAGATAGCCGCGCATATCGTCCGGCGCCGCGTCGAGCAGCGCTTTCAACTGGACGATCGCTTCGTCGTGGCGTTTCAGATCCGCCAGGTTGAGGCCCCGCTGCAGATCAGCCAGCCGCTTCAGCGGCGAGTTCTCAGGGATCCGGCCATACAGCTCGATCGCTTCTTCCGGGCGTCCCTGCTGTTCGGCTACCGAGGCCAGTTGCATCAGGACAATGTCACTGTCGGGCTTGAGAGCAAGCGCGTAGCGAAGGTAAAGCCGCACAAAGGCCTCGCCGCCACCGCGATTCAGCGCTGTGGCAAGGTTGAGGAATATCTCCGTTGCGCCTTCCGTCGGTCCTTGCACGAGGGGCGTAATCGGCAGCCCTTTCTCGATCGATTCACGGAGCTGGGCTATTGGGAGCCGGCCAACAGAGAACTCTTCCGACTTGTCGAGGACTTTCAGCGCGTCCTCCTTCCTGCCCTCGCGCATCAGGAAACCGGCATACGCTTCTGCTGCGCGAAGCCAGGTTTCCGGCGCTCCGCCGCCGGCGGCGATATTGTCGATGGTAGCGGCGTAGGCCTCGTCCGCCTCTTTTTTCAAACCGGCGTTTTCGGCGATCAGGCCACGGTGATACGCGACGAAAATCCCATACCACTCAGGACCCTCGAGGTTATCGAGATAGTCAATCGCACCTTTTCCATCGCCCTCGCCGACTTTCGCCCAGGCTGTCATCAAATTGGTGATGAGCTTGTCGAGATCGGACTCGAGCACCAGCTTCAGCCAGTTTTGTGCCGCCGGATAGTCTTTCTTGCGAAACGAATCGACAGCCAGGGCGAGCCGCGAAAACCGCTCCACTTCAGGCACTGTCTTGAGTTTCTCTGCATACGGCAGCGCTTCGTCGAACCGTCCTTCGGAGATCAGTCCGAGCATCAGACTCTGCTGGAGTTGCTCATTGTCGGGATCGAAGGACAAAGCGCGCTTGTAGTAGGAGATCGCGCCGGGAAGGTCGTTGTCGACCTCGGCAATGCGAGCAGCGAGATAGGCGCCCGAAAACGATCCTATTTCGACTGGCTCTGCAGTCTCCTTCGCAACGGCAGGCTGATAGACAAAAGCGAGGCCCGTGGCCGTGACGATGCCGGCGAGCCAGTTCCAGTTGTTCTGCGGCATTACTTCCCTTCCGCCTTGAGTCTTCGGTCTGTCCGCCAGATCGAGGCCGGATTATGATCGGTCAAAGCATGGCCTTTTTTGGGTCATCGTTCAATTCAACCCGAATCGTAACCAAGTTTCCGGCGATTTCGGACCGATTCGGTTAACGAAAGCGCCTTTCAGACAGCTCGACCTCAGAGCTCTCCCAACCAATGTGCCAGACTCGTCATCTACCGTTGTGGCTCACGCGACGCGACTGATGCAGAAATCAATGACGTCGAGCAGTGCCGCCTTCTGAGGCGTTGGCTTCAACGGCGCCAGCGCGTCGCGCGCGATCTCACCGAAGTGGCGGGCGCGTCCGATCGTATCGGCGATCGCGCTGTAACGTACCATGAGGCCGACAGCCTTTTCCAACGCAATGTCGTCGGTCTCATTGTCCTCGATCGACCTCTTCCAGAATTCACGCTCCTGCGCCGAACCTCGGCGATAGGCAAGGATCACCGGAAGTGTAACCTTGCCCTCCCGGAAATCGTCACCGACGTTCTTTCCAAGCTCCTTGCTCGACCCGGCATAGTCGAGCGCATCGTCGATCAATTGAAATGCCAGGCCAAGATTCATACCGTAGGAACGCAGGGCGGCGCGCTGCGCCTTCGAAACACCCGCGATCACAGGGCCCACTTCCGCGGCGGCCGAAAACAGCGCGGCGGTCTTCGCCTTGATTACTGCGAAATGCTCGTCTTCGGTCGTCTCGAGGTTCTTCGCTGCCGCGAGTTGCATGACTTCGCCCTCGGCGATGATCGAGGCGGCAGTGGAAAGGATGTCGAGCGCGTCGATCGAACCGACATCAACCATCATGCGGAACGCTTGTCCGAGCAAGAAATCCCCGACGAGGACGCTGGCCTGGTTACCCCAGATCATGCGCGCGGTCTTCTTGCCGCGCCGCATACCGCTTTCATCGACAACGTCGTCGTGCAGCAACGTCGCCGTATGCATGAACTCGACGCTGGTGGCGAGTTTCACATGGCCATCGCCCGAATAGCCGAACATCTGCGCTGCAGCGAGCGTCACCATCGGGCGCAAGCGCTTGCCGCCAGAGGAAATCAGGTGGTTGGCGACTTCCGGTATCATCTCGACGTCGGAACCAGCCTTGGACAGAATCAGTTCGTTGACCCGCGCCATGTCTGACGCCGTCAGCTCTATCAGGCCGTTGATGGATGCGACCGCCCGCTTTCCCCCCTCGAGATTGAGAACGACGCCCAAGTCCTACTCCCGTTTCTCCGATGCACCTTGCCCGCACACCGTTCCTCTACCTACGCGGGATACTAAAGGCAACGCAAGGCTCCACAAGCGGCGAATTGGCGCGGAAGGGTCGCTGATCGAGCGCGATGGCGCAGGACATCACCGCGTTCCAAGACCTCTCCATTTTGTGGATGACGTTGGCGATTGCGCAGCCGCTCGGAAAAATGCAGCGTATCCGGCGCCCGGCGCAGTGAGGCCGGGTTGGTCGCCGCTGCCGGGAACGGATGCGCGGCTCCACAACAGGGCTGGTGCAGAGTCATGACACGCGCCCAACTGGTCGGCGTCATCATTGGCTTGTCACTTTCGGCCGCGCTCACCCTTGTGCGCGCGAGCGATCCGCAGCCTCTCAGGATGGCGCGCGAAGCGACCTTCGACGAATACCAGCGTCTGGCGCCCCGGCATTTTGAGCCGATGCCTGTCCACGTTGTCGACATCGACGAAGCCTCACTCCAGGAATTCGGCCAGTGGCCATGGCCCCGTGACCGCCTGGCAGCCCTGGTCGATCGGTTGGCAGAAATGGGTGCGTCCGCCATCGCCTTCGACATTCTCTTCGCCGAGCCTGACCGCTTGTCGCCAAGGAATGTTGTCCGGGATGTCCCGGGGATAGCTCGGCCGCTCCTGGAGCAGATGCCTGATAACGATGACATCTTCGCGCGCTCGATTGCCGGGAAACCTGTCATTCTGGGTTTTGGTATTTCCAGCAGCGGCGGCTTCCTGCCTCGGGTAAAGGCAGGCATCGCATTTACTGGCGAGAGCCCCATCGACGCCCCACCCCACATCAGAGCGGCAACGCCATTGCTGCCCCAATTCGAGGCCAACGCGGCCGGCATCGGCCATATCAGTCTCAACCCTGACAGTTCGGCCGCAGTGGTAAGGGCTGCTCCGCTCTTCTTGACTGATGGCGAGCAACTCTATCCCAGTCTCGCGCTGGAAGCGCTTCGGGTCGCGCAAGGCGCATCCACCTATCTCCTGGCTGGCGCAGAGAACTCGCCCGGGATCATGGCCTCTGTGAAGAACGGTGACTTTGTCATCCCCGTCACTTCGGCGGGCGAACTCTGGCTCTACGTGACCCGCGACACTGCGGAACGATACGTTTCCGCGAAAGACATCCTGCGTGACGACGTCTCGCCGGAAGTCGGCGCAGCCATCAATGGCAGCATCATATTTGTCGGTACGTCGGCGGCCGGACTGCAGGACATCCGTGTCACGGCGCTGGGGGAGAATGTGCCGGGGGTTTCGCTCCATGCGCAGATCATCGAACAGATATTGTCTGGACAATTTCTTTCGCGCCCGGACTGGGCAAACGGGCTTGAGATCCTGTCGATCGCGATGCTGGGCACGCTCCTGGTCTTGCTCACAATCTTCGTCAGCCCGGCGATAGCGCTCGTTTGCGGACTGCTGATCACCGCTTTGGCGCTTGTCGGATCCTGGCTGGCTTTCTCCCTCGCCGGACTGCTGTTCGACCCTCTCGCGCCCATTGTGACCGGAACGATCACGCATTTCGCGGCGACGTCGTTCCGCTTTTTGGTCACCGACCGCGAGCGCCGTGCAATCAGACGGGCTTTCGGTCAGTATCTCTCTCCGTCGCTTCTCTATCGTATCGAGCATAACCGGGACGCGCTGCGCCTTGGCGGCGACGACCGCGAACTGACGGTAATGTTCGTCGACGTGCGAAATTTCACAGAGATCAGCGAACGGCTTTCTCCAACGGCTGTCGTGAAGTTTCTGAATATCCTTCTTGACGCGCTCAGCCGCCATGTCACAGCCAACGAAGGCACGCTGGACAAGTTCATCGGCGACTCGATCATGGCCTTCTGGAACGCGCCAATCGACGTTTCCGATCATCCAGCAAAGGCCGTCCGAGCGGCTTTGGAAATGCGCGATACGGTAGCGCACCTGAACGACAGCGACGCATTCGGCTTTGGGCCCGGGCAGCAGGTGCGCATCGGCATAGGCATTCACACCGGGGTTGCCTGTGTCGGAAACATGGGCGCGGAAACTCGGTTCAACTATTCGGCCGTCGGTGACGCCGTGAACATTGCCGCTCGTATTGAATCCGCCTGCAAGACTGTGAGTTTCGATATCCTGGCATCCGATGATACGGCCCAATTGCTGAACGGCTATGCGCTGCTGGATGCCGGATCGCTCGAACTTCGTGGGAAGAGCGCCCGTAGACACATCCATGCCGTGGTTGGAGACGAGAACGTGGGCTCGACTGCAGAGTTTGCGGAACTACAGCTTCTTCACGCACGGCTTGTTGAGGCTTTGCGTTCACGGGCGCCGGGTACCCGGAGACTCGCCAACGTAGCCAAAGCGAAGGCCGTGGGCTTGTCGAACGTATTGCAAGACTTTTATGGGCGCATTACGCGCAGGCCGGACGATTTTCCGGCTGGCCTGCGCGGCGAGAATGCCAGTCTCGCCGAAACAGAGCAGTCCTAACCCTGTTGGCGACAGTGGATCGATGAATCGGAGCCCGACTGATCGGAGATAACCTTGCTAGGAATCGATCGCACCTGTCGATCTGCACAATGGTCTTCAGGGTCGATGGCCACTCGGGCCTCACCGGGGGGCGGATTGATTGCCGGAATAATGGCCGCCGAGTCCGTTGAATCCCTTGCCGAAGCCAAATCCGCCGTGGGGTTTTCCGTAGCCGCCGTGGGGTTTTCCGTAGCCTCCATGTGGCTTGCCGTAATGCCCATGAGGTTTGTGCGGCTTATCCGGTTTAGGCGGGGTGGGCGGATCGGGAGGCGACGGTGGATCGGGAGGATCCGGTGGCGCGGGTGGGGCATGTGGTGATGGGGACGCGGTTGGAGCCGGAGGCGCAGGTGGGGCCGGAGGGGCAGGTGGTGCCGGAGGCGCTGGCGGAGCGGGCGGTGACGGGGGCGATGCGGGAGCACTCCGAGGCGCCGGTTGCCGCTGATCGGTCCCCTTCTTTTCGCCAACAGAAGCCATCGATAGCCCGCAATTTATGGCGGTTCCACCAAAGCCCCGCGTGAGTGACTGAGTTCCAGACAGAAATGGCAACGCCCGCGCAGTGCCAAGCGTTGTGAATATCGAGCGATTAACTTTCCGCGCGTCAGTCACTCCGCGGCCCGGCGTGGATATGACGCAATCGCAGGGCCGCTTTAGCTCCCTACAGCCATTGCCGCCGCAGACCCGCGCAGACCCGTTGAGCAAGACGACGGCGGTGACGCCGTTGGCCATTACATGAAAGTCAAACGCCGTTCCTCGCACGCCGATCGTGCCCGCAGGCGTCAGGATTTCATATGCGGAGGACTTTGATTTTCCGCTGATCCAGCGGAAGGTGCCTTTCGCGGCACGGATCGAAAGCTTCTTGACCGAGTTCGAGTCATCAAAGACGTACTTGTCGATGACTACGGACGAGCCCCAACCGACCGCCAGCTTGGTGCCGTCCCGGAATACGAACTGGCCTAATCCCGTGTTGGATGTCCTGATGCGTTCGTCCCGGTGAACCGGCGCCTTGACCACAAGCGGCCTGTTCCCCCCAAGGACAGCAGTCTTGATCAAGACCGCCTCGCCGACCTTCTCGGCAGCCAATGCATGCGTCGCATTGATAAGCAGTCCGGCCAGCGATATGGCCGCACTCCGGCGCAAGGAAGACATGGAATCCCCCAGCAATGCCTTCTATTAGCACATGCTTGAATTTGTGTCCTATCGGGCTGCACCATCATTGTATCTAAGGTATAACTATTTTGGCGTAA
>JBEVEP010000171.1:0-8475 GCA_040512755.1 Mesorhizobium sp.
CAAACCCGGGTGAAGGTGCCGGAGGGCGCACAGAACGGCAAGCAGTTTCGACTCAAGAGCAAGGGCATGCCGGTGCTGCGGCAGCCGGTGGTCGGCGACCTTTACATTCAGGTTGCGGTCGAGACACCGCAGAACCTTTCCAAACGTCAGCGCGAACTGCTTGAGGAATTCGAACAGCTGTCGTCAACTGACAACAGTCCGCAGTCGAGCGGGTTCTTCACGCGAATGAAGGATTTCTTCGAATCGTTCGGAGAGTGATACATGTTTGCTGCACGGTGGAATTGCAGTGACCACGTTTTTCGCCTTGCTTCAGCTCTGACGTCGCGTAAATAGTCACTCGCCTGAAAGGTGGAGATGGGAAGATGGCGCGCGGCTTGCGGAAATCACTTGCGACAAGGTTTGATGACGAGCTGCGCTTCTTCAAGGGCTGGATCGACAAGCCAAAGGCCGTAGGGTCGATTATTCCCACGAGTTCCGTCACGGCGCGCCGCATGGCCTCGGTCATTGATCCGTCCTCCGGCCTGCCGGTCTTGGAAGTCGGCCCAGGGACTGGCGTGATCACCCGCGCTATACTCGGTCACGGCATCAAGCCGGAAAACCTTTACGCGGTCGAATATTCCGAGGATTTCGTTCGTCACCTTCGCCGCCATTTTCCAGGGGTAAACGTGATTCAGGGCGACGCCTTCGATCTCGATACGACGCTCGGCGACAAAAGCGGCACGGTTTTCGATTCTGTCGTCTCTGGCGTGCCGCTGCTCAACTTTCCCGTCACGCATCGCATTGGTTATCTCAACAGTCTGCTCGACCGCATTCCAGCCGGCCGGCCGGTCGTTCAACTGACCTATGGCCCGCTTTCGCCTATCCCGGCTGGACGCGGCGACTACACGGTCGAGCATTTCGACTTCGTGATCCGCAACATCCCGCCAACGCAGCTTTGGATATATCGCCGTCCGGCACGGACCTGACGGCATTGAGCCGATGGTCGCGCCTGGGCGATTGATCTGAACGGCGCTTGCCTATACCCCGAGTATGGCAAGGGAGATAATCTATGGCAGTTAAAATCCTGGTGTTTGCGGGTTCGATCCGGACAGGCGCCTATAGCGGCAAGACTGCCGACGCGGCTACGAAGGAGCTGCTCGAACAGGGTGCTGACGTGACGAGGATATCGCTCGCCGACTATCCGCTGCCGATCATGGATCAGGACCTGGAAAAGGAGAAAGGCGTTCCCGAGAACGCCTACAGATTTGGCCGGCTGATCGCGGCGAATGACGGGCTTCTGATTTGCAGTCCGGAGTATAATTCTTCCATTCCTCCGCTGCTGAAAAACACGATCGACTGGGTCAGCCGGATCCGCAAGGACAATGGCCGCTTGTTCAAACCTTTCGACGGGAAGGTCGCCGGACTCTGCTCGTCATCGGACGGAAATTTTGCCGGTATCCGCGGTCTCTATCACCTGCGTTCCGTACTGATGAACTGTCAGGTAGAGATCATCTCGCCGCAATGTTCGGTAGCCCGCGCGAGTGAGGCTTTCGATGAGGATGGCGCGTTTAAGGAGGAGCGGCTCAGGCACGCGATGACGAATGTCTGCCGGACGCTGATTGAGCGGGCGGCTATGCTTTCGACCCGGATCGACATTTGAAACGGATACCGCCGACAATCGGTTGAGGCTTCAGGAAGGTGCGTTCATGACCCCGGACGTTATTCGTGAACGGCTGATCGTCGGCCTGGATGTGCCGACTCTCCGTGAGGCCGAGACAGTCGTCCGCGAACTCGAAGGGACGGTCGCGTTCTACAAAATCGGGTATCAGCTCGCCTTCGCTGGCGGCATCGACTTCGCGCGCGAACTCGCATCCGGCGGCTGCAAGGTCTTCCTCGACATGAAGCTGCTCGACATCGACAACACAGTCGCCAAGGGCGTCGAGAACATTGCCAAAATGGGAGTGAGCATGCTCACGCTGCATGCCTACCCCAAGGCGATGAAGGCGGCGGTGGAGGCGGCAAGAGGTTCCGATCTTTGCCTGCTCGCGGTCACGGTGCTCACCTCCATGGACGAGGCGGACATGGTCGCGGCAGGTTATGAATATGATCCCCACACCCTGGTGCTGCGCCGCAGCGAGCAGGCGCTGCAAGCGGGCATGGGGGGCATCGTTTGCTCCGCCAGCGAAGCGTCGGCGGTGCGCAAGATCGTAGGCCCAGATCTGGCCGTCGTGACCCCTGGCATTCGGCCGATCGGCAGCGATCATGGCGACCAAAAACGGGTCATGACGCCCGGCGAAGCCATCAGCGCAGGCGCGAGCCACCTCGTCGTGGCCCGTCCGATCGTGGCCTCAATTGACAGGAAGGCCGCCGCTGAAGCTATTCTTGCTGAAATGCAGCGCGCCTAGAGCGGCGCATCCGGACGGAACCGGACTGCCGCTCCAGCTCGTTGTTTTAGCCGCATTGGTGCGACGCCAAGTGATTCCACTTGGCTGCAACATGCTCCAGGGAGGGGACGGGAATGCCAAAAGGATACTGGATCGCCAGGATCGATGTGCGAGATCCTGAACCCTACAAGAACTACGTGGCCGCTGCGATGCCCGCCTTTGAACGGTTCGGGGCAAACTTCCTCGCACGCGGCGGCGCCAGCGAGGCAGTCGAGGGAGAGGGCCGTGCCCGCAATGTCATCATTGAGTTTCCATCAATGACGGCAGCAATGGACTGCTACAACTCACAGGAATACCAGCTCGCCAAGGCGATCCGTCAGAAGGTTGCCGACGGCGAAATTGTCATTGTGGAGGGGGTATAGCCTGCCGTTTTTAAAGGGAACGCTTCCGCCCTACGGTGCTTCGGCGAACGCAGATTCGTCATCGACTGATTCGCCGCAGTGACAAGATTTGTTACTGCGTGCACAATCCTTGATTGTGCGTCCGTTGAATGGGCTTGGCCGCACAGTATCTAAATCAGTTATCTCTTGGAAGTTATTCACATATTAGTCCAAAGCTTATGATGACAGTTGTGTGACACGGCTATTGCAATGCAGCAGACCGATGTTATTTTTGCTGCATTACAGATCGCCCGGACCGGCTCGACCCAACTCAGTTGGCCGCGGCAGCGGGGAGCCTGATGTTCTATCAACTTTATGAACTCAACCATGCGTCGCTGCAGCCTCTTCGGGCCTATGCCGACACAATGCGCCTTTTCTACACCAACCCGCTCAATCCTTTTTCGCATACCTCCTGGGGGCGCTCCGTCGCTGCGATGGCCGAGCTCGTCGAGCGCACGACACGACGTTACGGAAAGCCGCGCTTCGACCTTTCGACAACGACCGTCGACTGGAATACGGTCGCTGTCAGCGAAAAGGTCGTCTGGTCGCGGCCCTTTTGTAACCTGATCAACTTTGAAAGGGCATTGCCGGCGGGTCGGCGTCCCGATCCGAAGCTCCTGATCGTAGCACCTATGTCCGGCCACTACGCGACGCTTCTGCGCGGAACCGTCGAGGCGATGATGCCGCACACGGACGTCTACATAACCGACTGGACTGACGCGCGCATGGTTTCCGTGACGGAAGGCAAGTTCGATCTCGACGACTACATCGATTACGTCATCGACATGCTCCACGCGCTGGGACCGGACACGCATGTCATGGCGGTATGTCAGCCGTCGGTACCGGTGTTGGCCGCCGTCGCAATCATGGAGGCGCGGGGCGACCGGTTTGCTCCGTCAACCATGACGCTTATGGGCGGACCGATTGACACAAGGCGTAACCCGACGGCAGTGAACATTCTCGCTGAGCAGCGGGGCACTCAGTGGTTTCGCGACAATGTCGTCATGCAGGTGCCATGGCCCAATCCGGGCTTTATGCGGGAGGTGTACCCTGGGTTCCTGCAGCTCTCGGGGTTCATGGGCATGAATCTCGACCGGCACATCATCGCCCACAAAGACTTCTTCATGCATCTGGTAAAGAACGATGGCGACAGCGCAGAGAAGCACCGCGACTTCTACGACGAATATCTGGCAGTGATGGATCTGACAGCCGAGTTCTATCTTCAGACCGTCGACACCGTATTCGTTCGCCATGCTTTGCCGAAGGGCGAGATGAAGCACCGGGGAGAGCCAGTGGACACGACCGCCATTCGCAACGTAGCACTGCTCACGGTCGAAGGCGAAAACGACGACATTTCCGGCGTTGGGCAAACCCAGGCGGCGCACAACATTTGCGTCAACATTCCAGCCGACATGCGCGCGCACTATTTGCAGCCGGCCGTGGGCCACTACGGTGTGTTCAACGGGTCGCGTTTTCGGTCGGAAATCGTGCCGCGCATCGTCGACTTCATAACCAGCTACGGTCGCGAGACGCGCGTAGCCGTAAAGCCGCGCATCGTCCACCCGGCGAGGGTCTGATCACATCCACCTCCAAAATGTGTGGCCCTCACGCAACGTGCGCGGCGTAAGTAACCATTCCGACAGATCGTCCGATCGCATTAATTGACTCTGCCGCCGATCCGACCTTAACCTTTTCTTAATAAAGTAAGGGTGGTCGGGGGATAGGCATGACTTCCTCACCGAGTCTGGGAATTGTGCGTTTTGGCGCTGCGCTAGCGGTTGTCGCGGGTGCTTTCGCGGCGAATGTGGTTGCTGCGGGCGCCACGCAGCTTATGCATACCGGTGGCCTGACATCCCAGCCGATCGGCCATTTCGAATTCTGCAAAGCATTTCCCGCCGAGTGTGCGCTCCGGTCGAAAGACAGCGGACCGGAACACATGACCGGCAAGCTTTGGCGCCAGATCGCCAGCGTCAACCTGGCGGTGAACGAAAGCGTCAAGCCAATGAACGACTTCGAAATCTATGGGAAGGACGAGGTCTGGGCGTATCCCGACGGCGTCGGCGATTGTGAAGACTACGTGCTGGAAAAGCGTCGCATTCTCATGAACAGCGGCGTTCCCGCATCCAACCTCCTGATCACGGTTGTGCGTAAGCCGGACGGCGAGGGCCACGCTGTTCTGACCATCCGCACGGACAAGGGTGACTTTGTCCTGGACAATCTCACGAACCTGGTCCGGCAGTGGGATCAAACCGGCTATCGTTTTCTGAAGCGTCAGGCCAATGATCATGCAGGGCGCTGGGTGTCGATCCGCGAGGGTGAGAGCACCATGGTCGGAGCCGTGGAATAGCGCCGCCACTTGCCGCTCCGCCTCTTCTTAGCTCAATATAGTTCTCCTGCGCCCTGACGTGCTCATGCACGTTCGGTTTCTCGTCCGCCGACGATCGAAGCTTTGCCCGAAAGTCACCAGCAGCAGGCCCGGCAACCTGCCTACCCATTCCCAGCGGCCAAGCACTCGGCAGCCTTGCCCCCGTGAGCAAATGATTTGACCGGGATGCTCTGACAGAGTTTTCCCGAAGGCCGTACAAGATGGCCCGCGATTCACCCATCCAGCGAAAGGGACGGATCGTCCGATTTCACATTGCTCAAAACCGCCGACGGAAGGGCGTTACGGAAAATCCAGAATCTGATGCGTAGCCGCAGCTAGGCGGCCTGGGCCAGCCTCTCAGCTGCGATCCGGTAGGAGATAGCCTCTGCGAGATGGATGCGACCCACAGTGTCAACGCCGTCGAGATCGGCAAGGGTTCGCGCCACCTTCAGCACGCGATGGTATGCGCGCGCTGAAAAGCCAAGCTTCTCGCTGGCATCGCGCAGCAAGGACAGTCCTGCCGGGTCCAGAACAGCAATCTCTTCGACCAGCGCGGTCACGCAGTGCGCATTGGTCGTAACTGTCGGAAACCCGAGCCTTTCAAACCGTTCGCGCTGGATATCTCGTGCCCGAGCCACACGCTCTGCAACCGAGGCGCTTGTCTCAGCCTTGCCAGGCCGGATCAGGTCCGCAGCCGAAACAGCGGGAACTTCGATCCTGAGGTCGATCCTATCGAGCAGCGGACCGGAGATTCGTGATTGGTAATCCGATTGACAGCGCGGGCCACGCGCGCAGCGGTAGCCGGGTTCGCCAGCCATGCCGCATCTGCATGGGTTCATGGCGGCCACGAGCTGGATGCGCGCCGGATACGTCACGCGATGATTGGCTCGAGCGATGGCACACTCGCCAGCTTCGAGGGGCTGGCGCAGCGAGTCGAGCACAGCCGGCGTAAATTCGGGAAATTCATCGAGGAAGAGTACGCCGTGATGAGCGAGCGAAACCTCACCCGGCCGGATGCGCAATCCGCCCCCGACCATCGCCGCCATGGAGGCGGAATGGTGTGGGGCCCGAAAAGGTCGCCGGTCGGTCAACTGGCCGCCGGCGAGTTCCCCAGCTATCGACGCGACCATAGAGACTTCGAGCAGTTCCTTGGGCGCCAGCGGCGGCAGGATCGAAGGGAGGCGCTGCGCCAACATCGACTTTCCCGAGCCTGGAGGCCCGACCATCAGAAGGTTGTGCCCGCCAGCCGCGGCCACTTCGAGGGCGCGCTTGGCGCTCTCCTGCCCTTTGATGTCGGCAAGGTCCGGCAGGCCGCGAGGCGGTGCATGTATTCTTGCCTCGGGCCTCGACAACACCTGCGTTCCGCGAAAGTGGTTGGCGACGGCGATGAGGCTGCGGGGGGCGACGATGTCAAAATCCGCACCAGCCCAGGCGGCCTCCGGTCCCGATTCATGCGGGCAGATCAGGCCTTTGCCGATGGCATTGGCGCTTATGGCGGCGGGCAGCGCACCCGCGACCGGCGCGATCGTGCCATCAAGAGACAACTCTCCCAGCACGACGTACTTTCCGAGCGCATCGCTGGGAATCGCGCCCAGGCCGGCCATCAACCCCAAGGCAATAGGTAGATCGTAATGACTGCCTTCCTTTGGCAAATCCGCCGGCGCAAGATTGATGGTCACTTTCTTGGCGGGCATCGAAAGCCCGGAGGCATGCAGCGCCGCCTGCACTCGTTCGCGGCTTTCGGCTACGGCCTTGTCGGGCAAACCGACGATCTGCATGCCCGCCTTTCCCGGAGCACATCACCTGCACATCAACAGGGACTGCCTCGATTCCCTGAAACGCGACCGTACTTACCCGCGAAACCATGCCGTGCCCTCTGAACCGCGTGCTTGTTAGACAAACGATCACCGGTTGATTTACAATCAGAGAAACACAATCATGACAGGAAATCAAGAACAGGACGGGAACAAAATAAACCTATAACGTGTATCCCATGCGATGGCGCACAAGAAGCGAATATGCAGGGAAGGAGATGGCGGTCACGATTGCGCGCTCACCACCCCACAGGGGGGATCAGGCCGAACGCCGGGCTTCGACGGCATCCCAGAATAATGCAGCGATGTCAGCCCCGCCGAATTTCCGCACCTCGCGAATACCCGTCGGAGAGGTGACGTTGATCTCGGTCATATAGCTTCCGATCACGTCGATCCCGACAAGGATGAAGCCGCGCTCCCTGAGCGACGGGCCGATGCGAGCGCAGATTTCGCGTTCCCGATCGGTCAGCTCGGTTCTTTCCGCCCGTCCGCCGACATGCATGTTCGAACGTGAGTCGTGTTCGGCTGGCACCCGGTTGATCGCGCCGACCGGTTCCCCATCCACCAGGATGATACGCTTGTCGCCGGCGCGCACTTCCTTGAGATACCGCTGAACAATGAATGGCTCACGGAACATCTGAGCGAACATTTCAAGCAGCGAGGCAAGATTTCGGTCGGCTTCGTGCAGGTGGAATATCCCTGCGCCGCCATTGCCATAGAGCGGCTTAACGATGATGTCGCCAAACTCCCGCCGGAAAGCGTCTACTTCCTGCGGATCCTTTGTGATGAGCGTTTCGGGCATCAGGTCGGGAAACTCGGTAACGAAGATCTTCTCCGGGCTGTTACGCACCCATACGGGGTCATTGACGACCAGCGTCTTCGGATGGATCCGCTCCAGTATGTGGGTTGTTGTGATGTAATTCATGTCGAAAGGCGGATCCTGACGAAGCAAGATCACGTCCATTTCCGACAGATCAGTCCTGGTCGGTTCTCCCAGGGAATAATGGTCCCCCTTCACATCGCGGACTTCCATCTCTTCGATCCGCGCGAACACCTTCCCACCCACCATGGACAAGCGCTCGGGCGTGTAGTGGAAAAGCTGATGCCCGCGCCGCTGCGCTTCGAGAGACAGCGCAAAACTCGTGTCGCCAGCGATGGAGATTGTCGAGACGTGATCCATTTGAACGGCGATCTTGAGAGGCATGACATTCTCCGGTGGCGTTCTTGCGCGAAGCACGGTGTACCGCCTTGATGACCTGATGCCAATCGTCAGCACACAGAGCCACGGCAGTGAATCCAGGTTAACGGATGCTTGCGGGCCCTTTGCTATGGCTCCGGGCGTTCGTCGTTCGAAAAGCCAAATCGTTGGCTTTTCGCCGCCTTCGGCGACCACTCCTCACCCCCCTCACGGCTGGCTGCGCGAGCCCGTGAGGCGAGCATTGAGCACATTCTTCGCCGTTGCCACGCCCGCTTTCGCGTCTGGCCATTGTCAA
>JBEVEP010000179.1:0-25087 GCA_040512755.1 Mesorhizobium sp.
AAATGCGCCGCATCGAAATTGGTGACGCCGAGCTCTCCGATCAAACCCTGCTCCCGCAGCCGGTTCATCTCATGCAGGGCATCGAGCCAGGCCGGATGGTCAAACGTCCACCAGTGGAGCTGGAGAAGATCGATACTCTCGACACCCAATCGTTCGAGCCGCTCCTGAACGCCTTTGCGGACCACCTCTGCAGTCATCGCACCCGGTTCCGGGCACCATTTCGTAAAGGCGAGGGGCCGGCGCTTGCCCACCGGATACCGCGCCAAAAGGCTTCCGACGATCAGCTCGGCGCTGCCGTAGTGATCGGCCATGTCGAACGTGTCGAAGCCTGCATCCACATAAGCTTGCAGCGCGTCGGCCGCAGCTGACCGGTCGAGCGGTCCATCGCCGCGTTCAAGATCGGCGACCTGCCAGAGGCCGCTTATCAGGCGGTTCGAGTTCAAGCCGCTTGCGAGTTCAACGCGGTCAGGACTTTTCGGCATGGATGGGCTCGTTTGCAGTTGATTTCGTCGACTGAATGCCAGGGAGGATCGATGTTCCGACATGGCGGGAGACAGTCCTTACTTCACCCAAAATGCCTCGTGGCCGCAGCAGCAGGATTGCGCAGAGTGCAGCGCCGATCATGACGATCTGCAGAGAGGCAGCCCGCGCCTGCTGGTCGGGGGGAAAGACTGCCGAGACTGCGCTCGCAGACACTGCCCAAATGCCCCAAACGATAACAGCGCCGAGGATAGCGCCGCGATTGTTGCCCGAGCCACCAACGATCAGCATTGCCCAGACCTGAAACGTCAGGGTCGGCTGATAGTTGTCCGGCGCGATGAACCCGATGAAGTGCGCTTGCGTCGCACCAGCAAGTCCCATGATGGCGCCGCCGATGGCAAAAGCCTGCAGACGGAACCGGACGGCATTCTTGCCCAGCGCAAGCGCGGCGGTCTCATCCTCCCGGATGGCGCGAAGCACTCGGCCCCAAGGGCTTCGGACCAATCGCTCAAGTCCGAAATAGACGAGAGCAACGACGGCGATCAGTGCCGCCAGATTGAGCGCGCTGAACAAAGATGGATTGCCTGCCGCGCCCGCGAAGAGGCGCGGAATGAAGCCAATGCCGAACGGACCTCCCGTTATCGGCTCCAGATTGAGAAGACACAGCTGAACCGTAACCGCAATGCCGAAGGTTGCGATGGCGAGATAGTCGGCGCGAAGCCTGATCGTCAGCGCGCCGACGAGAAAGGTCGCCAGTCCGGTCACCAGTGCGCCGCCGAGCCAGCCGACGATGATGGGCATGTCGAAGCCGCCGAGACGGCCCGGCGCGTCGGGCGTCGTCAGAATGGCGGAAACGTAGGCGCCGATGGCCACGAAACCCGCGACCCCGACGTTGAAGAGGCCCGTCTGCCCCCACTGGACGTTTAGCCCGAGGCAGATGATTGCGAACGTCATCGCCATCGTCAGGAAGAAGGCGCCATAGGCCAAAAGGTCGAAAATCATTCTGCCCTCCCCAACAGGCCCTGGGGCCGAAAAAGCAGGATGAGTACCAGGATGATGAAAGCGACAGCCGCGCGCCACTCGGCTCCGATCCACTGGACGGCCAATGCTTCGGCGAGGCCGACAATCAGGCCGGCGATCATCGCGCCAGGCACGCTGCCGATACCTCCGAGGATAGCTGCGGCAAACAAAGGCAATAGAAGATCGAGGCCCATGTGCGGACGGATCTGCACCAGCAGTCCGGCCATAATACCTGCAACGCAGGCAAGACCGGCTCCGAGCACCCACACCATCCGGATGACTTTGCGGACATCGATGCCGACGACGCCGGAAAGCTGCTGGTTTTCACTCACTGCGCGCATCGAGCGGCCGATCGCCGTGCGGGTGAGCAAGAGATGAACAGACCCGACCAACACGGCCGCCACGCTGAGCGTGAGAAGTTGATCCGGTGTGGCGCGCAAGCCGCCGCCAAGCGGAAACGCAATCTGCAGCGCTTTCGAGTAGTAGAGCGGCTGCGAGCTGAAAACGAATTCCAGAAGGTTGCGCAAGGTGAGTGCCGCCCCAAAGCTCGCCATGACCAGAATGATAACTGCGCTGCGGCGTGCGCGCAGAGGGCCGAAGAGAATAGCATCGACGAAGAGCGCCAGACCGGCAGTGAGCGCGACGGCGATGACTGCCGCGACCGGCAGCGACCACCCAAATGAAAAGGGTCCGATCGGGTTCAGAAGGGAGCCGGAAAAATAACCGAGCGCGCCGCTTGCGGCGAACGCGAAATAGGCACCCCATGCTATGAACTCGCCGTGCGCGAAGTTGGCGAAGCGCAGGATCGAATACGTCAGTGTCACGCCGATTGCGCCAAGCCCGATCATCGCGCCGGTGAGGAGACCGTCCATAAGCGCCTGCGGGTTCATGACGCCACCTGTTTTCCCGCGCGGCGGGCGCCCAGGTACAGCTCTGCCACGATCGGGTCGTCAGCCAATTGGGAAGCCAAGCCCTCATGGGCGACAAGTCCTTCAACGAGGATCACGGCCCGATCTGCAATAGCTAGAGCCGCCTTGACATTCTGCTCGACCAAAACAGTAGTGACGCCGGCGCGATTGATCGCCTTGAGACGATCGAAAACCTCCGACACGATTTTGGGTGACAGGCCGGCGGATGGTTCGTCGAGGATCAAAACGGACGGCTCGACTACAAGTGCGCGGGCAACAGCGAGCATCTGCCGCTGGCCGCCCGAGAGGTGGCCGGCGCGATGTGACGGACGTGACCCAAGATCCGGAAACACCGCATAGATAGCTGCGATCCTGGCATTCCGCTCGTCCTTTGGCAGGATGTTGGCAGCGATTTGAAGGTTTTCGTGAATCGTGAGCGTGGCGAAGATGTTTTCGGTCTGAGGAACGAACGCGAGGCCGTGCCTGATCTTTTCGTGGCAGGGCATCGCAGTGACGTCGGCGCCGCCGAGCAGCACGGTCCCCGAATGCACTGGAACCAGGCCTGCGATCGTCTTGACCAAGGTGGATTTGCCGGCTCCGTTCGGCCCAAGCAGAACAACGAATTCGCCGGCGCGCACAGAGAGGTTGACACCACGCACGATCGGGAGGTCGCGCTCATAACCTGCGACGAGTGCCTGCGTGGAAAGAACGACGGGACTATCCTGACCGCCTTTCATGCCACGCCCCCAAGATAAGCGCCGACAACTGCCGGATGGCTGGAGACCTCCGCTGGCGTGCCTTCAGCCAGATGCTTGCCGGCCGCCATGACGACAACGCGGCGGCAGAGCCGGGTTACCATCTCCATATTGTGCTCGATGAGCAGTATGGTCTTGCCGCGAGCGTTGAGCTCCTGCACGCGGGCGATGATCACTTCGAGGAGCGTTGGATTGACGCCAGCCGCCGGCTCGTCGAGCAAGATGACGTCCGGGTCTGCCATCAGAATGCGCGCCAGTTCCAGCAGTTTGCGCTGCCCGCCGGACAAGACCCGCGCTGGTTCATTCTGCAGTTTTGACAGAAGCACAAAGTCGAGCAGCGTTCGCGCCTTCTCAACCGCTGCCCGTTCTTCAGTCGCCACCCGTCCATGGCCGATGAAGTTCGTCCAGAAGCGCTCGCCCGATTGATGCTGAGCGCCGGTCAGAACATTTTCAAGGACGGTCATTTCCGCAAATGGCCGCGAAATCTGGAACGTGCGCCCGACGCCGCGCGCGATGCGCTTGTCAGGCCCTTCGCGGGACACGTCTATATTCGTGATCCTGATCTCGCCGGATGTCGGCCTGATGCTTCCAGCTATCAAGTTGAACAGCGTGGTCTTTCCGGCGCCATTCGGTCCAATCAGGCCGACCATTTCGCCGCGGCCCAGCGCCATTGACATGCCGTCGACGGCGAGCAGGCCGCCAAATCGCTTCACGAGGTTCTTCGCCTCGATCAGAGGCGAGGGCGCCGGTGCCAAACCGTTCGTTGAGTGATCAGCCTGCATCGATCTCTGATCATTGATGTTTGATCAAACTATATTGACATTTTGGAGGGTGGCAAGTAGAAAAATCGGCAGCGACATCGGCAGCTAGGGAACCCTACCAGGTGAACGTCACTGATCTTCGTCCGACGGCAAGCGCTGCGCGCTTGGAAACTCGCGCCGCTTCATCTGGTGAACGTCGCGGCCGCTCTCTTGGGCCGGTCGGACGAGAGACGCTCCATGAGCGTGTCTATGCCGAGTTGCGGCGTTCCCTCATCCACGGCGTCTTCGACGCCGGCCAGGTCCTGCGTATCGTCGACTTGGCGGACACGTTGCAAACAAGCACGATGCCCGTGCGTGAAGCCCTTGCGCGGCTGGTCTCCGAGCAGGCGCTGGAAGCTCTGCCCAACCGCTCGGTGCGGGTTCCCCTGATTACCCGTGATCGACTCGACGACCTGGCAAGGGCCCGCTCCATGATTGAAGAGCAGCTTGTTGCCATGGCCTTGCCCAATCTCACCAAGGCGGACTTCAGTGAGCTCAGGCGATTAACGTCGGCCTGCGAGGCAGCCTTCAAAAGCGACGATCCCGACAAGGCGCAAACCACCTCGGAACTTAACCACGCTTTTCATTTCTTTATCTATCAAGCCGCCGGGTCGGCGGTTCTCATCCCAATCGTCGAAAGTCTCTGGCTGCAGTCTGGCCCCTATGTGCGGGCGGCGGCCATTATTCACGATGAGAACCGACATATCCCGGGCACGCACCATCATTGGACGTTGATCGACGCACTCGAGCGACGCGATAAAGCCGGCGCAATGTGCGCCTTGACGAACGACATCACACATTCCTTCGACCTCATCCGCAGCCGTCTCGACGCCGATGGAACCGGCGAAATGCAGGAGTGAACGATGACCGATGGCGAGGAATTCGAACTCTACGATCTTCGCGTTGAAGTGACCGCACCGGAAGGCGGGCCAATCTATTGCGGCGCGAAGCCTGGTGACCATTTCGAGGTTCGTGGCGAGATGCTCCATCTGCCGCCGGGCCAAGGTTTTTCCATCTATTCGCTGGCTGCGGTCCTGCCGCTTCTTGCGGCGAAACAGCGCCCCACCGACAAGAATGACTGGATGACAACGGACGCCGAGGTCGCTTGTCCCGATCCAAATTGCTCCACTCGGCTCCGCATTACGCGAACCGGACTGCGCCGGTTCAAACATTCGGATACGACTGCCGTTCCGCTTCCTTAGACGATGAGAACGCATATGCAGAGGGTCCGGCTAGCGCCCGACTATGACATATCGAGGGTCATCCGCGGTGGCTGGCAGATGGCCAGCGGCCACGGCAAAGCTTCCTCCGATGAAGCCATCGAGGACATGACGGCCTTCGCCGATGCAGGGATCAACACATTCGATTGCGCGGACATCTACACGGGCGTCGAGGAACTGATCGGCCGTTTCCGCGCGCACTACGGGAATTTGCGCGGCGCAGAAGCGCTCAATCAGGTCCGCGTCCACACGAAATTTGTGCCCGACCTCGACATCCTGGCGAAAATTCAGAAGCCGGATGTTGAACGCGTGATCGATCAGTCATTGCGCCGCCTCAAGGCGGAGCAGCTGGACCTGGTCCAGTTCCACTGGTGGGACTACAGCTTCCCTCTGTGGCTTGAGACCGCCCATTGGCTCGACGATCTCCGTCGCGCCGGCAAGATCCGCAATCTCGGGGGCACCAATTTCGACACGGAACACATGACCGCCATCGTTGACAGTAGCATTCCGCTCATCTCGATGCAGGTCCAATATTCGCTGCTCGACAGCCGCCCGGCGAAATCGATGGTGGATGTGATCAAGGATCGTGGCGTCTCGTTGCTCTGCTATGGAAGTGTCGCTGGAGGTTTCCTAAGCGACGTTTGGCTGGGCGCATTGGAGCCTGGGGAGCCATTGGAAAACCGGTCGTTGACCAAATACAAGCTCATCATCGACGACTTCGGCGGCTGGGACCTTTTCCAGAGTCTGCTTGAAACGTTGCGGAAAACTGCCGACAAGCACGATACCGATGTCGCAACCGTAGCCAGTGCCGCCGTGCTCAGGCGCCCGGGTGTGGCGGGCGTCATTGTCGGTGCACGCAACCGCACCCATCTCGCATCCAATTTGGCAATCTCCGATATCGCCCTGACGGACAATGATGTGGTTGGCATCGATGCCGTGCTTGCCTTGGCCAAACCGCTCCCGGGGGACGTCTACGCACTCGAGCGCGACCGGACCAGTCGTCACGGTTCGATCATGAAATACAATCTCAACAAAGGAGCAGCCTGACTCAGCTCCCGGACATTTTGCCTAAGGAAGAGATTGGTTGACAGGGAACTGGCCATAAAAAGAAAGGGGAATGAAATGAAAAAGACACTACTTCTTACCGCGCTTTCCACGTTAACGATTGGCGTCATTTCATCGGCAAGCGCCGCTGATTGCGACATCACCATCGGCATGGTGATGGAGTTGACGGGCCCGGCCGGCGCCTATGGCCAGGCCGGCGCGAAGGCTGTCGACATGGCGTTCCGTGATCTTAACGAAGCCGGTGGCGTGGGTGGCTGCAAGCTGGTGAGTGACACGCGGGACAGCCAGAGCCAGGGAACAGTCGCGGTCGACCAGGCGACCCAACTCGTTAACATCAAGAAGGTGCCGGTGATCATAGGCGGCATCATCTCCTCGGTGTCGATCCCGATCCTGACATCGGTGACGGCCCCAGCCGGCGTCGTTCAGGTTTCGCCCGCCTCGTCCTCGCCGACGCTTACCCAGCTTGGCCGTGACGGCAAGACCAACGGCGTCTTCTTCCGCACAATCACATCCGACGCGCTGCAGGGAACCGCAGCGGCCAAGTTCGCTCTCGATCAGGGACTGAAGAAAATTGCGATCATTCACGTCAACAATGACTTCGGCGTGAACATGGTGCGCGAGTTCAAGGCCGCATATGAAAAACTCGGCGGCGCTATCACTTCAGTCACACCCTACAATGAAAAGCAGGCCAGCTACTCTGCCGAGGCAAGCACAGCGATGTCGGGTGAGCCAGAAGCGCTCTATCTGGTGAGCTATCCAGTCGACGGCGCCACGATTGCCCGCGCCTGGATCTCGAATGGCGGGCCGCAAAAATTCCTGCTGAATGACGGCATGAACTCGTCAGATTTCATCACCGCGGTAGGCGCCCAGTATCTGGAAAACGCCTTCGGCACCTCCTCGGGAACGAGCCAGACGGCATCCACTGAATATTTCAACGCCAATTTCGAAAGCTTCTCCGGCGGAATCAAACCGGATGCGCCCGCTGCCGACCGCTCCTACGATGCCGGCGCCATCGTGGGATTGGCCGTGGCAAAGGCCGGCAAGGGCGATGCGGCCGCGATCAAGGCGGCCATACCTGCCGTCGTGGCCGAAGGCGGCGAACCGATCCACGCCGGCAAGGAGGAGTTTGCGAAGGCGCTGGCACTGATCAAGGACGGCAAACCCGTCAAATACGAGGGCGTCATCGGACCGGTGAGCTTCGACCAGTTTGGCGACATCACCGGCCCGTTTCGGCTATGGCGCATCCAGTCCGGCGAAGTGAAGACTGTCGGCGAAATGAGCGCCGAAGAAGTCACGACGCTCAAGGGACAACTGGCGAAGTAGACCTCTGCGCTTGGAACATGGGGCGTCGTCTACGCGACGCCCCGATAGCGCTTGACATCATCGCGGAAGCTAGCGGCGTGGGATCGACACAACCGTCAACGCGCCGTCGGCTGTCTCGGGTGGATATGGTGCTTGAACGCGTCGAACGCCTTCCAGGCGGGTTCGACTGGATCGCAGCCGGGTTGCGGTGTTACTCGAATCGCCATGGGCGCTTTTCTAGCCTCGTCTGGCATTAGCAGCGCTGATCTCGTCTGATGATCCTTCCCTAGCGTCACCTTCGGCGTACAATGAATGCGCCTGGCCGGAGGCGACTGGCCAGGCCGTTTAGTTCAATTGTCAACAGGAGATCCGCCATGACCATGGCTTTCCACAGCATCTCCATTGCCGGCCGCAAGATGGATGGGTTTCGAACGACACTCGTGCTCATCTCGATGGCTCTGCCTGCTTCCGCACTTGCCGCTGACAAGAAAATCACCCCGGCCCCGCTTCCGGTCTGCACGGGAAGCGACTCTCTGCTCGAAGTGCTGTGCGGGCGATGCACGTTACAGAAGGGCGTGAAAATCTACGGCGATCTGACCGGCATTCCGACGGGTGGCATCGTCGGCCTTTCCGTCGGGAGTTTCTAAAATAACCAATACGCCCGACGTTGCCTCGATCAAACTATCTGCGCGAACGCGCCCAAGCCGCGGTGAAAACGCCACGAGCGGCAGGGTGGTGCGCAGGTCCGTCTTACTGTCCCAACGCCTGATATCCGGCCTTATTGTCCTGACATCCAGTTCGGTCACCGCTATAACGATCCGTCAAAGGCACCGAAAGGTTGCGAGCCATGCCGACGACCTTACCGAAGACGGCGCCGTACGGCTCCTGGAGATCGCCGATCACGTCCGAACTCATCGTCGCGCAATCCATCGCGCTATCCGAGGTGCGTCTCGACGGCGGGAATGTCTATTGGCTGGAAGGACGACCGCAGGAGCAGGGCCGCTCGGTCGTCGTGAGCCGGGCCGTCGCGGGCGGAGAGGATGCCGACATCACTCGCGCGCCGTACAATGTGCGCACACGCGTGCACGAATATGGTGGCGGTGCTTGGACGGTGGCGCAGGGGGTTCTCTATTTCTCCAATTTCGCGGATGGCAGGCTCTATCGGCAGATAGACGCCACCGCCGAGCCGCAGCCGCTGACAGCCACCCCCTCTCGGCCCAGCGACTGGCGATTTGCCGACGGCATCATCGATCGACGCCGCAACCAATGGATTGGTGTACGCGAGGACCACACAGTCAACGCCGCGCCGGTCAACGCGATCGTTGCAGTGGACCTGGCGCATCCGGGCGAAGAGCTCGGGCGCTTGTTGGTCGGCGGCCACGACTTCTTTTCGTCGCCACGTTTGTCGCCTGATGGACGACAGCTTGCTTGGCTCGCCTGGGACCACCCCAACATGCCGTGGAACGGCACCACCCTGTATCTCGCCGAACTGGACGAGGCCGGTGCCGTCGCCAGTGAGCCTTTAGCTATTGCGGGCGGCCCGGAAGAATCGATCTTTCAACCTGAGTGGTCAACCGAGGGGACCCACATCTTCTTCGTATCCGACCAGTCGGGTTGGTGGAACCTGCACCGCTTCGAGCTTGCGACACAAACGGTGCGCCAGATCGCGCCGATGGAGGCGGAGTTCGGGCGGCCGCAATGGGCTTTCGGCATGTCCACCTTTGCCTTCGCCGGGGCCGATCGCGTCGTCTGCACTTATTCCCGGGCAGGGCTCGGAAAACTGGCGGTATTTGAGCTGGCGACTGAAACGCTGCGCGTGCTCGAAACGCCGTTTACAGAAATCGCCTCGGTTCGAGCCAACGGCGATCAAGTTGTGTTCGTTGCGGGGGCGCCGTCTCTTCCCGTCAGCGTCGTTGAGCTCGACCTGAAATCCAGTCAACAAAGAACCCTCAAGAGAACGACCGAGGTTCTCGATCGCACCGACCTGCGCATCGCCGACTATCTTACCACGGTCGAGGCCGTGGAATTTCCGACCACCGGCGGGAACACCGCGTTCGGTCTTTTCTATCCACCTCACAATCCCGACTATGCCGGTCCCGCGGACGAAAACCCGCCGCTCCTCGTCAGGTGTCATGGCGGCCCGACGGGGGCCGCGTCGAGCGCACTCAGCTTAGGCATCCAGTACTGGACAAGCCGCGGCATTGCAGTACTCGACGTGAACTATGGCGGGAGCACCGGGTTCGGTCGCGCCTATCGTGAACGCCTTCATCGCAACTGGGGCGTCGTCGACGTCGACGACTGCATCGGAGGGGCCAAATTCGTGATTGAGCACGGGTTGGTCGATGCCAGGCGGATCGCCATCAGCGGCGGCAGCGCCGGCGGATATACGACGCTGGCCGCCCTCGTGTTCCGCGATTTCTTCCACGGCGGGGCCAGCCACTATGGCGTAAGCGACGTCGCCGCGTTGGCGCGGGACACGCACAAGTTCGAGTCGCGCTATCTCGACTGGCTTATTGGACCCTATCCCGAAGAGGCGGCTCTCTACCGCGAGCGCTCGCCGCTGTTTCATGCCGAGCGGCTGTCCAAGCCCGTGATCTTCTTCCAAGGTGACGAGGATGCCGTGGTGCCGCCGAACCAGACCGAAGTTATGGTTGCAGCGCTCCGTCACAGCGGCAAGCCAGTCGGCTATTTCCTCTTCTCAGGCGAACAGCACGGCTTTCGCCAGGCCGCCAATATCAAACGGGCGCTCGACGCCGAATTGTATTTCTATGCGATCGAGGTCTTTCGAACTGGCCTGACTTTCTAACCTCTCTGCCTCCTGAGCAGGATCTTCCCGCAGTGGTTTCGATGCGGTTTGTTCATGAACCTGAAGATCAGGGGCTCCTGCCGGCCGCGCAAGCGCGACTGAATTCACCCTAAGGACTTTTCGGCAGCGTTGGGAAGGAATAAACGCATCAGAACGAGTTTGAAGTGAGTACGTTGTCCCGTTGGGAATCGGATTGTGGCTGATGGACACCGAACGTCCTAGTCCCCGCTACGCGGACCTCGATAGGTGGGACCCGGCCGACATCCTCGACGCCATGATCGAAGGCCAGTTCGCCGCGGTGGCAGCGGTGCGGGCCGCGCGACCGGCCCTCGAAGCCGCGGCGCTTGCCATTGAAGGCAGGCTCAGGCTCCACGGCCGGCTTGTGTACGCGGGCGCCGGAACGTCCGGGCGCCTGGCGGTCCAGGACGGCGCCGAACTGATGCCGACGTTCAGTTGGCCGCAAGAGCGGCTCGTGCTGCTGATGGCTGGGGGTCACGATGCGCTCCTACGGTCTATCGAAGGAGCTGAAGACGAGGTTGACCAAGCGGCGCAGCTTGTCCGGCAACACGGGATCGACGACAAGGACGTACTCATCGCCGTTTCTGCGAGCGGCACGACGCCGTTCACGCTGGCATGTTTGCGCGAGGCAAGGCAGTACGGGGCGTTGACGATTGGGGTCGCCAACAATCGCGGCGCACCGATCCTCGAGGAATGTGATCATCCAATCTGGCTCGATACCGGCGCTGAACCGATAGCTGGCTCCACCCGCTTGAAGGCCGGCACAGCGCAAAAGGTTACGCTCAACCTGCTTTCGTCGCTGGTGATGGTTTTGCTCGGCAGGGTCCATGGCGGACTCATGGTGGACGTGCAGGCCGTGAACGAGAAACTCGCGCGGCGGAGCGAGGAAATGCTGGTGCGTCTGACAGGCCGGCCGCGCGATGAGGCGCGCGATGCCCTTCGCCGCGCCCAAGGCAACGTTAAGCTCGCGGTCATGCTGCTGCACGGCTGCGACGTCGAGTTGGCAACGACGCTCCTTGGTCGGGCCGGCGGGCGACTTCGTACGGCGTTGTCTCTCATAGGGCAGCGCGGCTCGGACCCAGCCTGAACCGGAAATCCTGTCTAAGGTCAAAAAGCCGTTTCACTTGCGGGATCCGGATTGATCCACCATAGGACCTTCGGGGTATTCGCTGCCACGTCATATCTGCGTCCATTGCCACTTCAAAGCAGGTGCTCGATGCGGATCGGCAGATCGCGCAGTCGACGGCCGGTGGCGTGGAATATAGCATTAGCGATAGCAGCCGCGACGCCGGTCATGGCGACTTCGCCCAAGCCCTTCACGCCAGCGCTATTGAACTTGAAGTCCGGCTCGTCGATGAACTCTACCTCGATCGAACCGATGTCGGCATTCACCGGGATCACATATTCGGCAAGATCGGCATTGAGGAAACCGCCGTAACGCGGATCGACTTCGCTGGCTTCGCGCAGCGTCGCGCCGATGCCCCACACCACGCCGCCTCTGACCTGGCTGGCGGCGGTAAGCGGGCTCACCACGCGTCCGCAATCAGCAACGCTGACCACCCGCGGCAGCCGGACACGCCGTGTGCGCGGCTCTATCCGAACTTCGACGAAGTGCGCGATGTAACTGAAGGTGACGAAATCCGCGTAGACCGGGCCTCCAACCGAAACAAGGCCTGATCTCAGCCGGTCGAAAATCGCGTCTGGCTGGCCGGGTGCCTTTGTCTGGACCTCGACCTCCAGTGCGGAGCGCTTGGCAGCTTTCAGGATTTGCGCCGGTGTTTGGCTTGCTGAAATGTCACCTGAGGCCAGCTCCCGCAGCGCCGTCAGCATCGACTCGGCGGCAGCGTCCGCAGCCGGTATGGCTGAGGCCGTACCCCATGAGCCGGCCGTAAGATGTTGAGGCGCGGCACGCGTGTCGCCTATCACCGCTTCGATCCGCTCGGCCGGCACACCGAGCTTGCGGCTGACGGCGGCAGCGAGTGCAGTACGGATGCCTTGCCCCATCTCGTGTCCACCGATGCTAATGACGACGCCACCGTCATCAGTGACCTTCAGCCGAGCAATCGTCGGCACGATCACGCCCGGATAGGCGCCGGTCGCGACGCCGTAGCCGATCAACGTGCCATCGTCTTCGCGCATGGATTCCGGCGCCATCGTGCGTGCGCCCCAGCCGAACAGCTCTGCGCCACGCCGCAAGCAATCTGCCACCCGGCGCGAGGAGAACGGCAACTTGGAGATCGGATCGATTGCCGTGTCGTTGGCAAGCCGCAGGGCGACAGGATCCTGACCAAGCACGTAGGCGAGTTCGTCCACGCAGGATTCCATCGCGAAACAGGCGGGGTGCTCGAACGGCGCACGCATGTAGCCCGGCGTCTGGACGTCGGTGCGGACGAGCCGCTCATGGCCGCGGAAATGCTCGAATCCGTGCAGGCGCGCGCTGGTTGACGCGTACTCACCGGGAAACAGATCGTGCCGTGAGGTCTGGGCATCCACCTCGTGGATGGCTGCTACCATGTGACCCGCGCGGTCGGCACCAATCCGAACGTGGTGTCGCGTGGCCGGACGGAAGCTCGCATCGTGGAAAACCTGAGTGCGCGGCACCACCAGTTTTACCGGGCGGGCGAGACGCTGCGCTGCTACCGCAGCCAGCACCGTCTGCATTTGCAGCGAGTTCTTGAGACCGAACCCTCCGCCGGCGTAGGGAGAGATCACCTCTACGTGCTCAGGCGAAATTCCCAGCGCGACAGCCAGGCCATGACGGATGGCCTCGGCATTCTGCGTGCCTTCGTGAACGATCAGCTTGTCGTCCTTCCACTCAGCAACCGTGGCGATCAGTTCGATCGGATTCTGGTGCTGCGGCGGGCATGTAAAAGTCGCCTCGACCTTGACCGGCGCCTCCTCGAAAGCTTTGTCGGCGTCGCCGGCGATGGCCTCGGGGAAGAAATTCTTGAGCGGCGTATCCGCCTGATTCACGATCTCAATGCCGGGTGCGTCGAGTGTCACACTGAACGGTTCTGCTTCATACGTGGCTTGCACCAACGCAGCCGCCTCTGTCGCCGTTTCGAGCGTATCCGCCGCGACAAGTGCGATCGGCTGGCCGCGATAAGCAACGGCCTGAGAAAGCATCGGCAGCAGGCTCTGGAATCCATAGCCACCGCCCATGATGAAGCCGGCTGATTTCACATCTCTAAAGTCATCGTGGGTGAGAATCAGCCGAACGCCCGGAACCGCACTTGCGGCGCTCGTGTCGACGGTGAGCACATACCCGCGCCCGATCGTTGCCACGGCAAGCGCGGCGTGAGCCATTCCAGCACGCGCGTCGTCTGCGCAGAATAGGGCTGCGCCTCGGACCTTGTCTGTGGCGTCGACGCGAGGGGTATTCGGGAACGGCATATCGCTCATGATGCCAACGCCCTCTGCTTGGCAATCATCAGCGCATCGGCGACCGTGCGAGCGCCAAGTTCGATCCTGAAGCTATTGTCGTTAGTTGGTTTGGCCCCGCGCAGCGCAGCGTCACCGGCGGCTCGCGCAGTCAGCAGGGTCAGGGGCTGACCTATCAATGCCTTTTCCGCTTCTCGGGCCCGCCAGGGACGCGTGGCAAGCCCGCCTATGGCGATACGAGCGTCCTGCACAGTATCGCCCTCCATCCGTATGGCCACAGCCGCGGAGGCGAGAGCGAACGCGTAGGACTCCCGATCACGAATCTTATGATAGGTCGAACCGCGGCCGAGATGCGTCACAGGCACGCGAATGCGCAAGATTAACTCGTCCGGCTCCAGCACGGTCTCGATATGTGGTGTGGTGCCCGGCTCGCGATGCAGATGTTCGACGGCAATGGTCCTTTGGCCATTGGGACCCAGCACGTCAATGCTTGCATCGAAGGCGACCAAGGCGATGGCCAAGTCGCCGGGATAGACGGCGATGCAGGCACTGCTGCCGCCCAGCAATGCGTGCCCGCGGTTGACACCTTCCCGAGCCGCGCAACCGCTACCGGGATTACGCTTGTTGCAGGCAAACGGCTCGCCGCCGCGGAAATAGGCACAGCGTGTGCGCTGCAGTAGGTTGCCGCCAAAACTTGCCATGTTGCGTAGCTGTTGCGACGCTGCCCGCCACAGCGACTCCGAAAGCGCAGGATATTCGCGCATCAGGCGCGGGTCGGCCGCGACGTCGCTCATGCGTGCCAAGGCGCCGAACGTCAGTTCGTTCGAACCGGAAGTGTCGAAACCGCTCAACTCCGACAGAGAATTGATATCGACGATGCTCGTGGGAGTCTCGACGTTAAGCTTCATCAGGTCATAGAGAGTGGTGCCGCCCGCCAGGAAGCGGGTCTCGCGATCGGCGGCGGCGACAACCCGGACGGCTTCCGCGACGGTTGCGGCTTTCGTATAGGTAAAGGGCCGCATCGCTCACACCTGCTTCATCTTCGCGGCGGCGTCCTGGATGGCAGCAACGATGCCGACATAGGCGCCGCACCGGCAGAGATTGCCACTCATGTATTCACGAATCTGTTCGGTCGAAGTCGCGTGGCCCTCCTGGACACAAGCAACCGCAGCCATGATCTGACCCGGCGTGCAATAGCCACATTGCAGGGCGTCATGGTCGATGAAAGCCTGCTGCATGGGATGCAAGGAACCGTCGCGCGGCGACAGGCCCTCGATGGTGGTAACTTGGCGCCCGTCCACCTGAGCGGCGAGCGTCAGGCAGGAAGCGACCCGCCGACCGTCGACATGCACCGTGCAGGCGCCACACTGCCCGTGATCACAGCCTTTCTTCGCGCCTGTTAGCACAAGGTGTTCGCGCAGCACGTCGAGCAGAGACGAACGTATATCGACGGTCAGCGTATGAGGCGTGCCGTTTACCGCCACGTTTATCTGTAAACTCGCCGTGGCCGTACTCGCCACTGTTGTCTCCGCCTGGAGGGCGGCATCGTCGAAGGTGGCGACCATGATCGTGTCCCCTCCTGCCTGCGACAGTGACTGGCAAATCCCGCCCCGCAGTCGCCATCGATGCGTTCAAAAGATACCGTTTGCTTGCGCGCCGCGAAACCCAGACCTAAGGCTAAGTGAGGTCCGGTTTTCCGCAGTGGCCCGTCGGGAACGGTCTAGCTCGCCCAAAACGCTGGCATTGGGTTGGTTTCGAGGAGATGACAAGTTCACGGAGAGCCGCCGGGGTCGGCTTCATTGATTTTGCGCGTCTTAACGCACTTGTGTAACTTTGGTCCCTCCCGGGAGAGGACATCGATGGAGCGCAAGCTCGCCGCAATTCTCGTGGTCGACGTGGTTGGCTACTCGGCTCTCATGGAGCGCGATGAGGCGGGAACGTTTGATCGCCTGTTGGCGAGCCGCAACGAACTGTTTGAGCCGGAGATCAGGAAACGACACGGCCGCATCTTCAAGCTCATCGGTGACGGCCTGCTGGCAGAGTTCAGCAGTGTTGTGGACGCTGTGGAGTGCGCAGTGTTGATGCAGCGCGAATTGGCAGAGCGCAACGCCGATTTACATGACAGCGAGCGAATCCAAGTTCGGATAGGAGTCAACTTCGGCGAGGTGATTGTCGATGGCAAGGACAGATATGGAGACGACGTCAACGTCGCCGCCAGGCTTCAGCAGTTAGCAGAACCGGGCGGCATCTGCGTCTCGGAAAAGGTGGCTAAGGAGGTCGGCATGAAGCTGGCCTTCAGCTTTCAGCCGATAGGCGAGCAGAAGCTGAAGAACCTTGCCGAGCCGGTGCGGGCCTTCCTCGTGGTCCCCAAGGGACAAACCGGACGGCAGCCGGTGTCGCTTTCCTTGCCCCGGCGGGCCGAGGCCACGCTTGAGCGCCTGCCCCTGCCATCTCTGGCTGTGCTGCCGTTTCAGAATCTCGGGGGTGACCCCGAGCACGATTATTTCGCCGACGGCGTGGTCGAAGACATCATCACCGCGCTCAGCCGCTTTAAGAGTTTCGCCGTCATCGCTCGGAACTCATCCTTCACTTACAAGGGCCGGGCCGTGGACGTACGCCAAGTGTCAAGCGAGCTCGGCGTGCGCTACGTGCTCGAAGGCAGCCTGCGGCGGGCAGGCGGCCGGCTGAGAATCGCTGCACAGCTCGTCGATGGCGAGTCCGGAGCGCATCTATGGGCCGACCAATTCGGGGGCATCCTCGAGGATGTGTTCGATTTCCAGGATCGCATTACCGAGAATGTCGCCACGGTCGTTGAGCCACATATCCAGGCGGCCGAGATCAATCGGTCACGACTGGAGCGGCCAGGCAGCATCGCAGTCTACGACATTTATCTGCGCGCGCTCGCGACGGGAGTCTTCACGGGATCGCTTGATGACAATGCCGCTGCCTATGCCCTCCTCACTGAAGCGTTAGAGCTGGAGCCAGACAACGCGCTTGTACTTGCTCACGCCGCGTGGGCACTCGGGCACCGGATCATCATGGGCGCTCAGCCAATTGGGTCGGACGACAAGGAGACCTGCATCGAACTTGCGCGCAGGGGGCTCAAGAATGCAGCGGGAGACGCCGTAGTAATGGCCTTTTGTGGCTTGGTCTTTCACCACGTCGCCAAGGACTTTGACTGGGGGGTGGAGGTCATCCAGGCGGCGATCGCGGCCAATCCCAACAATCTGTGGGTCGTCAACGTGGCTGGCATAGCGCATCTCCATAGTGGAAGCGTGGAGGACGCGCTGGCTTATTTCCGCCGCGCCAGCCAGCTCAGCCCGCGCGACCCGACCGCGCATATATCACTCACCGGCGTGTCACATTGTCAGATGATCCTTGGCAACTTTGCCGAAGCGCTTACCTGGGCGATCCGATCCCTGGCGCTCAATCAGAGTTTTGCCCCGACCTACTGGATGCTTGTCGCGGCAAACGCTCAATTGGGGCGAATGGAGGAGGCCCATCGCCATCTCTCCGCCTTTCTGAAGGTATCGCCGAATGCGACCATTGCTGCAATCAAGAGTGGGCAACCGGCCGCAGATCCGACCCGCCTTGCCACCATACTGGAGGGATTGCGGCTCGCTGGTCTTGACGAAGGGTGACCGCACGCGGCTTGCGTATATGAGACATCGGCTCGCAGTTCTTATCCGGCTCGCGACCTTCACTGCGTCCAGTGAAAATGTCGGGTGCTGGCGCAAGGCGGACGTTCGAGGGGCGTTAGCAATGCGTCCGGATCTGACCCGCACCTGATGAACCTCGGCATAGGAAAAACAACGACGCCGCACGTGATGCAGCGTACCGGTCGGACGGATCGCCTGCGCGTCCAGCACGTCGTCTGGTGCGATCGACCGGGATGCGTCCCATGACACGCACTGCGTGCCACACCGGAATGACAGATCCGGATGACCCCCTGGCTTGTTTCGCGCAATCCGCCAGCCACCACAATTCAACCCGGCACCGCGCTTGTTGATTTGTCCGACAATTGGTAAATCTTTCTGCCCCCACTAGAACAGACGAGCAAGGGGCAGGACTCGGTCAAGGGAGGAAACAGATGAGTCGCAATAGCAAGCTGATCCTATCTGCAGCACTCGGCGCCTTGATGGTAGCCGGTTCGGCAGCGGCCGACACGAGCGACAAAAAAATTGCTTTCTCGAATAACTACGCAGGCAATTCATGGCGGCAGGCGATGCTCAAGAGCTACGACATCGTTACCAAGAAAGCAGTGGCGGACAAGATTGTGGCGGCCGCCGATGTCTTTACAACCGCCGACAAGGAGGTGCCAACACAGGCTGCGCAGATCCAGAATCTGATCCTCCAGGGCTACGATGCCATCGTTATCAACGCGTCGTCGCCCGATGCGCTGAACGGCGCCGTTAAACAAGCGTGCGACCAAGGCATCACAGTCGTCTCCTTCGACGGCATTGTCACCGAACCGTGTGCTTGGCGTGTCGTCGTCGACTTCAAGGATATGGGCCGGCAGGAAGTCGAGCAGATGGCGAAATTCCAGCCGAAGGGCGGTAATCTTCTGGAGATTCGTGGTCTGGCCGGAACTTCGATTGATGATGCGATCCACCAGGGCATCACCGAGGGTGTAGCCGCCCATCCAGAGTTCAAGATCGTTGCTTCAGTTACCGGCGACTGGGATCAGACGACCGCCCAGAAAGCCGTCGCCACGGTGCTACCGTCGCTTCCAGACATAGTAGGCGTCGTCGACCAAGGCGGTGACGGGTATGGCGCAGCGCAGGCGTTCGCGGCCGCCGGGAAACCGCGTCCGACCATCATCATGGGCAACCGCCAGGATGAACTGCAGTGGTGGAAGGAACAGAAAGACAAGGATGGATATACGACCTGGTCGGCTTCCATAGCGCCTGGTGTCTCCACTCTTGCCTTCTGGGTTGCTCAGCAAATCCTTGATGGAAATAAAGACGTGCCGCACGATCTTCTGGTGCCATATTTGGCATTTACACAGGACGACTTCGAGGCGGCCTTGCCCACCATCGAAAAGGGGAGCGTCGCCAGTCACGAATACACTCAGGACGATGCGATAGAGGCCATAAAAGCCAACATGAAGTAATCGTGCTGGTCGTTTCGTGACCATTGTCGATCTGAAAGGCGTCGAGAAACAGTTCGGCGCCATTCGTGCGCTCGACGGCGTCGATTTCGTCGTCGAGCGAGGCGAATGTGTTGGACTTGTCGGTCACAACGGCGCCGGCAAGTCGACGCTCATGCATTTACTTGCTGGAACGCTTCTCCCAGACGGAGGGACGGTGACTATCGGCGGCAGCGTTCAAAACCGCCATTCAGCCGCGCTCGCGCAGAGCCTCGGCATCCGCTGCGTGTTCCAGGAATTGTCGTTGTGCCCAAATCTGACGGTCGCAGAGAACGCCCGCATCAACCACGCGTCGCTCAAGGGGTTCGGATGGCGACGAAGGGCCGGTGATCTGATCCTCGCCAAACTCGACGAGATATTCCCCGGCCACGATATTAGCGCCTCCGATGTTGTTCGTGATCTGTCAATCGGTAGACGCCAAATGGTCGAGGTAGCGCGGGCATTTACCGTTACCGTCAACCCGCTGCATCTTGTCATTCTGGACGAGCCGACTTCCTCGCTCGATGCCCACACGGCGGGTCAGTTGTTGGCTTTCGTGCGCCGGATTGTCGCCGCAGGTACCAGCTGTATCCTGATCTCGCATCTGCTGGGCGAAGTGCTCGATTATTCCGACGAGATTGTCGTGATGCGCGACGGGAAGGTTGTTGCCACCGACAGCGCCGCTTCATTCGACCGCGAGAAGCTGGTCAGGGCAATGGGAGATATTGACCAGCGAAGGGAGGTGGCTCGCGACGAACGTGCAATCATGGCCGAAAGGCCACTGCGTGTCCGGGCCAGGCCGGACAGGCAACCCGATGATGTCGAACTCATAGCACATGAGGGTGAAGTTGTCGGATTGGCCGGCTTGGCGGGGCATGGTCAGACGCGGCTGCTTCTTCAGATATTCGAGGCCGCCACCCGAACCAGGCCGGGCGTCGAGGTTACCGCGCCGGTGGCGCTGGTTGCCGGCGACCGCCAGGCGGACGGTATCTTTCCGTTGTGGTCGATCGCAGCGAATATCGGCATCCGGTCTATCGCCGGCCTCCGCGATGGACTTCTGATATCCAAGCGACGGGAGAGAGAGTTTGCCTCGCGCTGGATCAGCAAGATCAGAATCCGAACGCCGGATGCTGATAACAACATCCTGTCACTCTCCGGCGGCAACCAGCAGAAGACGCTATTTGCCAGGGCGCTGGGCTCGGACGCGAAGATTGTCCTCATGGACGATCCCATGCGCGGCGTCGACTACGGCACCAAACTGGAGGTCTACGATCTGATCCGGGAGGAAGCGCAGGCGGGCCGCACTTTCCTGTGGCACACCACCGAGACAGACGAACTCGACAATTGCGATCGGGTCTACGTTTTTCGCAATGGTCGTATCGTTGCCGACCTCGGGCCGGCCGAAATAACGGAGGAAAAGGTGATCCAGTCCTCGTTCCAGGAGGCAGGCAGGTTATGAACTCCGTTTCGGCGCACCGCATCGTGCGCTTGCCCGTCCTGGGCTCAACGAATTTCCGTCGTCTGCTGCGGACGATGCTACCCGCCATTTCGCTAGCCCTAATTCTTATCGCCATCGCCTGGCTAAACCCGCGCGCCATCAGCTATTTCGGCTTCAACCTGATGCTGAATCTCGCGATCCCCATCGCACTGGCGACGCTTGCCCAGATGTTCGTCATCACCGGCAACGAGCTCGACCTGTCGATTGGAACGTTCGTAGGCTTCGTGGGCTGCGTTACAGCGACGTGGCTGCGCGAGGCGCCGCTGTTCGGCGCCATTGTGCTAGTTGGCTCCGTCGGGGTCTATGCCGGCCTCGGCGCTCTCATTCACTTGCGCAACATACCGTCCATAGTCGTTACCCTGGGCATGAGCTTCGTATGGCAGGGTCTAGCGATCCTGCTTCTGCCGAAACCAGGGGGTTCCGCGCCGGATTGGCTGCTCACTCTCATGGCGTTAAAGCCGCCAATCGTTCCGCTTCCAATCGTACTTGCGGTTATCATCGCAATCGTCGCCCAGGTCGGGTTGATGAACTCGTCCTATGGCGCTGTTCTGAGAGGCTCGGGTGGAAATCCTGTCGCAATTGAGCGTGCCGGCTGGTCGCGGCTCAGGATTAAGGTCACATTGTTCACGCTCGCCGGAATTTTCGGTGTCTTGTCTGGTATGGCGTTGATCGGCATCACCACTTCTGCAGACGCCAACATCGGCAATGGCTATACGTTGCTGTCTATTGCTGGAGTCATCCTCGGCGGCGGAGAGTTCGTCGGCGGACGCGTATCCCCGATCGGCGCCGTAATAGGCGCGCTCACGCTCGCGCTCGCAGCCTCGCCACTGCTCACCTTCATGCACATACCGCCCGACTGGCAAGTCGGGGCCAATGGCGCAATCCTGATTGTTGTGCTCGCTGCCCGGTCTCTGATCAGCCGGAGAGAGAGCTAACACAATGGCGCTTGCCCGCAATCTTCTTGCTCAGCCCTGGATCTGGTCGTTTCTCGGCGCGCTTTTGGTTTGGCTTGCGGCGGTCACCTTCACGGGCGGCTATGGTGCTGGCGGCATGATCACAGCCGCGCTGTCACTTGCGGTATTCACGGTAATCGTCGGCGTCGGCCAGATGTTTGTGATCACGCTCGGTCCTGGCAACGTCGATCTTTCGCTACCGGCCAATATCGGTCTCGCCAGCGCGGTCGCGATGAAGGTAATGGACGGCAGCGACATTAGAATTGCCCTCGGCCTCGCCGCCGCGCTGGCCTGCGGCATGGCGATTGGCGCAGCAAACTACCTGCTTATCTGGGCCCTTCGCATCCCACCCATCATCGCCACCCTTTCGGCAAGCTTCATCATCCAGTCGATCGATATCAGTTATGGCCGCGGCTTGCAGATCAAGCCGCCGCCCGGCTTTGCCAATTTCACCAACCTGCAGATCCACAACGTTCCGGTATTAGCCATCATCACCGCGCTGTTTGCTGTCGGTGCCAGCGTCGCTCTGCGAAGCATGATTTACGGCCGCTCGGTGAGCGCCATCGGCCAAAACAGTCGCGCCGCCTGGTTGGCGGGTATTCCCGTCGAGAAAATCCGCTTCTTCACCTATACGCTGTCAGGCACACTCGGCGGCCTCAATGGTGCGCTGCTCGCCGGATATTTTCGCGGCGCCAATGTCGATATCGGCAACGAATATCTCCTGGCCTCGATCGCAGTTGTCGTCATTGGCGGCACCTCCGTGGCCGGCGGCAAAGCGAATGTGCCCGGAATCTGGGGAGCCGCGCTTTTCCTTGTGTTGCTGCTCACAATGCTCAACACATTTGGTGTTAGTGCTGGTATCCGCTTGGTACTGACCGGGCTAATTATCGTCGGCGTGATCACTGCCGCGGGAGGGCCAAAAGTGCTGCGGTAACGATGCGGTAAAGCCGGGTTGGTTCATAACCGTTGCTTGCACAGCTGCTATCGCGGGCGTTGAAGATCGCTGCGGCTTTTCCGCCGTCGATGTCACATCGGGCTCGTTTCCCTGCACACCTTGGCGGTTGCCTTGAGAAAACCTATTTTGTCATCCGAACCGACGACGGGCGGACACGAATGTCGACCCAACATTCCGAATTGGCTCAAGATGCAACGTCGACCGGTCCGGCGACTGGGGAATATCCGCCTGACGTCCGGCTGGTTCAGCGGCGTCCTGTTTCGCGACTGACCGCAAGCGACGGCAGTGCACTGGCTTGGTTGATGTCGCGAGCTGCGGAAAGCACGGGACCGGCTGAGCTACTGGACGGCGTCATCGCCCGGCTGGTTGCGGCCGGCCAACCGATCGAGCGGGCGACACTTAACATGTCGACGTTGCATCCGCAGCTTCTTGGCATTACGGCAAACTGGCGCGGCGATCTCGGTTTCTGTGACGAAATGCAGGTGAACGGGCACGTTCGGGAGACCGCCGATTACCTGACCAGTCCCCTCAGGCCGATCATCGAAGAGGGGCGTTCAATTCGCGTGAACCCGCAGGATCCGAGCGCAGCGTCGACTTACCCCATCATGCGCACTCTCGCTGCGGCCGGATTCACGGACTACTGGGGATTCGCGCTGAAGCGGGAAGAACGTCAGTTCTCGTTGATGACGCTTGCCACGTGCCGAGCCGGAGGTTTTTCAAACAGCACCGTCGAAGTCATCGAGGCCTTGCTCCCGGCATTGGCGCTCAATGTAGAGATCGTGTCGCGCGGCAAGATTGCGGAACACGTTCTTGACGCGTATCTGGGCCGGCGCATTGGTAAGCGGGTCCTCGCAGGTGACATAAAGCGCGGATTTGGCGAAACCATTGACGCTGTGATCTGGGTGTCGGACATGCGCAATTTCACCGGTCTTTCCGATCGCATCGAAAGTTCTGACATGGTGCGGCTGCTGAATGCATTTTTTGAAGGTCTGGTGGACGCTGTGCACCGGCAGGAAGGTGAGGTCCTGAAATTCGTGGGCGATGGCATGCTCGCGATCTTCCCAATCTCTGTCAGCCACCCGGGGCCGGCCGCTGCTGCTGCCGCACTCGTTGCCGCCCGCGAAGGTCTGGCAGCGGTGGATGTCCTAAACGAGGCTGGGTCAAGCGGACCAACACGTGATCTTTCCTGGCGGCCCCTCAGCATGGGGATTGCGTTGCATCGCGGAACTGTCTTCTTCGGCAACATCGGCTCCAAGGACCGGCTTGACTTCACTGTTATTGGACCGGCTGTCAATCTGGCATCGCGCCTCGAAACGTTATCGAAGTCCACCGGGCGACGCTTGCTCCTGTCAGGCAAGCTTGCCGAATTGCTCGAAGAGCCGGCGGAGAAACTGGGCGACTTCCCGATCCGAGGTATTCCTGATCCTGTCACCGTATTCGCCGCTACCGACAAACGCGCGAACTGACGTAGCCACCAGAAAAAACGAAGGAGCGCCTTATGTTGCCAATCAGCCTCGGCTCCCGTGACCGGAGGCTCGGTGGCGGCCGCTTCTCACAGCTCATCGGCGCAGCCGCAAACCGCAAAAATTTCCAACCGGGCGCCGAAGTAGTAGTGCGGTTTTCTGCTCTCGGGAAAGGTCGGCATGCGTGACCTTGTTTTTGCTATCACTTTGGTCGCCTACGCCGGAACGAGCGCTGCGCAGTCGCTCAAAGACAGCTTCGACTCTGCTAGCGTAGATCAATCGAAATGGTCCACGCAGCAGGTCCTCCCTGGGCAGATAGATTTCGTGAAGCCCGGCCGATGTGGCGCGTCGGCGATCGAGATCGTCACGCGTGAGGGGGATAGCGGGATCATGTGCGACCACGACTGCCAACGCGCGGAGCTTCGGGCGGCAGGCGAGACATGGCCTGCTTTCGGCGAAGAGGTCTGGTACGCATTCAGCTTTCGCGTCGACGGAGACGTCCCGTCGTCAGGGAGTGCGCGCTCCATCATCGGGCAGTGGAAAGGTCCTGGCGATCACAGTCCAATGATCGCGCAGCGCTTCGACAACGGGGTTTTCCACATAACCGTCCAGGATAACGATACGAGGCGCGTCGTAGCGAAGGCTGAAGGATATCCCGACCGGCTGGTCTCAGCGCAAAATCTTTTGGCGAAGCTTGATCCCCACGATGAGCGGGCTGTCAACGCGGTAAAATCCCTCCAATCGATCGATCTCATGGCAAAGACACAGCCGCGCCTTTCGCGGCAGTTGTTCAAGGAAAAGATTCTGAGTCTGTTTCAACATAACCAGCATTCGGACGAGACCGAGACGCTATCGCAGACCATCGGCGTGGAAAGGGCCATGATCTCCCAGTTTCGTGCCCTTTCCTTCGTCGCCGAGCCGGAGAAATACCTGGGCTCGGCCGATATTGAAATCGTGCCTGAGGCGAACAGGCAACTGCCCGATCCCCGTAAGGGCTGGGTCGACATGGTGTATCGCATCAGGCCGGGCCGCACAGACAACGAGTACGGCCCTCACACCAAGGGTGAGCTCGACATTTGGGCGAATGGACAGAAGATCGTATCCGTCCGTGGCAATCTTGGCGCGACCCTGAAGAAGGGCACGCCGCTCTCGCTGGTCGGACCTTATTTCAAGTTCGGTACCTATCGGGCCCGCGTTCCAGGTACGTTCAAATTTCAGTTCGACGAGTTCTCGCAAGCGCGCTCGAAAGCCGGGCTTGCATCTCTCTGCCCTAGCCATTGAGGGAAGACGGAATGCCGGGTCTGATGGTCACTGGCGTTCGCCAAAGGAGATCGG
>JBEVEP010000381.1:0-4341 GCA_040512755.1 Mesorhizobium sp.
GCGGGCACGGCGCTGATCGATCGCCATCCCGAGACGCGATTCATCATCGATCATCTGGCCATCCTGCAGCCGCGCACGCCCCCTGCGCCGCCGCAGCCCTGGGCCGACCTGCCGAAGGTGCTGGAGCTTGCCAAGCGCCCGAACGTGGTGATGAAGGTCAGCGGCGTCTGCACGCTGTCCAAGGAACCCTATCCCTTCCCAGACATCTGGGACCCGCTCGCCCGTGTGTTCGATGCCTGGGGCTTCGACCGCTGCTTGTGGGGCACCGACTGGACCCGCGCCTTCGCGGTCGTCAACTACGAACAGGCCGTCGAGCCGTTCCGTCTTACCAACCGCCTGAGCGAGAGTGAGCGCGCGATGCTGATGGGCGATGCCTGCGCCAAGGCTTACGGCTGGTCGCCGAAGAAAGGCTAGGGTCATGATCGCACTCGTATAGCGCCCATGTCGTTTGGGATTAGGGAGGCAACATCGCATCGGATAAATTGCGGCTCCTGATCGGCGTGCCGGAAACTATCGCCGTGGAGCACTGCCCGAACTGCGGGGCGCCCTAAGGAACCTTTCGCGAGCCTCTCGACCGCTCTCCGGCCGAGCCGACCAGTGGAACAGTGGATTTTTCATCCAGCAGAAAAAGGAATTGACATTTCTCCCGGCCCTGCGATAGAAAAAGGTGGTTTAAAAATCCTATTCATGTGAAGGTGTCCTGTAACTCCACCCGGTGGTCGCGGCCGAATACTGGCTCAACGGAAGCTTTCCTCGGAGGCGAAGGCCCTTGTGCTCGCGATGGCGCTACGACGGGAGCTGATTAACGGGGTTCGGGAAAACGGTTGACGGCGGCCGAGGCCGTGCTTCTTTCCATCATCTTCTCTTCGCAGAGGTAGCGCATGCCAGACGATCTGCCCGGGCGCCCAGTCGCAGACAACTTCGCGCGACGGTTCGCCCCACCGGAGTTATACGATGCCAAGAAGCGGCGCGAATGGAAGCTCGGCAGGCACGATGGAGATCGTGGACCCTACGTCATCGAGCTCAATCTCCAACACATCGAGGGTCTTTCCGGAGCGATTGCCGCGCTTGAGACGCGCTTGGCCGCGCTCAATGGCGACCCCGCACTGGCGCCGCCGCGGCCTGACTACATCTCGAAGACTTACGCGCGGTGCATGCTCACGGTGGACGAATGGCAGCGACTGCTCGTCGCAGATGGAGAATGGGCGGCGAAGGAAGCGCAAGACGCGCAAAACTCGCTCGGATCACCGCCGTCAGGGCCAACGATGGAATCTATGCGGTACCGCGCGATCTACAAGCTCTGGCCCGACTTTCCGGTCCAGAGCCAGATTTACCGGTCGGTCGCGACGGTGAAGGCGGACGCCGCATTCAAGTCGTTTGGCGCGGCGGGCGCGGGCATCGTCTGGGCGGTCATCGATTCCGGAATCGACGAAAACCATCAGCACTTCGACATTGCGAGCGGGCACGCCCTCCGGTCGTCCGAAGTGCGGGATCTTCACCGTTGCTTCGTCGACAGCGAGTCGACATTCGCTGGGATCCCGGTTCTGGCGCCGGCGCCAAAGAATCCGGACGCCCTCGATCGCCCAAGTGCGGGCGCTTCGCAGGAAATGCGCGACGAATACCTCAAAAAACGCAAAGCGCTCATCGAGGAGCATCGCCGGCTCGCGCTCACCGATGATTTCGGGCACGGCACACACGTCGCCGGCATCATCGCTGGCGCCGGCAAGGAGAAAAGCACGATTCGGCTGCTGGAACGCGTCGAAGAGGTCACAGTTAAGGGCGAGCTGGAGCGAGGTCAATTCAAGCAAACCGGAACCCTGCCCGGGGAGCAGGTTCGAGGAATGGCGCCAAACTGTCGTTTGATCAGCCTCCGGGTGTTGGACGGAAACGGCGAGGGACGCTCGAGCGACGTGATCCGCGCTCTCGACTACGTGCGCGAAAGACTAAACGACAACCCGAAGCTGCTGCGTGTCCACGGTGTGAACCTCAGTGTCGGCTACGAGTTCGACCCGGAGATGTTTGCCTGCGGGCAAAGTCCCATCTGCGCGGAAGTGAATCGTCTCGTTCAATCCGGAGTCGTTGTCGTGGCCGCGGCGGGAAACACCGGGTTCGGGACGGTAGCGGCCGCGGTGAGGCCGACCAAAGTCGGGCTGTCCAACACTATCAACGATCCGGGGAACGCTGAGCTCGCTATCACCGTCGGGGCTACGCACCGCGACGCGCCCTATACTTATGGTGTGTCGTACTTTTCGTCGAAGGGCCCGACTGGCGACGGTCGCATCAAACCCGATCTCGTCGCGCCCGGCGAGCGCATCACTTCCTGCGGCGCGGGCAAACGCCTGAAAAAGGCGATTGACTCCGCGGGTCTTTCTGCCACAGATGGCGCCTATTACATGGAAGACAGCGGCACCAGCATGGCGGCGCCCCACGTGTCCGGTGCCATCGCCGCGTTCCTGTCGATTCGCCGTGAGTTCATAGGCAAACCCCTCGACGTAAAGCGCATTTTTCTTTCGACGGCAAGTCCACTAGGCCGGGAACGCTACTTCGAGGGGCACGGACTCATCGACCTCATCCGCGCAATCCAATCAGTTTGAGAGAGGAGGATCATACCATGGCTACCCCAACGTTTGATGTCGAATTCACGAAGGACGGCGATATTTTCCAGCAACCGCAGGTAGACGCGCTCCTGGCCGGCCTCGGGCCGGTCACCGATCTCCTCCTCCTGTCTCACGGCTGGAACAACGACAAGGCAGATGCGTCGCAGCTCTACGAAGAGCTCCTTGACAACATTGACAAGCTGCTCGACCTGCGGAACGAAGCCTCGGTACCCGCGCCGCTACAGGGTTTCGTCGAACGACTGCGCAACCGGAACTTCGCGGCCGTCAGAGTTTTCTGGCCGAGCAAGAAGTTCACCGACGCCGATCTGATTCCGGGAGGCGGCGCGGCCAGCGCAGCGGCCGAAGCGGAGAACACGGCCGCGGTTAATCGGATTCTCGATAAGCTCAAGGATGATCCGCACGTGCTCGGCGGCGCGGATCGGAATCCCGATCACGTTGCGGCGATGGAAAGCGCGAAGGCGCTCGTGCCCCAGCTCGCGACGACAGAGGCAAAGAAGGAATTCGTCAGACTTCTGCGGAAGATCCTCGATCCGTCGATGAAGGAAAACGACGACGCGTCCGCGGGCTTCTTCGCCGCCGACGCCGAGACGTTGTTTGAGAATGCGCAAACACCCGTCGTGGCGCCCGCCGCTCCCGGCGGCGGGGCGGGGGGTGGATCCAGCTTGACCGGTGGAGCGGCAGGCCTTGACGACCTGCTGAGCGGCGTTCAGGCGGCCGCGCGTCGTATCGCTAACTTTGCGACGTACTACCAGATGAAGTCGCGCGCAGGCACGGTGGGCAGCAAAGGCGTCGCCGACCTGCTCCGGCGGGTCCGCGCCGCAAAGCCCGACATTCGCATCCATCTCGTTGGGCACAGCTTCGGCGGACGCTTGGTGATCGCGGCCGCTCACGAGCTGCCGGGCAATACCGATCTCGTCACGATGAGCCTGCTGCAAGCGGCGTTCTCCCACAATGGCCTCTCTGAGGGGTTCGGCGAGGCTAAGAAAGAGAAAGGGTTCTTCCGCGCTCTAATGGACGAGAAGCGAATCTCCGGACCGGTCATCATCACGCACACGAAAAACGACAAGGCGGTCGGTATCGCGTATCCACTCGCTTCGCGCATCGCGGGCCAGAACGCCGCCGCGCTGGGAGACCAGAACGACCCCTACGGCGGCATGGGACGGAATGGGGCCCAGAAGACGAAAGAGGCCGACAATCGATTCACATTGGGTCTTCCAGGCACGGCCTACTCGTTCGAGAAAGGCAAAATCCACAACATCTCATCGGACCTCATCCAGGATCATGGTGACGTCCGACGCATCGAAGTCGCCTATGCCGTTCTGAGCGCGGCCGGGTCCATCGCTTGACGGTCGTCACGGCAGAGGGACCCTACGGCACGCGCTCGTATGCGGCGATGATCTCCTGATCGCCGTCCCTTCGATCAGAACAGGCATCGAAGATTCACCGGTGATCGTCAAGATCCTCAGGCATCTGGGCCTACCGACCCGCGCCCCGCCGCGTGCGCCGTCGAGTCGATCTATTCCAAAACGATCTGAGGAGCCGAAAACCAGCCTCCCAACGCAAGCCGACGGCGCCTCTCGCTCTGAGTTCGAGTAAACGGCGCCCTAAGGAATCTTTCGCGCGCCTCCCAACCGCTCTCCGGCCGAGCCGCCCGGTACAACAGTGGGTTTTTCATCAAGCAGAAAGGGAATTGACAACTTTCCCGGTGCTGCGCTATGGCTGG
>JBEVEP010000385.1:0-7098 GCA_040512755.1 Mesorhizobium sp.
GCGGAGAGATCGAAGCCGTCGCGAAAGCGCGCTAAGCTGAGAGAAATATGGCAGGAGGTTCTCTTGCTCCTGTCGTCCCAGAACCCGCCGGTTACGCCGGCGGGTTTTTTTGCATTGGAGCGTCGGAGTACACAGTCGGCGTGCAACTCCCCACGAATACCGGGTCAGTTGGCCAAAGCCCGACTGCGCGATCCTCGGTAAACGCTTCTACTGCCTCATCTCGGATTCGCTTCCCAGTATTTCGTCTAATCCCGCCTTCTTCGTCTTGACTCTGGGGGGTTCTAGAACGCTGATTGGCGTGGACACCGTTGTCGCTGCGATCTGTCCGACGGTGTTCACCGTCCCGAGAAGCACGGCGCCGATGCTCTCACTCAGCCCGATGTCAGTGGACGTCAACGCCTGACCAGTGACAAGGCGCTGCCCGATCAGCTGCACGATCTCCGGGCTCTCTGCAAATTTGCTATGAGCCAGGCGGTCGCCCGTATTGAGTTGCGTGAGATCGACGACGGTGATGCCGGCATCCTCCAGGGCGCTGCGAAACGGCTCCTTGGCAGGATTGATCGAGCCGACACGCGTTATCCCGCCTGATATGAAGCTCGACATGGCCAGGGCCCTGTCGTTCTGCGAAACAAAGATCGTGAAGTTGGGGCGATTGTCGCCCATTTCTGTCCACTGGCGCGCAAACACGTCGACGTCGAGGTCCGGCGACGCCAGAATAACGTTCTGGATCTTGCCCGGGATAGTGCCCTCCCGGATCGCCATTTGCCTGAGCGCTTCCACAGCCACCCAGGTACCCATCGAGTGGGCGAGGACGGTGACGTCCTTAACGGTGGGGTCTTGGGACAGGGACTGGAGGACACGCTCCAACGCCGTGCGCGAAAAATTCGCACTCTCCTTGTCATAGACATAGTCGAACACACTGCCCCGCGACGGCCAGGTGAAGAGGATCGGCGCGACATCCGCTCCTGAATCGTGGACGATCTGCGCAAAGCGGAAGAGAGAATCCGCGAAGATGTTGTTGAAACCATGTACGAAGACCAACACCCGGCCGGTGCCGCGGTCGCGCTGGTGCAGCCATTCCTTCGCCTGGGCCACCGTCTTCGGCTGAACTCCTGTAACGGCGAAGTCTCGGCGCGGATCAGGCGGCAGGCGTTTCGGCCACTGCACCGTGCCTGCTTGCCGTGCGCTTTCGGGAGGAATTGAGACCTCGATATTTGCCAATGAAAGCAGCGGGCTGCGTTCGCCGGAAAACAAGGTGCTTGGATCGCCCGTCGGCTTGCGGCTTGTCGCCACGAGAATAGTCAACTCAGACGCATCCGGAGGGACTGTGTTCAGCGCGACAGGTGTAAGTACATCGCGGGGGGTGGCACAGGCCGCGAGCAGAACGGACACCAAAACAACGACGGCTAACCTACGCAATATATTTACTGACATGCAATCGACGAATCCCCCTTGGCCAGCGACGACATATCCCAACGTTCCCAAAAGAACAACAACACGGATCAATGGGCTCATGCAAGGCGCTCGACTTGCTTGAGCACTGGCGTCCGCGACAGGTTCGATGCAACGTCCTTAGAAAGTGCACTTGTGGTAAGTGAATGAAATATCGGGAAATTCCGGATCGAATCGCTCGAAATTGTCCTTGTCGATAATCTTGAAGGACATGGACAGACTGCTGAGCATGACCGTGTCAGCGCAGTTCAACTGGACCGAGAAATGTTCCTTCTGTTCACGAATCCGCCCGGCGGTGCAGGTCGCATTCGGTGCAGTGATCCTGTCTCCAGAAACAATGATGCCGGTCGTTTGCGTCGCGGTCCGGTCCTTAAACTGTACTTCCGCGCCGACTTTCTTGAACGTCTCGCTGCAATCGGTGCCGTCCATCGTCCACGCGCCCTGCAGGGCATCGAGCGGCGCCGCAATAGCGGCCGTCGCAATGCCAATAATCACCCCTGCCGCCGTTAGAATGCCTCTGTGTGATGCGATTTTTATCATGGATGACCCCATTGGATTGGACGCAATTCTGTGAAGTGCGGTCTGCCCTAAATCAAGGTTCGTCAAGCATGCCAAGGCATACTGTAGCATCTCGTACTCAGACTGCGTAGCGCCGGCAAGATTGTGCCATTTCCTGTATCTTGACTGGCGACAGGTCTCTTCTGGCCGGACTAAGATTCAGGCTCGCCGGCTGTCAAATAGGCCAGTTCGACTGGTGACGTTTATGGAGGACAGTATGGACCTTTTCAGCTTGGAGGGAGAGGTGGCGTTCGTCACGGGCGCCGGCAGCGGTATTGGTCAGGCCATCGCCATCGGCCTCGCAGAAGCAGGGGCCGATGTGACATGCTTCGGACATTCCTCGAATGGCGGGCTCGAAGAAACGGCCCAGAAGATTGTCGCGCTTGGCCGCAAGGCGCTGGCCGTCACCGGCTCCGTGACGTCAGAAAGTGATCTGGCGGAAGCGGTGCAGCAGACGGAGACACGTTTGGGTCCATTGTCGGTAGCAGTCAACAATGCGGGCATCGGGGGAGCCGGGCAGGCCGAAAGCCTTCCGCGAAAGACGTGGGAAAAGCTTTACGACGTGAATGTTAGCGGCGTGTTTCTGTCCTGCCAGGCTCAGGCGCGCGTCATGCTGCCCCGGCGCAAGGGCTCGATCATCAACATCGCCTCGATGTCCGGTTCCATCGTCAACCGCGGGCTGTCCCAGTCACATTACAATTCCTCGAAGGCCGCCGTCATCCATATGTCGAAGAGCCTGGCGATGGAGTGGGCTGATCGCGGCCTGCGCGTCAATGTCATCAGTCCGGGCTACACGCTCACGCCGATGAACAGGCGACGCGAGGTTGCCGAGCATGTGAAAATATTCGAGCGTGACACGCCGATGGGGCGTCTGGCCCTGCCGGAGGAAATGATTGGACCGGCTGTGTTCCTGGCAAGCCGGGCGTCGTCATTCGTGACAGGCGTTGACCTTATTGTGGACGGCGGTTTCGTCTGCTGGTGAGACCGCAGTCCAGCCTGTCGAACCTGCTTTTCGGGATCAACGCCAGCCAATCGGCATGACGCAAGGTAGGGCCTCTTCCTCCGGTGCGATGCTTGCCGGCGCGCGTTGAACGCGTTAGCACATCTCCGGGGGCTGTTTGCATGCACGAAATCGAGCTGAAGTTTCTGGTTGAGGAAAGCACCGCGAACCAACTTTGGCCCCGTGCAACGTCACTGGGCATAACTGCCGGCAAGCTGACGACAAAGACCCTCGCGAGCGTCTATTTCGATACTCAAGATCATGCGCTGAAGAAGGCGGGAGTCACACTCAGGCTTCGGCGCGACGGGCGGCGTTGGGTGCAAACGGTAAAGGCGTCCGCCGAGTTGCATCAGGGCCTCTCGCGCGCTCGCGAATTGGAAACACCCGCCTCAGGAAGACACCCGGACCTGGAGGCAATTCCTGATCAAGAGATTCGTGACGAAATCATCAAGCGTGTGAATGGCGCGCCGCTTCAATCCGTTTGTGAAACCGTAGTCGAGCGTAGGTCCGGTACACTGGTTCTTGAGAATGGCACGCGCGCCGAACTGGCGATCGACGTCGGCGAGATCCGCGCCCAGGGACGCTCCGAGCCATTTCGTGAGGTCGAGATAGAGCTCATCGAAGGCAGCCCAAGGGGGCTATTCGACCTCGCGCACAAGTTACTCCCTGACGGCGGCTTGACCTTCTCGCGCCTATCCAAGGCGGCTCGCGGATATATGCTTGCAACGGAAGGACGAATTGGAGTTCCGCCCACACCGAGCTACGCCGAGACAGTTTCACTGGAAGCAGCAGATGGCGCTGAAGTGGTCGCGCGCAATATTCTTCGCGAATGTTTGCGGCAGATCACGATGAACATGGAGGCTTTGCGCGAACTGGATGTTCCAGAAGGGCCGCATCAGCTACGCGTCGGACTTCGACGCCTGCGAAGCGCGTTCACTGCATTCGCTCCAGCGTTGAAAAGCCCGGAAATGTCGAAACTCAGCCAGGAAGCCCGCTGGCTCGGCCAGGAAGTCGGCCGACTGCGCAATCTTGATGTGCTTGCAAACGACATTGTTGGCGCTGAAGCTCGGGCGCACGCCGATGAGCCTGCGCTCGCCAAGCTGGCGGCAGCCCTTGAGAAAGAGTCCGCCGAGATACGCGGCCAGGTCCGTACCCTTATGGCGGAAGCGCGAGCGCAGGCTTTCGTTATTGACTTGGCGCGGTTTGTTGAAACGCGCGGCTGGCTCTCGCTTGAAGATGTAGACCAGAGCGGCCGCCTTGCGGCGCCGGTCAGTGAGATAGCCCGTCAGGCGCTCAACAAGCGTTGGAAAAAGGTGCGAAAGCAGGCCCGCGGATTGCAAGATCTGAATACCGAACAGCGCCATGAGCTCAGGAAGGAACTGAAGAAGCTTCGCTACGTTGCCGAGTTTTTTGCTCCGCTGTTTCCGGCGAAGAAGGTCGATCGTTTTTTGAAGGGTCTCAAGAAGGCGCAGACGATCTTCGGCGATGTGAACGATGGGGCCAACGTGAGAGCGCATCTGAGCGGATTTGAAGCACTCAGCCACGATCTTGGCGGACAGCGCGCCATCGGATGGATGATCGGGGTGAGCCAGACGCGCGCCGAGTTTGCCTGGGCTCATGCGAAAGGGACTTGGCGAAAGCTCGTCGAGACTGGCCCGTTCTGGAAATGATCGGATAGCTTTGTGCGTGTCTACTTACATAACAGCTCTGCATTCGCCACGATCACTCGACGGGGACCATCAAGCATTATAGTCTGCTGGTTGTCTTTTTGAGTCGTCCTAGATCAAACGTAGAAGTGTCGGAGTTTCATGAATGGCCGAATACGGTGAAAAACCTAAGTTCCTGGTCGGTAACGTAAGCGGGTTGATTCTCCTCATCCTCGGCTTCTTAATCTTGGCGGCAGGCTACAGGGATGCCTCGACCGGGCTGATGACGACCGGAATCGTCTTTCTCGCCATCGGTCTCGTCATGCTGGTGCTGAAGATCATTCGGCGCAACCAAGTCTAACGTCCAGTCTTGAGGGCAGGACCTCGATCGTGTGGGAGCGTGTCGGTGTGGCTTCGGGATTGTCTGACGGCCGCGCACCGAGACAGACTAGCGAGTCTGCCGTTGTGCAGGCGCAGGCGGCGCATTGAAAGCGCTGACCGGCAACTACACCGTATGAATCTTTTCCCCTTTCTTCACACGCAAGGTTGTGACAATAATCCCTACTATTGAGGGTTGGTACTGCGCTGGAAGAACTAGGAGGGTACTAGAATGATCTCCAGATTTCTCCGATATGGGACATCGGCTGCTGCTGCGGCTCTGGTGTTGCCGACGGCTGCGTTCGCACACACCGGCGTAGGCGAAGCGAGCGGGTTAGTTCATGGCTTTGGCCATCCCGCCTCTGGCCTGGATCACATACTTGCGATGGTGATGGTCGGCCTGTTCGCTTACCAGCTTGGCAGTCGGGCCCTTTGGCTCGTGCCGGCCACCTTCGTTCTTGTTATGGCGGCCGGGGGCGTCCTCGGTGTCACCGGGATCAACGTTCCCTTCGTTGAAATGGGCATTGCTCTGTCCGTAATTGTTGTGGGCGCCATTGTCGCGGTCGGCGTGAAGGCTCCTGTCGCTGTTGCAATGGGGATTGTTGGCCTGTTCGCGACGTTTCATGGATATGCACATGGCGCCGAAATGCCGGAAAATGCCGGAGGCCTTGCATATGGGGCCGGCTTCATGATCGCGACCGCGCTGCTCCATATCCTTGGCATCGGAATGGGCTTTGTGACCGGGAAGATCGGAGATCAGTATGGTCCGGTCGCCTTCCGCTCTGCGGGCGGCTTGGCAGCCGTTGCCGGGGTCGGCATTCTGACCGGCATCCTCTGAGACGTCACGGGGCTGCGGGCACTTGCCGTAAGCTCGTTTCCGGCTTGGAGTTTTGACCACGCTTGAGAGGCCCGGCCATGCCCGGGCTTCTTTTTGCACACGGCTCCAGTAGCTCACCAATTCCCAGTTCAAAACCGCTTCGTGGACGTCGGCCGACCGGCGCCGCCTGCATCGGGGAACGACAATCGGAACGGCCTTGGGCCCGCGCCGCACTGTTGTCGCTGTCCTTTCGTTCGTGCGGACAAGCGTCCTTTGTCAGCCGTGCCGATGAACGGCGCGTTTGCGGGTTGCCCGCGCGCCAGCTGGCATAATGTGGAGGTTTCCGTGCCGAACGCCACGCTGCGCAATGACGCTGTCCGCAAACGTTTTCACCGCTTGCACGGTGCCTCGCAGGACAGCGATTTCAAGACAGTCACGATCGTCGACATGGATATGAAGCGTGGACACGGACAAAGCGTGATGGTCATGCTGGACGCCGGTGAGCCGTTTCGCCAGCTCCCTTGTCTCGGGCTCGTAGATATAGGAGAGCGTCGCGAAGCAAGGCAAATGTCCATTGCCGGAGGACTGGTCCCGGGTGACGGCATCGCGAATGATATCGCGTAGCGTTTCCGATCGGCTTCCATAGCCGCGACGCTGGCTCAGCCTGTCGATCGTCTCAAGCAGGTCGTCGTCAATGCTGATGGTAATGCGTTGCATCGTCGCCTCATCCTGCGGCAGCGCAAGGTAAAGCACTGCGCGCCACACACACGGATGATTGGCACATCAAAAGCCGATAGTACCAACGCTTCCGCTAAGACCATCCTGGCGGCGCCTGCTTTGTTTCCAGTCTACCACGATGCCGACCAACGCGCATTGCGCCCAGCCAGCGCAGAAATGTTGATACCATGAACGTGTAGCGTCCTGCCTCAGGCTTCGCCGCCAGAAAACCGGCTCAGAGCCCGGACGGATGGCGGCGCCTCGTTGACCGACCTTCCGGACCTTTTCGGCAACATTCTCAACGCTGCGTCCGCGTTCAGGCCTTTTCGCTGGCTTTGTCAGCCGTCTCCTTCGACAGCAATATGGCGATCCAGCTGAGCGACGGCACCTGGGCGCAGTAGACAATGAGCACGATCAGGATCGGCACGCCGATAAACGCTCCGGCAAGACCCCAGACGAAGGCCCAGAAGAAAACCGCGAAGATGACCGCAAAGGGCGAAATGGCCAGCGACGCCCCGGTCAGCAGCGGC
>JBEVEP010000386.1:0-4046 GCA_040512755.1 Mesorhizobium sp.
GACTCCGTGAGTGCAACGCGACGTTTAGCGGAGGCGATTGCGGACCAGCTTGCCAACGTGCTCCAAGAAATGGCGCCGCCTCCCGTCGACGACGATGCCCCAGCGGCCGCGAAAGGAAACCGACTCCAATCGCAGTTAGAATTTGTGAATGCGATGCTGGTGGACCTCCGGAAACGCCTCACGGAACAATACCCCGACCAAGACTACGGCGCGAACATTCGTCTTCTAGCGACACCGGCGCAAAACCTAACCGCTGTTCATCGCAAGCGCACCGCGCCCACTGCGCCGGACACCGGCGTAACGTCGCCATGGCTGTTCACAGCTGCCAAGGCCTCTCCCGCATTGCTGAGCGAGCTGCGCCATGAACTCGGTAGCAGCGATCGTGTCAATATCCTCATGAGCTTCATCACCGTCTCCGGAATCCGCAAGATCCGCGATATATTGCAAAGCATCACCGCGCTCGACGGAACTGGGCAAGCACGCGCTCAACTTCGCATTCTCACGACGACGTACATTGGCGCCACTGAGGCACAAGCAGTTGACGAGCTCGCGCGCCTGCCAAATTGCGAAGTACGCATTTCGTTAGATGGGCGCCGTACCCGGCTACACGCCAAGGCTTGGATCTTCGAACGTGACAGCGGGTTCGGCACCGCCTACGTTGGCAGTGCCAATCTGACGCAAGCTGCTCTGGCTGGTGGATTGGAATGGACGGTCAAGTTTGCAGAACGCGGTCAGGGCGCTATGTTCCAGCAAGCTCAGGCACATTTTGAAACGCTCTGGCATGACACAGAATTTGTATCCTACAATCCGGATCGACCAGAGCATCGGATCGCGCTGACGACAGCGATTGCGCGGGAGAAGGGCGGCGGAAAGGCCGATCAACCCGCAAACGTCCTTAGCTTCTTCGACCTCACGCCGAAGAACTACCAACTTGAAATGCTAGAGCAACTGCAGGCTGAGCGCGAACACGGCCGGATGCGAAATCTAGTCGTCGCCGCGACCGGTACGGGCAAGACCGTTGTGGCGGCGTTTGATTATCAGCGTCTCTGCACCAAACATGGAGGTCGCCCGCGCTTGCTGTTCATTGCGCATCGTATCGAAATTCTTCACCAGGCTTTGCGCACATATCGTGAAGTGCTGCGTGATCCGAGCTTCGGCCAGCTGCTCAGCGGGAACAATCCGCTGAATAGTCCAGATCACCTATTCACGACGATCGAAAGCCTCCACAGCAATGAGTTGCTCGATCGTTACGGCGAAAGCTACTGGCATACAGTCGTCTTCGACGAATGCCATCGCCTGGCCGCAGCGAGTTTTGATGACGTTGCGAAGCGAGTAAGGCCCTCCGTCCTCTTGGGCCTCACGGCCACCCCCGAGCGAAGCGATGGGAGACCGATCGCTTCGTACTTCGACGCAAGGCCCGACGGCAGCCCAGCGGTAGAACTTCGCCTGTGGCACGCGCTTGACCTGCAACTCCTTGCGCCCTTCGAATATTTCGCCTGCGATGACAGCACCGATCTGCGGAACGTCCCTTGGCGACAGCCAAATGAAAGTGCCATCCTCGACAATGTACTGACTGGCAACGACGTTCGGGCACGGATGATCATCAATGAATGGCGACGTCTATGCGCAGACCCGAGTCAAAGCAAGGCTCTCGCTTTCTGCGCCAGCGTTCGGCATGCGCAATTCATGACCGACCAATTCAACAAGGCGGGTCTACCAGCCCTGTGCGTGACGGGGCAGTCCACGCAGGCGGAACGCGAAGGCGCTCCGGCAGCACTAGCAAGGGGCGAGGTATGCGTCTTGGTGACGGTCGACCTGTTCAACGAGGGCGTGGACATCCCCGTCGTTGATACACTCTTGCTCCTGCGGCCGACGCAAAGTCCGGTCCTCTTTCAGCAGCAAATCGGTCGAGGCCTACGCCTGTCGAACGGGAAGGAAAGCTGCCTGATCCTCGATTTCGTCGGTCAACATTCGGCGGAATTTCGATTCGATCATCTGCTCGGACAAATCACCGGGTTAAATCGGAGACAGTTGATCGACGGTGTGGAGAACGGCTTCAGTCAGCTACCCCTCGGCTGCCATATTCAACTTCAACAGCGTAGCCGTGAGCAAATTCTGGCTAACCTTCGTAGGCTCATTCACCAAAACTGGCGGCGGCTTACCGCAGAGTTGCAAGCCTATGCCAGCCTGAAAGGTCGACAGAACGTAAGCTTGGCCAGTTTTCTCCATGATCAAGCGCTAAGCATCGACGACATCTATCGTCCCACCGGAAACAGCGGATGGACCTCACTCCGCCGCGCAGCAGGATTAATCGTCGGCGATCTGGGACCCGAAGAAGAATATTTCGGCCGCCGCTTTTCCGCACTATTGCACTCGAACGACCCAGCACAAATCGCCTTGATGGCAAACTTATCGGCCTCCCAATTGGATGGGCCCGATCGCAACGATTTCGACGCAACTCGCCTGCAAATGTTAGCGTATCAGGTGGACGGAACCGCTGCGCGGGTTGGCACAGGCCGGGCGTTCGCGCAGCGCTTGAAAGACAATTTCAATAGTCTCGGTGAACTCGTCGAGTTAGCACAGGTACTCGAGGCGAACGTATTGCCGCATTCGCTGCCTCTCCCAGGATTGGAGTGGGCCGCCCTTTGCCTGCACGGTCATTATCGACTAAACGAAATCCTCACGGCAGTCGGGTTCCTGACGGCGACCAGTCGGCCGTTCTTTAACACCGGTGTCTTACGTATTAAAGACCGCCAGGTCGAACTCATGTTTGTAACGCTGGACAAGCGAACTGGATTCCATGAGACCATCGCTTACCACGACTATGCCTTGAGCCATGATCTGTTTCATTGGCAGTCCCAAAACAGCGCAGCGCCCACCACGAAGATCGGACTTCAATACATCAACAGCGCGGGCGGCGAACCGAACGGATGGAGTTTTCAGTTGTTTGTTCGGACTGATCAGGATAGTCCCTACCTCGCCTGCGGCCCCGCGACATTCCAGAGGAGCCACGGCGAACGTCCGATGAACATTATATGGAAGCTTAAGGTTCCGCTACCTGCTTCGGCTTTCAGTCAATTCAGTGTGTTGAGAGCCCATTAAGGCTGTAAACGCTCAACGCAGCCGCTCACACCGGTATCCCATAGCCGAGCAGGCGCGTAGCTTTGCGAAACTTGCCTTTCTGGTCGAGCCGAACCACCAAATGGCGCTCGCCGGCACGTATGTTTAGGGACGAATGCTTTCAAGCGCGTGCGCAAATCGGTGGGTAGCACAGGGTATTCGCCGGCCTTGTACAGAAACAGTCCCAGCGCTGTCATGGGTCCGGGGCTCTGGTATTTTCCATCGGCGTTGGGCGACGGAAATAAACAACAAGCATGGCGATTGCATGTCAGCGTGTCAAGCAGGGGCAATGCAATACCTGGGAGCCGGACGCACACGGCCTCGATCATCCATGCCCCGCGTTTGCTGCTAACGCCGGACAATTTCCGCCGGTTGCTCCGGCGCGACAAGCAGTTCGACAATGTCCCTGACAACTTTCTCCAGGCTCTTGTTGCCAAGCGACGTGGTCGGATACGCCGGACGCCCGGGTCCCTTCGCATTGTTGTATAGGTCGATGATCGCCGCTTTGGTCCAGCGCTTTTTCAACGTAAGCGGCGAGATTGCCATGAGCTCCGGGTAAAGCGAAAACCCTTCCGCGGTCGCATCGATGACATCGCAGAATGCCTTGTCCGCGAAGGTGATGGTCGCCAAGTGCTTTGCGCAGGTTGGCCAGCTTTTGACTCCAAGCAGTCCGGCGCCCGTGTCGATGATGACGGGCAGGCGAGGCTTTCGGAACACGAATTTTAGTGCGGTCATAGGTTTATGGATCGATGTTTGCAGGAACCACGCGGAGTGGCCGGCAGGCAGCCCTCTACGTCGTTGGTGGCCTATTTTAGTTGACCACGACCAATCGGGGGCGCGGAGCCGCATGTCAGCGTTGGTCACTCCGCACTGCGCAGGATGCTCGGTGGCAGCTGGCGATGAAAAGCTGGGGTCAGGTCTGAGCC
>JBEVEP010000388.1:0-4396 GCA_040512755.1 Mesorhizobium sp.
TGCGCTTCATGTCCGCCACGGCAACAGAAACAAATGAAACACTTCAATCGGCTTCCAGAAAAACCGTGGAAACAGGCGTGAACTAGACATGACCCGCTGCCAATGAGGGCAGGCCAAACCAACGGAGTTACTGAAATGTCGATGCTCACCATAACCCTGTCGGGAGAAAGCACCCATAAGACCTTCGTCACAAGATTCCGCGGGGCGTTTCATGCTTTCCGCACGTACCGGGAGCACAGAATCGCCACGCGAAATCTGGAAGCCATGGAAGACTTCCTTCTGAAGGATATCGGCATCAGCCGAACCGAGATCAGCGCCGCTGTCTCTGGCTCGGCAGCCATACGGAGATTTGCTCATGAGCGCGTTGCGGATTGACCTTGCTGATAAGGACACTGACTTGGCGGAGGCACGGTTGCCGGTGCTCGCCTTGCATGGCACGGCGAGTTCCGGATGCCAGTGGCAGGGCCTGTCGGACCATCTTCGCGGGAGCTACCGTGTGTTCGCTCCTAATCTGCCCGGCTATGGCAATGCCCGCTTGTATGGAACGCGCGATATCCGGGATACGGCCGAGGGCGTCATCAGTACGATCGTGGCCGGAAGCGGACCGATGCACCTCGTGGGTCATTCGCACGGCGCAGCCGTTGCGCTTGAGATCGCGATACAGCGTCCGGACCTCGTGCGCAGCCTGACGCTGATCGAGCCGGCTATCTATCACCTTTTGCAAAGCGGAAGTGCATCCGACCTGGCGCTTGCAAGTAATCTCTCCAGTCTGTCCGACTGGATGGCCGCCTCGATTGCGGCTGATCTGCCAGCGGCCGGAATGCGCGCCTATGTCGACTTCTGGTACGGGGCAGGCGCCTGGGACAGGACCAGCAGCGCCCTGCGTCAGAATCTTATGCGCGACACGGAACGTGTGACCTCGGACTTCGCGGAATCGTTGGCCAAGTCCTGGCCCGCGAGCCGCTTTGGGCGGGTGAAATGCCAGACGCTGGTCATGATGGCGCTGGAAAGCAACGTGGTTGGCCTACGCATTTCGGAGATGGTCGCAGAGGCCATTCCTGGCGCACGGCTGGTCATGGTTCCGGAGGCAGGACACATGGCTCAGCTAACCGACCCGCGTGTAACAACTCCGCTGATCGCCGCGCATCTGCGATTTGTCGACCGATTCCGGTCAACATCACCCTCACATCGCCGGGCGCATTGACATGCGCCTGGCTTGGTCAGCGACCGCCGGAAACGTCGAGGATCGCTCCTGTCACATATGAGGCCTGGTCGCCGAGCAGCCAGATGATGGCCTCCGCCACTTCGTCCGCTTGGCCCGGCCGGCCAAGCGGCGTCGTTGCGCCCAGCCTGTGAGCACGGTCGGGCTGTCCGCCGCTGGCGTGTATTTCCGTGTCGATAAGACCAGGGCGCACCGAATTTACCCGGACGCCCTCGGGCGCCAATTCCTTGGCGAGCCCGACTGCCAGCGTGTCTACCGCCGCCTTCGATCCCGCATAATCGACGTATTCGAAGGGGGATCCGAGACGAGCCGCTACCGACGAGAGCAACACAATGGAACCGCCGCGGCCTCCTCTGCTCGTCGAGAGCCGGCGCGCGCCCTCCCTGGCGCAGAGATAGGCGCCGAGGATGTTGACGTCGAACATCCTTCGAAGGCGATCGGCTCCCATGTCGGCAAGCGGCATGGAGGGGGCGACTATTCCGGCGTTCACAACGACGCCTTCCAACTGTCCAAGTGCTTCAGCCGCATCAAAAACCGATAGAACATCCGCTTCGACAGAAACGTCGCCTCGCACGGCGATCGCCTTGCCACCCGCAGCCTTGACCAGGGCGACGACCTCGTCGGCGGCTGCTTTGTCACCAACGTAGTTTACAACTACCGACCATCCTATCCGCCCGGCGCCGAGCGCCGTAGCGCGCCCGATGCCGCGGCTGGCGCCTGTTATCAAAATCGTCTTCATGGGTGGTTCCTGCCTTCAGTCACGGGCAGTCTAGCCAAACTGCCATACCTTCGTGAAGGCATCGCGACCGATCCACCGAACTCGACCGCAGTGGGATGCTCACGCAAGAGACCGGAACCGGTTTGTGCGGCTTCGATTAAAAAAGGGCGGCGGCTCCGTCGCTGCGGAGCTGCCGCCTTGATGAAGAGAAGAATTCGTCAGCGGTCGTGAGTTCAAGCCGCCGCGGTGCAGGCCATGCAGATCTGGTGGATATGCCTGTGGTCGGTACCGCAGCATCCGCCGAGTACGGTGAGGCTGCGTATCTTCTCTTTCAGGTCGCGGTAAAGCCGGCCAAGTTCGGCCGGATCACCGTCGTCCAGGTCGGGTGCGGCATCGAGTTCGGAGTGACTTCGCTTTGACGCATTCGCTCGCAATCCTTTGATGCGCCGTGTCCAGGGCGCATCGGTCTGAAGGATTGCGTCGAAATGCGTCGGGTGCGCGCAATTGATCATGTAATAGGCCGGTGCGGGAGAGCTGGCGGCATCGACCACTGTAATTGCTTCTGCAAGCGTCTGTCCGGTCGGCAACCTGCCGTCGGTTTCCAGCGTGAAGGAGATGACCGCAGGAATCTCCGCCGCCGCTGTCGCGCGTGCAATGCCGACCGCCTCCTCGGTGTAGTTCATGGTGATCGCGCTGACCATATCGGCATCGGAGTCGCGGAACGCGGCCACTTGCTCGGCATGGTAAGTTTCCGCCTCATGGGCAGTCATCATCCGACCGGGATCATAGCCGTCACCACGGGGACCGATACATCCGCTGATCACCATAGGTGAGCGGGCGGTCTCGAACTCATTTCGCAGATCGACCATCAGCGCGATGGCCTCGCGGTTGATCTCCGCCAGTTCCTCGCGCGTGTAGCCAAGCTTGCTGGCCCAGTCTGCATTTGCCCGCCAAGTCGGGCTTTCCAGAATGAACCCCACGCCCCGTTCGCGCGCCAGCTGTGCGTAGGGCACGTAGTATGAGCGCAGTGCTGAACGGCCGTCACCGTCTCGCAGGAGATCAAAGGCTGCAAAGTAGGGCAGTTCGAATCCGTTGTGGAAGATGAGCGTGGTTTCAATGCCTCCGTCTGTGAGAAATAAGGCGTCGCCGAGTTGCGGCAATGCGTTCCTGTACTTGGTCATATCAACGCTTCCGTTCTTGAGGCTGAAAAAGTGTGCCGCCAGCTGTGCGTGACCCTTCGACGATCGATGGGCACTCCATGCCCGGACGCACCGTCGGCGGTTCTGATGAAAGGGGCAGCGTCCGGTCTGGCACGCTGCAATCTAGCTGGGCTCTGTTTCAGCGCTGTTTCCGCGCTGCGGGAGAAATGTTTCGTTTGTTTCGCGCGGGCAGACCGCCGAGGCAGCGTCGTATCTCGGTGTGTTCAACTGACGCGATGGAAGCGTGGACGCGCAGCCGGTAAGTCAGAACCGGAAAATGCCGCCCAAAACTGGCCCATGCTGAACGACGTCATAGAGGAAGCCGTCGTTCTCATAGTCTACGCCAGTCCCCCGATAGCCGAGGACGGCGGAGAACCGGTCATTGAAGTCGCAACCTATGCCAGCATACAGGTCCCACATGAAATCGGAGGAAGCGCCGAACCCGCCGGCCATTGCCCAGCCTGTGAGGTTTACTTTCGGGGTGAGGTCGTACCGGCCCTTCAAGCCGATGACCGGATCCACCCAAGTGTCGCCGTCGCTCGCGCTGACAAGCTGGCATCCTTAATCGCTCTGCGTGTGCGCTCCACTACTCCTGATTGAACATTACTTATGCACAAATTACACATGTACTGTGCACAAATCGCCATCGCGTGTTACGCGGTCTGCCTGTACAAAGAAGTCAGGGTCAAGGTTGAGGCTGATCGCGGTTGCACCCCCCAAAACCCGCCTCCGCAATCAGTTTCCACATCCGCCCGGCGCCGCTTCGCCGGGCGGAGTTTTTTTTGTGCCCCGCACAAATGTCGCCGTCGCGGGGTTGGTGGTCTCTGCGTCAGGCTTGGCCATTGGAGCCCTGTTGGCGGTTCACAACATAATCTGGCCGCCGGACAATGCAGCTGATGAGATATGTCTCCGACGCGCTACCATGATTCGCAATCGATGATTTGGTTCATAAAGTCTACTCTACGCCACGTTGCCAAAAGCGCGCGTTGAATTGCTGAGATTTTTGCCGATATCCCGTTTGGCTCCATCAAGGACGGCGAGCTGCCTGGACCATAGCACGCGGAGCCATGTCGCATCACAGCTTTCGAGCTATCAAACGAAACAGATCATACCAATATACAAATACTAACGTAAAATCAAAATGTTAGCCTGCAACTGACATCAAGCGGATAATCACTTCTCGTCTCTCCGAATCGGACATTTCAGAGTGGCGAAGGTGTCGCTGGAATACAATCTCCGGCGACTTAGCTGGCAAAC
>JBEVEP010000196.1:0-6139 GCA_040512755.1 Mesorhizobium sp.
ACCGCCGTAGTTGATGTCGGTAAGCAGTTTGCGGATAGCAGCGTAGTCGATCCGGCCGCGGCCAATGGGGCACATGACGCCTTCGCCGCAGGCCTCAAAGAAGCGGATGCGGCGGCCCATGACGTCGACGTACTTGGCGTCATCGATGTCCTTGAAGTGGATGTAGTCGGTGCGGTCCGCATAGCGCCGGATCGTCTCGACCGGGTCCATGCCCGAATAGTCCAGATGACCAGTGTCGAGGCAAAGTCCGGCGAGATCGAGTGGCACGTCGGCGGCGATCGGTCGAGCTCGTCTTCGAACTCGATATAGCCGCCGGCATGCGGGTGGATGACAGGCCTGACCCCGTAGCGGTCGCTTGCAAGCTCCGAGATCGCGCGGATGTTGTCGACCATGCCCGCCCAAGCTTCAGCATTGAGACGCGGTGCGCGCCCGGAGTGGCCAGCGGCATAGTCGCGCTCATCATGGCCCCAGTCCATCACGGTCAGGTACGGTGCTATGAAGCGCTGACCCGGATGGGTTTCGGGACGCGGCAGTGAGGTGATGAGAGCACATATCTCGTTTGTCTGTCGCAACAGGTTTTCCCGGTTCCCCGTGCTCAACAGATCGTCGAAGATCGTTCCCGCAACGATGCTGAGGCCGCGCGCGTTGAGCGCGGTGCCGAGGCGGTCGGCATTGAGCGGCATGTAGCCATAGGGACCGAGCTCAAGGCCCCCGAAGCCTGCAGCCGCGGCCTCGTCGAGGACGCTTTCCCAGGCCGGCAGGTGCGGGTTCTTCACATCGTCCACGCCCCAGCAACAAGGCGCACAAGTGATAGTGATCGGGTTCTGCATCGTCGATCTCAGCGGCTGATGGTGGCCTGGAGTGCATCGATCGAGGATTGGATGCCGGCCTCAGTGGACATGGTGAAGTCTTCCATCTCGAGGCTCACCCAGCCGTTATAACCCGTCATCCTGACCACCGAGAAAAACTCCTTCCACCATTGCAGGTCGCGACCTGCGCCTACAGCAACGTAGTTCCAAGCCCGGTTCGCGACGTCATCGACGCCTTTGAGCTCCAGGAGTCCGTTCACATCGGCCAAGCCACGCTCGATGCGCGTGTCCTTGCCGTGGCAATGATGAATCGCAGGCCCAAGCGCGCGGGCGGAGGCGATTGGGTCGGCTCCCATCCACATGAGGTGGCTAGGGTCGAGATTCATCCCTACCTTCGGCCCCACTGCGTCGCGTAGCCGGAACAGCGTCTCGGGATTCCAAACAAGCATGGCACTGAAGTTCTCCAGCGCGTATTTCTCGATGCCCACCTCGTCGGCTAGCTTCACAAGGCCCTCCCAGTAGGGAATTGCGCAGTCTTCCCACTGGTAGCGGTCGCGCTCGGGCATCTCGTCGGGCCAGCTCTTGGTGTATACGAGCCAGTTTGGCACCGTGTCGCCGGGGGCGGCGGGCGGCAGACCGGACATTGTCACGATGGTCTTGACGCCGATCTCGCCCGCGAGGCGAATGGTTTGCTCCATCTCCTTGCGGTGACGCGCGCCCATTGGACCCGGATCAAGCGGGTTCGCCGAACAGTTGAGCGCGGCGATTTCCAGGCCGCGCGCTTCGATTTCCTTCAGAGCGGCGTTGAGCGCGCCTTTGTTGGCCAAGAGACTGTCCGCTCGGAAATGCGGCGCGCGGGACCAACCGCCGCCAGTCATCTCGATCCCTTCGACGCCCAGCTTGACGCACTTGTCGAGCATGTCTGTGAAGGAGAGATCGCCCATCACATCGGTGCAGATGGAAAGTTTCATATTCCCTGAATCCTTTCTTGCAGGCAGTTACCGGTAATCAATCCAGACCGAGCCGCCGTCCGCTGAGTTGACGCAGTTCTCGAGCCAACGCACGCCCTCGGTGCCGGCCTCAATGCCCGGGTAGTGGTGAGTTTTCAGGAAGGTCTCATCGCCGCGCTTCTTCGCGTCGATTGCCTGGGCGATCCAGAGGTAGATGTTGGCCCAGCTGTCACCGAGTCCCTCTGTGTGAAGCGCCCCCATGCGATCCACCGCAAGGCTTTCCTCTTCGAGATAGGGCATGCCGTGGTGCATGATTTGGGGCGGCTGACCCTGGATCTCGTATATCAGTTGATCGGGATGCGCGTCGGACCATTCTACCGATGCCCTGGAACCGACGAAGCGGTAGCGCTGGCTACCCATGTTGCCTGCGTTTACCGAAGACACCCACAGACGGCCGACCGCGCCATTGTCATAGTGCGACAGGACGTAGGCGTTGTCCTCGAGCGGGGCGCGCGACTTGATGAACGACTGCCGATCGCAGAGCAGCTTCGCGATCTTCATATGTGGCAAAACGATTTCCGAGAGGTAGTAGATGTGAGTGCCGATGTCGCCAAGCACGAAGGTTGGGCCCGAGGTCTTCGGATTGGTTCGCCACTTCTGCGCCTCGGAGGCATTGGCATCATCGCCGGAGTTGAAGCCGTGCGTGTATTGCAGATCGACCATGCGGATGTCGCCCAGCATCCCCTTCTTCACCATTGCCGCCATCTGGTGGACCAGCGGGTGGCCGGTGAAGCCATATGTGACCCCGACGATAACGCCCCTGTCTTTGGCCAGGGCCGCGATCTCCTTGCACTCCTTCACGGTGAAGAAGAGCGGCTTCTCGCAGACGACGTGAAGGCCGGCTTCAAGGCAAGCTTTGGTGATCTCGTAGTGAGTGAAGTTCGGTGTCGCGATGGTGACAACCTCGACCCCGTCGGTAAGCTTTCCTTCCTCGGAAATCAGGGTCTTGTAGTCAGGATAAAGCCGGTCCTCGGCGATCCCGAGGTTCACGCCAAAATTCTTTCCGCGCTCAAAGTCGAGGTCGAAGGCGCCGCAGACCATCTTATAGGTCGTATTGTCGCGCAGCGCACCGGTGCGGTGCTTGTAGCCGACCTGGCCCGTGCGCCCCCCTCCGACCATTCCCCAGCGCAGGGGGCGATCGATCAGTTTCTCTCCGTTGAGCATTCTCGTAATCCTCACATGTGCTTTGGGTCGCCCGTCCTATTGACGACCGATATTTCATTGCAGGATGGGCCCGTCAGTCGACGGCGCCCAAACGACCGTATGTCTTGCTTTCCGTCGTCATGTCTCACGCCAATACTTGTCGACGTAGCGCTGCATCTCGCTACGCATAAAGAGTCCGGATTCGTCGGCCCTGTCCTCCCATGCGAACACGCAAGCGGTCATGATCCCGTCAAAGCCGACCTCGGCGAGGGTGCCGAAGAAATCCTCCCAAGGAACCTCGCCCTGGCCGATATTGAGGTGCTGATGCACGCGTGCCTGAGTGCCCGGCGGGTTCAGAATGTACCTGAGGCCGGAACTTGCCTTGTGGTTGAATGTGTCACCGACATGGACGTGCGCCAACACGTCCGCGCACTGCCGCAGCATCGCCTTCGTATCCTCGCCGAAGTAGTAGGTGTGTGGCGCGCAGTAGAGGAACTTGACGTTTTTCGAGTTGACCGTGCGGATAATGTCGACCGCGGGCTGTAGTGTTTCGCACCAGTCCTCGGGGTGGGGCTCGACGTGGAGGTTGATCCCCTCACGCTCGAAGATGGGCACAAGTTCTTCCATCGAGCGCCACCATGCGTCCTCGCAGGCTTCGATCATCGAGCCGGTGTGGCAGCAGTAGCAGGAGCCCTTATCGGGGTGAGGGCCGCGGCCGAACTCCGAGTTCATCGTGTCGACGCCCAACTCGGCAGCGACTTCGACGGCCCGCTTCCAGTGCTTAACGGCAGCTAGGCGCTCATCTTCGTCATTCGACGCCCAGCGGTACATCGGCAGGAGCGAGGCGATACCGACATTGGCGTCGCCAAGCGCCTTCTTGAAGGACTTGATCCGGTCAGGAAAAACGCGAGGGGCCTTGAACCATTCGAGAAAATCGGCGCGCGGGCTGAGTTCGATCCACTCGTATCCGAGTTGGGCCACTTTCGAGGGAAGCTCCTCGAGCGAGAGATGGCGGTGCATGAATGGGTCGAGCGCAATCTTCATGACGTAGCTCCTTGCTGCGCGGGGGTAGCGTTCACAGGCGGTGTCTATGACCGGCGCCGGACCTGGGAGGCGGGACCGGCGCCGGTCGGCGTCGGGCGAGTAAATGCGCCCTTCGCTCGGGTTAGCTGAGGGGCGGCGGATGCCCCTCGTGGGTCTCCATGTAGCTTTCGATTTCGTTGCCAAGATCGGCTAGGGCTTCCCCGCCGGCCATCAGGTCGGTCAGCTCCTCGCGGGTCTTTTCTCCCTTGCGAAAGCTGGCGGCCACGGCGCCACGGATCAGAACCGCGAAATGGTCGCCGACTGCCATTGCGTGGGTGACCTGGTGTGTGATGAAGATCACCGCGAGCCCGCGCCGCTTCGCCTCCAGGACGATGCGCAACACGTGCGACGCCTGTTTTACGCCGAGGGCGGCGGTGGGCTCGTCGAGGATCAGCACCCGGGCGCCGAAATGGACTGCCCGTGCGATGGCGAGCGACTGCCGCTCGCCGCCCGACATGCCACCGACCAGCCTGTCTCCGTCGTCGATGCGGGTGATGCCGAAGCTCTGGATCGCCGTCACCGCGATCCCGTTCGCCGTCGCCCGGTCGTAGACCTTCAGCGGCCCCCACTTCTTTGTCGGCTCGCGGCCCACGAAGAAGCATCGCCCGACGCTCATCAGCGGGAAGGTGCCGCCGAATTGGTGGACGGTGGCGATCCCCACGTCGCTCGCCTCGCGCGGCCCTGCGAAGCTCACTTCCTTGCCGTCCATGAGGATGGTGCCGGAGGTCGGCTTGTGGACACCCGAAAGGGTCTTGATCAGCGTCGACTTGCCGGCGCCGTTGTCGCCGAGCAGGCAGAGGACTTCGCCCGCGTCGACCTCGAGCGAGATGTCGTGCAGCACGTCGATCGGGCCAAAGGACTTGTTGACGTTGCGGAGTTCGAGGATCGGCGTTGCCATCACTTCTTTCCCTTCTTCGGGCTGTAGGAGAGCGCCATCTTGCGGAAGGTGTTGTTCATCAGCACGGCGAGCAGCAGTAGGATGCCGATGATCAGGCTCGACCAGTTGGCGTCGAAGTTCGTGAAGTAGATGCCCTGGTTCACGATCGAGAACGTTAGCGTACCGAAGACGATGCCGATCACCGAGCCGAAGCCGCCGGTCAGAAGCACGCCGCCGACCACGACTGCGATGATGGCGTTAAAGATGAACGACATGCCGCCCGAGACCTGCGCCGAGTTGTAGAGGATGGTCTGGCACATTCCGACGAAGGCGGCGCTGGTCGCGGAGAGGACGAAGAGGGTGATCGTCACCTTGTCGGTCGGAATTCCCTCGTTGCGGGCGCTGACCTTGTCGCCGCCCATGGCGAACACCCAGTTGCCCCAGGGGTTGAGGTGCATGAGGAAGGCGTAGACCGCCGCGATTACGATCCACCAGAAGATCATCACCTGGAACGTCCCACCGATGAAGCTGCCGAACAGGAACTTGGCCCAGCCCGGCGCATAGAGAGCGACGCTGGTCGTGCCGGTGAGGAGCACCGAGAGCCCGAGGACGATGCCCTGGACGGCGAATAGCGTGCCGAGCGTGACGATGAGCGATGGAACCGCCGTCCGCACCACGAGGATGCCGTTGATCAGCCCGACCAGAACTCCGAGCGCCAGGGACGCGGCCATGCCGACGATGATCGGCGCGCCGAAGTGGCCGGAGACGATCGCGACCGTCATAGCGCCGGCCGGGATCATCGAGCCGATCGAGATGTCGAGCTCGCCGGCGATCATGAGAAGGCCGATCGGTAGCGCGACGATGCCGAGGTTCGCGGCGACGTTGAGGTAGCTGGCGGCCCCCGTTGGCGCGATGAAATTCACCCCGCCGAAGATCGTGAAGAACACGAAGACGAAGAAGAGGCCGAGGAAGGCGCCGGTCTCGGGCCGGCGAAGCATGCTGCCGAACGAAAATTCACCGGACGCAGCCGCCAGTGGCGAGGTGGTGCCGGATTTCTGTAGGGGCTGGGCCATTGTGGGTTGTCCTTGCGTGAAACGCCCGGTGACGGACTACGCGAGCGCAGCCAGTCTATTTAGGCTTGCGGAATGATGGGACTAGTACGCCGGAGCGGACCTGAAGGCTGGATCTCGGCGTTCAGCGCGCGCCGAGCTTCACGC
>JBEVEP010000024.1:0-9631 GCA_040512755.1 Mesorhizobium sp.
GAAGGCCGCGAAGATCACGTAGGCCAATGCGTAGAAGGGTCCCGTTTTCCAGCGCTCGGCAGGATCGGGATGAACGTCCGGGCCGGTGCAGATGGCCGCCGAGATCGCGGCGAGGTTAGATGTGTGCGCTCCAAACGGCGCCGAAAGCAGTGAGAAGACACCCGTCGTGGCGATGATAGGCCCCGGTTCGGGATCGTACCCGGCGGACTTGAGCACCGCGAGGCCGGAAAGATTCTGGGACGCCATGGTGACGAGATAGAGCGGCAGCGCGAGGCCAATGATGCTGGCAAGCGTGAAGTCGGGGGCCGTTACAGTGAGCGTGGAAAGTTCAGGTGCCGGCAGTCCGCCGACGCGTCCGGTTAGAGCGGCAAGGCACACGCCGCCGGCCAGTACAGCCAGGACAGAAAGCGTTGGGCTGAACAGGCGGATGATGAAGAAGGCAGCAACCAACGGGAGAATGAGGCCGGGATCGGCTGGGATCGCCTTCACAGCGTTGATCGTAAAAGTGACGACGATGCCTGCGAGCATGCCGGAGGCGACCGATGGCGGAATACGGGCGATGAGACGAGTCAGCGGGCGAAACAAGCCGGTTGCGATCAAAAGCACAGCCGTGACGATGAAGGCGGCAACGGCGTTGCCCATCGTGAAGCCTTGGCTGGCCGCGATCAGCGCAGCGCCAGGCGTCGACCACGCGGTGATGACCGGCATACGTGTTCGCCAGGAGAGCCAAGCTGTTTCGAACGCCATGGCAAGGCAGATGGCGGTGACCCAGCTGGCGGTTTGTACATGTGTGGCGCCAAGAGTGGCGGCTGCTGCGATGATCAAGGCGAGCGTACCGCCAAAACCGACGATCGCCGCGACGAAAGCCGAAACCGGTACGGATATCCGCATGCGGTCAGCCCGCCTGGACGATCAGTGTTTCGACGGCTCGGAGCATCGTTGCAATGTCCTCGGGGCGGGAAAGCCGGTGGTCGCCATCGGGGATCAGAGACAGAGTGACGTCATCTGCCGGCAGACAGCTCACAAGTTTCAGTGCATGGCCATACGGCACGTCGTGGTCCCTCATTCCTTGAATGATATGGACCGGGCAGTGCGTATCGATGGGGCCGGTCATCACCAGATTTTGCCTGCCATCCTCCAGAAGAGCGTGCGTGAAAATGTTGGGATCGGATGAATACTCCGACGGCTCTTCGAAATAGCCCTTCTCGGCGAGGTCGCGCCGATGCGCCGGCGTAAGCTGCGGTTCCATCAGTTCCGCCGTGAAGTCGGGGGCTGGCGCCAGAAGCAGCATGCCGGCGATCCTGTTGACCTCGTCTGATTTCTGTAACTCCCGCGCCATGCGAAGTGCGATCCATGCGCCCATCGAGGACCCGACAAGGACTTGCCTCCCCCTTGTGAAGGCGCGAAACACCGCCAGGCTCTCGGCGAGCCACCGGGATATGGTGCCGTCGCGAAACGCGCCGCCCGACTCGCCGTGTCCCGAATAGTCATGCCGTGCGATCGCCCTGCCGGCTGCTGCTGCCCAGCCGTCCAGTGCTTCGGCTTTCGTGCCGCGCATATCGGATCTATAGCCGCCCAGCCACATGATCCCGGGCTCGTTCCCCTCACGACGCCGGACTGCGATGTCCGTTCCGCCGACCTTCAAAAAGTCCGGTGCACCTATGGCCATTGGGGGTTCCTTTGTGCGACGCTTGCCCTTCTGCCACGGCTGCGGCCGGGCGGAAAGCCGTATGGAGCCGTACAGACAAACGAGCAAGCTTTGGGTCGTGATTCTTTTGACGGCCTGTGCTATTGACAGCGCCGTTGCTTGAACGACATAGCGCATTGCCGATTTGTTCTCGCAGAATCCTGAACCGAAACAGCTAGGAGACCACGACCATTCGCAGACCGTTCAAAGCTGCGGCGCCCTCCAAGGAAGGCCCGCGTGCCAATAGAGACATCCGGGTTCCCCGGGTCCAACTCATCGATGCAAGCGGATCCAATCAAGGCATTGTATCAATCAACGATGCCCTGCTCGCCGCCGAAGAGGCCGGGCTCGATCTCGTCGAGATTTCGCCCAATGCGGAACCGCCTGTCACCAAGATCCTCGATCTAGGCAAGCTGAAATACGCCAACCAGAAGAAGGCGGCCGAAGCTCGCAAGAACCAGAAGGTCATCGAGATCAAAGAAATCAAGATGCGGCCGAACATCGACACCCATGACTATGAGGTGAAGATGAAAGCCGTGCGCCGCTTCTTCGAGGAAGGCGACAAGGTGAAGCTCACGCTGCGATTCCGGGGTCGCGAGATGGCGCATATGGAACTCGGCATGCAGCTTCTGAACAAGGTTCGGGAAGAGGTAGCGACGATCGCCAAAGTCGAAGCCGAGCCGAAGCTCGAAGGACGGCAAATGATGATGGTGCTTGCGCCGCGGTAAGCGCCGATGTCTACGAGGCCGCCCCTTCGGCGGCCTTTTGCTTTCCGCCACGAATTCCGCACAAGCCCCTGATGGATGGATGAAGATCATCGCCGCTTGGGCGGTTGGAGATAGGAATGGTTGTCGCTGCGCGCCTCAAACCCTCAGTCAAGTCCGTTGATGAGCTGAGCCGCTATCAGCGGCGCAGACGCGTCGTGATTGCCTCGCTTGTCGTTGTCATTTTTATGGCGCTTCTGTTCGTTCGCTCGGCTGCGGACGGCCGGCTCCATGAGAATGTCGAGGCATTCGGTATTGGCGCGATCCTGATCGCGATCCTCGGGCGAACCTGGTGTACGCTATACATCGGCGGCCGGAAGAGTTCCGAAATCGTGACCGGTGGACCGTATTCGGTCAGCCGCAATCCGCTTTATGTCTTCAGCACGATCGGAGCCGCCGGAATTGGCGCGATGACCGGCAGCCTGGTTGTTGCGGTTGGATTGGCTGTTCTCTGTTACGGAGCCTTCCGTTCGGTCATCTCCGTGGAGGAAGGCTATCTGGAGCATGTATTTGGCGATGCGTACCTGCAGTATATGAAGGACGTGCCGAGGTTCTTTCCCAATCCCGCTCTGTTCAGGGAAAGCGAGATGCTGTCCGTCAGGCCGCAGCTCCTTTATCGGACTTTCGCGGATGGGCTGATGTTTCTCGCAGCCTATCCGTTTTTCGAGCTTGTGGAGCATCTGCAGGACGCGGGCATGTTGCCGGTCATTCTGGTTCTGTTCTGACGCACCCGCGCAACTGCGATTCGCCGGTTGCGCTTTTTAAGCTTCATCGCTATAAGGCCGCGTTCAGAACCGTCCGGCAGGGCATGCCGTGGCGGTTCGTAATGCTTTTCGGGCCTGGTCTGCCCGAAGCAACAAGAAGCGCGATCCTGCGCCAAAGATGGAGTAGCAAAATGCCCAAGATGAAGACCAAATCCGCTGCCAAGAAGCGGTTCAAGGTTACCGCGACAGGCAAAGTCAAGGCGCAGGCCGCAGGCAAGCGCCATGGCATGATCAAGCGCACCAACAAGTTCATTCGCGATGCCCGCGGCACCATGGTTCTCGCCGAACCGGATGCCAAGAAGGTCATCAAGAATTTTCTGCCGAACGGCCTCTGAGCCCGGCCTCAGCGTTTAAGGAGATTATGACATGGCACGCGTCAAACGGGGTGTAACCGCCCACGCCAAACACAAGAAGGTCCTGAAAGCCGCCAAGGGTTTCTACGGCCGCCGCAAGAACACCATCCGCATCGCCAAGCAGGCGGTGGAAAAGTCGCTGCAGTACGCCTACCGCGACCGCAAGAACCGTAAGCGCAATTTCCGAGCGCTGTGGATCCAGCGCATCAATGCTGCGGTGCATGAACATGGCCTGACCTATGGCCGGTTCATTGACGGCCTCAACAAGGCCGGCATCGAAATCGACCGCAAGGTTCTCTCCGATATGGCGATCCACGAACCGCAGGCATTTGCCGCGCTGGTCGCCAAGGCCAAGGTCGCGCTCGAATATTTGAAGAACACGACGCCGAACGCTTTTGAAAGCGCTGTCGCTTAAAGACCAGCGCTTCCCAAGCTTTCCAAATGCTGATTAAGGGAAACCCGCGCTGGCAGGGCTAGCGCGGGTTTTTTCTTGCAAACACGAACTGCCAAACGAGTCTTCGACATGAGTGACCTGGACACGCTCGAACATTCCCTGCTGACGGACATTGCCGCCGCGGCCGACGAGGCAGCGATCGAAGCCGTTCGGCTCGCCGCGCTGGGCAAGAAAGGCTCGATTTCCGAGAAGCTGAAGACACTGGGCACGATGACGCCCGAGGAGCGGCAGACCAAGGGTCCGGCGATCAACGGACTGAAGAATCGCGTCACGGAAGCGCTTACCGCCCGCAGGGCCGAATTGAAGGATGCGGCGATCACTGCTCGCCTTGCGTCGGAAAAAGTCGATGTGACGCTGCCTGTCCGCCAGTCGCCTGCCGAGCGCGGCCGCATCCATCCGATCAGCCAGGTGATCGACGAAATCGCCGCCATATTCGGCGACCTCGGCTTCGCGATCGCCGAGGGGCCGGACATCGAAACGGACTATTACAATTTCACCTCGCTGAATTTTCCGGAAGGCCACCCGGCGCGCGAGATGCATGACACTTTCTTTTTCAATCCCGGTCCCGATGGGGAGCGCAAGCTGCTGCGCACTCACACGTCTCCGGTGCAGATCCGCACAATGGAAACGCAGAAACCGCCGATTCGCATCGTGATTCCCGGCAAGACGTATCGGCAGGATTCAGACGCCACCCATTCACCGATGTTCCATCAGGTCGAGGGGCTGGTGATCGATAAGACCGCCAACGTTGCCAACATGAAATGGGTGCTGGAGGAATTCTGCAAGGCGTTCTTCGAAGTGCCGAGCGTCAAGATGCGCTTCCGCCCGTCATTCTTCCCGTTTACCGAGCCGAGCCTCGAGGTCGACATCCAGTGCGACCGCTCACGGCCGGGCGAAGTGCGCTTCGGCGAAGGCAATGACTGGATGGAAATTCTGGGCTGCGGCATGGTCCATCCCAATGTGCTGAGGTTCGGCGGACTCAATCCCGACGAGTATCAGGGTTTTGCCTGGGGGTTGGGCATCGACCGCATCGCCATGCTGAAATATGGAATGCCGGATTTGCGCGCCTTCTTCGACGCCGACGTCCGCTGGTTGTCGCACTATGGTTTCCGCCCACTCGACATGCCGACGCTGTTCGGGGGGCTGAGTTCGTGATGAAGGACGAACGAACCGCCGTCACCTTCTCCTTCGGCGATAGCCCGGAGATGGCGGATGAACTTTTGGCGCTGGTTTTGGCTGGCATAAAGACCGCGACTTGCGGCGCGCTGCGAAATTTTCCGGAGGGTAGCCCGGACAAACCGGTCGTCGGGCGGCGCGATGTCGTGCTCGACGGCAAGGGTCGCCGAGCGGCGGTCATTGAAACCATCGAGGTCGTCATCCGGCGTTTCGATGAGGTCGATGAAGCCTTCGCCCACGATGAAGGCGAAGGATTTGGTACTTTGGCCGACTGGCGCGAAGGGCATCAGGGGTATTTCGAGCGCAACGGCGGGTACGCGCCCGACATGGAACTGGTCTGCGAACGATTCCGGCTGGTGGAACCGCTAGGCGAATATGCGGCAGCCGCGAAGGGCGCAAGACCGACAGACGCTCGGCCGCTAAACGACCCGTCCGAGGCGGACGTAGGAGTAACGGGGACACGGACATGAAATTCACCCTCTCCTGGTTGAAGGACCATCTGGAGACCGACGCGACGCTTGACGAAATCGTCGAGCGGCTGACCGCCATCGGTCTCGAAGTGGAGTCCGTTGACGATAAATCGAGCCTCAAGCCCTTCGTGATCGCCAGGGTTCTGACAGCTGAGAGGCACCCCGATGCGGATAAGCTGCAGGTGCTTACCGTGGATGCCGGCGACGGCAAGTTGGTGCAGGTCGTCTGCGGCGCACCGAATGCGCGCGCCGGCCTGGTCGGCGCCTTCGCTCCGCCCGGCTCCTATATTCCGGGCATCGATACCACTCTCTCTGTCGGCAAGATCCGAGGCGTCGAAAGCCACGGCATGATGTGTTCCGAGCGCGAGCTCGAACTGTCCGACGAACATACCGGCATCATCGATCTGCCCTCCGACGCGCCGGTAGGCAGCAGCTTCGCCGCCTATGCGCGGTTGGACGATCCTGTCATCGAGATTGGACTGACGCCGAACAGGCCGGATTGCACGGGCGTCCATGGAATTGCACGCGATCTCGCGGCTGCCGGCCTTGGCGTTCTGAAATCGGGTTCGATTGAGCCGGTGGCGGGCACGGGCGCATGCCCTGTGAAGGTTTCGCTCGACTTCGGCGATACGCCATCCTTGTGCAGAGGCTTCGCACTGCGCCTGGTAAGGGGCGTGAGGAATGGCCCGTCGCCCAGATGGCTTCAGCAACGGCTTATCGCCATCGGGTTGAGACCGATCAACGCTCTCGTCGACATCACCAACTACGTAACGTTCGATCGTGGCCGTCCGCTACACGTTTTCGACGCGGCCAGGGTCAAAGGCAATCTGACCGTTCGCCGCGCGACCGGCGGCGAAAAGGTGCTGGCGCTCGACGGCCGGGAGTATGAACTGACATCGGAAATGTGTGTCATCGCTGACGAAAAGGGCGTCGAATCGATCGCCGGCGTTATGGGCGGCGAGCATTCCGGATGTGACGAAAATACTGTCGACGTGCTGATCGAATCAGCGTTGTGGGACCCGCTGAACATCGCCCGCACCGGCCGTGAACTCGGCATCATTACGGACGCGCGCTACCGTTTCGAACGCGGCGTCGACCCGGAATTCATGGTTCCGGGCCTGGAACTCGCAACGCGCCTCGTGCTCGATTTGTGCGGCGGCGAACCGACAGAGACCGATGTCGTTGGCTACGCTGGCTACGAACCGCGGAAGGTGGTGTTCCCAATCACCGAAGTGAAACGGCTGACCGGTCTGGACGTGCCAGCCGAAGAGAGCGTCTCGGTCCTGGGGCGGCTGGGTTTCTCCATCCGCGGCGCCGGCTATTTCCTTGACGTCGCCGTCCCGTCGTGGCGGCCGGACGTCGAGGGCAAAGCCGATCTGGTCGAGGAAGTCATGCGCATCCACGGCGTCGACATGATCGCGCCGCGACCACTTGCCAACCACAATGCGGTGAACGGCAGAATTCTCACGCCGTTGCAGATTCGTACGCGTGCTGCCAAACGCGCACTTGCGGTGCGCGGCATGATGGAAGCCGTAACCTGGTCTTTCATTCCGGCAAAGCATGCCGAGCTGTTCGGGGGCGGGCAGCAGGCGTTGAAGCTTGCCAATCCGATCGCGGCAGACATGTCAGACATGCGGCCGTCGCTGCTTCCCGGACTGATCGCTGCGTCCCAGCGCAATGCGGATCGCGGTTTCGGCGATGTCGCATTGTTCGAAGTGTCGGGAACCTATGAAGGCGACAATCCCGAAAACCAGCGCCGGGTTGCGTCGGGCGTCCGCCGCGGCACTGCCAAGCTCGATGGCGCCGGCCGCCATTGGGATGGAAATGCCGGGCCGGTCGGCGTGTTCGACGCCAAGGCCGATGCGCTTGCCGTGCTCGAAGCCTGCGGCGCACCGGTCGACAAGTTACAGGTCGAGGCGGCCGGTCCTGCCTGGTACCATCCGGGCCGAAGCGGCACGATCAAGCTTGGACCAAAGACGGTGCTCGGCACCTTCGGCGAGTTCCACCCAAAAACGCTGGAGGCGCTGGACGTCTCTGGTCCGCTTGCGGGCTTCGAGGTGTTCGTCGATGCGATCCCCGAGCCAAAAGCCAAGCCCACCCGCACGAAGCCGAAGCTCGATCTGTCGAGCTTCCAGGCCGTCAAGCGGGATTTCGCCTTCGTCGTCGACAAGGGCATCGAAGCAGGTACGCTATTGCGCGCTGCGCTTTCTGCCGATCGGAAGCTCATCACGGGCGCCAGCGTGTTCGATATTTTTGAGAGCGCGGCGCTTGGCGACGGCAAGAAGTCCATCGCGATCGAAGTGTCGATCCAGCCGGTCGACAAGACGCTCACGGAAGAGGATTTCGAAGCGTTGGCCGGACGCATCGTCGAGAACGTCAAGAAGCAGACCGGGGGAGCACTGCGCGGATGAGGACGGTCACGCTGCCTTCCGGGGTCGCTGTTCCCGCGCTTGGGCAGGGCACATGGAAGATGGGCGAGAGCCGTCGCAGGCGCAGCGACGAAGTTGCGGCGCTGAAGCTCGGCATTGACCTTGGCATGACCCTGATCGATACGGCGGAGATGTACGCTTCGGGCGTTGCGGAGGAGGTAACGGGCGAGGCGATCGAGGGCCATCGCGATTCCATTTTTCTCGTCAGCAAGGTGCTGCCCCAGAACGCTTCGCGCGCTGGTACCGTCCGCGCCTGCGAAGCGAGCCTGAAAAGGCTGGGCACCGATCGGCTCGACCTCTACCTGCTCCACTGGCGTGGGCAATTTCCGCTGGCCGAGACTGTCGAAGCCTTCGAGACGTTGAGAGAGCAGGGCAAGATCCTGCATTGGGGCGTGAGCAATTTCGATATCGACGACATGGCCGAGCTCGCTTCGGTGAAGAACGGCGGCGCCGTTCAGACGAACCAGGTGCTCTACAACCTCGTGAGCCGCGGCATTGAGTTCGACCTGCTGCCGACGGGCGCAAGGCCCGCGGTCCCGATCATGGCGTATTCGCCGGTCGGCCAGGGCGATCTGACGGGAAACCGCAAGCTCGACGCCATTGCCGCGCGGCACGGCGCGACGAAGGCGCAGATCGCTCTTGCCTGGGCACTCCGCCACCCAAGCGTGATTTCGATCCCGAAGGCCGCAAGCGTCGATCACGTCCGCGAGAACCGCGCAGCCATCGATATCAAGCTCAGCGCCGCTGACCTGGCCGAGCTCGACGCAGCCTTCCTGCCGCCGAGGCGGAAGCGGCCGCTCGAGATGATTTAGCCCGAGACATCACAAATGAGCAGCTGGTGTCGGTTAGGGGGCTCAACGCCTTACATGTTGCATATAGGTGTCGACTATCGGCTTTTTGAAAGCACGTCGCTTGGGGAGGCAGAAGTCGATCGCGATTGAAGTATCGATCCAGCCGTGGAAAGACGCTGACGATGAGGGTTTCGAGGCGCTGACCAGACGCATCGTTGAGAACGTCAAGAAGCAGACCGCGACGCTGCGGGGTAATCCGCGATCTGGAAACGGTGCCGATTGTTCCGGAAAAGTCGTGCGAAAAGACGGAGCGTTGAAGCACCCCCTCTTTGCAGGAATCAACGGTCGATAAGCGCCAGGGATGACTCGCTCGAGCGCTTTCCGGCTACGCGCTCCGGCGACAAGGCGTCCCCGATTTTGCTGACTTCCGCCGGTGTCAGGCGAATGCCGGCGGCTTCTGTGTTCTGCTCCAGATGCTTTATCTTGCGCGCGCCGGGAATTGGCACGATGAAATCGCCCTGATGTAACACCCAGGCAAGTGCAAGCTGTGCGGCCGTCACCTGCTTGTCGGCGGCCAACCGTTCAAGCATCGCGATCAGAGCCGCGTTGGTCTCCATATTCGCCGCTTGGAAGCGCGGCTGGGCGCGCCGCCAATCATCGGTGTCGAGTTGATCCGGCTTGCTGATCGTGCCGGTAAGCAACCCGCGACCCAGCGGACTGTATGGCACGAAGCCGATGCCGAG
>JBEVEP010000026.1:0-7447 GCA_040512755.1 Mesorhizobium sp.
CGAGGACGTCTTGAAGCAACGACGGTGCGGGCCTTTCTGGTGTCTGCCGATCGTCCATAGATCGGGGTTACTGAAGAGGCACACCTTCATTGCCGGCAGTGCGGACGGGTCTCCCATCCAAGCCAAGGCAGACAAAGCGAATCCTGGCCCGGCAAGGCCAAGGTTCACCACCGCGTGACACGCGTTTCACGGCTTCCGGGATTTCCACCGCCCGGGTCATGAAATTGCCGTCGCGCCTTTGTCCACCGCGGAGCCAGCGGCCGGGAACGGTCGCGCCGCAGCCTTACTACGCGCGGTATAGAAGCCGTGCACTGGAGAGACCGATGGCAACACAGCGCATTCTCGATTTCCTTGCCACCCGACGTCCGAATGGGCCGTGCCTGGTCGTCGACCTCGATGTCGTGCGCGAAAATTACAGCGCCTTCGAGAAGGCGTTGCCTGATTCCAGGATTTACTACGCGGTGAAAGCAAATCCGGCGCCGGAGATCCTGCGCCTCCTTGCTGCGATGGGCTCGTCCTTCGACACCGCGTCGGTCGCCGAAATCGAGATGGCACTGGATGCCGGCGCGCCGGCCGATCGCATCTCTTTCGGCAACACGATCAAGAAGGAGCGCGACATCGCACGCGCCTATGATCTCGGCATTCGTCTCTTCGCGGTCGATTGCGTCGAAGAGGTGGAGAAGATCGCACGTGCTGCTCCAGAGGCGCGCGTTTTCTGCCGCGTGCTGACCGACGGCGAGGGCGCCGAATGGCCGCTGTCGCGCAAGTTCGGCTGCGTCCCGGCGATGGCTGTCGATGTGCTCCGTCATGCCAAGTCGCTTGGCCTGGATGCTTATGGCGTGTCGTTCCACGTCGGCTCGCAGCAGACAGATCTGTCGGCTTGGGACCGTGCGCTCGGTGACGCGAAGAAGGTCTTCGCAACGCTGGCGGAGGAAGGCATCGTCCTGAGAATGGTCAACATGGGCGGTGGTTTTCCGACCCGCTATCTCAAGGATGTGCCGGTGGCGCAGGCCTACGGCCAGGCGATCTTCTCGGCGCTGCGGAAGCACTTCGGCAACAACATCCCGGAAACGATCATCGAGCCGGGCCGCGGCATGGTCGGCAATGCCGGCGTCATCAAGTCGGAAGTCGTCCTGATCTCGAAGAAGGCCGACAACGACAATGTGCGCTGGGTCTTTCTCGACATCGGCAAATTCGGTGGTCTCGCGGAGACGATGGACGAAGCGATCCGCTATCCGATCGTGACTCCCCGCGACGGTGACGTCACCGCGCCTTGCGTGCTTGCCGGCCCGACCTGCGATTCCGCGGATGTGATGTACGAGAAGACGCCGTACCCGCTGCCGCTTTCGCTGACCATCGGGGACGAGGTGCTGATCGAAGGGACAGGCGCGTACACAACGACCTATTCCTCGGTCGCCTTCAACGGGTTCGAGCCTCTCCGATCCTACGTGATCTGACGGGCGCGTTGCCTGTCGGATCACGCCGGTTGCGGGCGTCTGCGCCCGCGCCGGCTGCTTGTGGACACTTACTCCGCTTGTGAGGATCGCAGAAATGGAAGTGCCTCTCGTTAACCCCGCTGCCGGTGATGTTTCCGTCCCAACCGGACTTTCGCCCGTCATCGCGATCACGGCCGAAACCTTTGCGGATGTTCCGGCACGCGAAGCGCTACTCGACTGCGCAATGGGGCCAAAGCGGCGCAAGAAATCCTCTGAGAAGCTGCGCCGCGGCCGCAAGCCGTCGGAGGGGCTTGCCTTCGTCGCAAGGGATGCTTCAGGTTCGGTCGTTGGTACGGTGCGGCTTTGGGATGTCGCTGCCGGCGAGGGCGGATCTGCGGCGCTGCTTCTCGGCCCGCTCGCCGTCGATTGTTCGATGGCCGGGGCAGGGATCGGCTCGGCATTGATGCGGCATGCGATCGTGGAGGCTTCCCGGCTTGGCCACAAGGCCATCCTGCTGGTTGGCGACGCGCCGTATTACGGGCGTTTCGGATTCTCGGCGGGAAAAACCGGCAGCCTGGCAATGCCCGGTCCATACGAGCGGCACCGGTTTCTCGTGTTGGAACTGGTTGATGGCGCGCTCGATGGCGCAAAGGGTGTGCTGCGTGCGACAGGCCGCAAACTGAAGGCGGAACGGCTTTTATTAGCGGCCTGATCTTCCTTTATCGGGCAACGCGAAGGCAATCCGTCTGCGCCCGGCGCGATGCCGGGCTCCAGGATACGTCAGTGCTCAAACTGGGCTTCTGTTCGAAGCTGCGCAGGACGGTGAATTTCAGGCATACAGCGTCCCCGCTTGCGGAGGGGCGCGCCTGTGGTCAGAGGAGTTGGCCGAGTTGCATCGCGACCGCCATGTCGCCCTCGACCTTCATCTTGCCCTGCATGAATGCAGCGGTCGGATTGAGTTCGCCGGCAACCAGCGATTCAAAATCGTCGAGCGACATAGTGATCGTGCAATCGGCATCGCGGTCGGTTGTCGACACCTGGGGTCCGTCGATGACGATGACGCCAGCGCCCTTCAGGTCGAATTTGACGGAGCTTCCAAAGTTGCTTCCGGCAACGCGTTCACCGATCTTCGCTGCAATCGATTCGATGCTCATTCGCTTGTACCTCGTTTCCTGGGGGTTATGGGTGGACGGTCGCTGACGACTTTACGCCCGGCCTTGCACCGGGCCAGCTCCTAGCGCATACATATAACGCTTGATTGACGTTTACGTCAACGTTGCGTTGCGGAAAAGAGCGGAAGTTCAGTCCGTTTTTCCGTCTTCGGCAATGAGGCGATCGAGCAGATCGATCAACCGGTCGTGGACCTCTGGGCCACCGAGCCGGTCGATGAAACGGTTCTCATGTTCCTGCCAGATGGTCGCCATTTTCGTGACAAAGCGGTTTCCGGCAGCCGTCAGATGAAGCGAGTGGGAACGGCGGTCAGTGTCGGCTCTGCGCCGCTCTGCCAGGCCACGCTTCTCCAGATTGTCCATCAACGCCACGAAGTTGGCCCGCTTAATGCCCAGCGCTTCCGCTATTTCGCTTTGCTTCTGACCCGGCTTCTGCGCCATGAGCGCAAGTACCGAAAACTCGGCGGGGCGGAGCTTGAGCCTGGAGAAAGACTCCAGAAAATCCTGGAAAACGTGGAGTTGCGCACGGCGAAGCTTATAGCCGAGAACGTTTCCCATTCCGGCAAGGCCGACGCGAATGAGTGCCTCACCGCCTGCTTTGCTAGACGAGCGGCCCTTCGCATTCGTCTTTGCGGCCAGCTTCATCGCCATTACGGCTCGGATTGTTTGCCGCCTATATTAGCAACAGATATATTATCGCAGAAAACAGTTATTTTGTCACAAAATTAGCTGGAACGCTGCCGCCGGGGCCGGCGAGCGCAAAGGCACGAATTGTGGACCAAATGTTTGGAATCATGACGTCCGGCAGGGCCTCCCACGACCGACTGTTTCTTCGCCCCGCGAGCGCAGTATGATTGCCCAAGTCGACGAAGGATTGGCCATGCCTGACTGGTTCGACGACGCAAGGCTGTGGGCACGCAGGATCAAGCGAGACGTGGTCGCGTTGTGGATCGCCGCTCGCGATCCTCGCACGCCGATGCTTGCGAAGGTCGTCGCAGGTACAGTCGCAGCCTATGCGCTCTCACCGATCGATCTGATACCTGATTTCGTTCCTGTTCTTGGCTACCTCGACGATCTGCTGATCGTACCCGTGGGCATCATGCTGGCGATCTGGCTGGTGCCAGCTGACCTGATGCACGAATTTCGAACCGAGGCTGCCGTGCGCCAAGGGCGTCCGGTCAGCCGCACGGGAGCGGCGGTGATCGTTGGCATCTGGATCACCAGTATTGTGTTCCTGGGGTGGATCGTCTGGTGGCGCGCCAGCTAGGAAAGGGGACACCCAGTGCCACGGCTGCCCCGTTGCGAATGACGAAGCTTGCGCTCCACCCTTTCAAGGAGGTTTGTTACGAATTGGTGAGTGACCCGAGGATCGACTGAGGACGCCATGAGTTCTTCCCATGCCGACAGGGGGGCCATCGTCGATGGCACTGCGGAAGCCGCTCGATGCTGGGAGCTGACGTGGGACTGCGGGCGGGCTGAGATCTTCGCGCTTGGCGCATCGCTCCACAATCTGACCTTCACGATGCGCGATGGCTCGTCGGTTCAGCCACTGGCGGAAGCGCCCTGGCGCGGCGATCCTCAAGTCACGACCGATCCAGAGATACCCCCGCACCTCAAGGCGCTTGGGGGTGAGTGGCCTTGCGTTCCTTTCGGTACGACAGAGGTGGATCCTTCCCATCATGGCCATGGATCGGACAACCTATGGCAAATGGACGAACACACCGCTGAGGCAGTGACGCTGAGCATCGAGTATCCAGAGGAACACCCAATCGCGCGGCTTGAGCGCCGAATTAGAGGCGTGAGGGGTGCCCCGGCTGTCGAACTTGAACTCTCCGTGCTCGCCCGCAGGGATAGCCGTTTGCCCGTCGGGCTGCATCCGATCTTTCGGCTGCCGGAGAGTGGCCAGAGAATACACGTCGATCCGGGCGCGTTCCAATCTGGCCATACGTTCCCGCGAACTTTCGAGCCGGGCGTTTCGCGTCTTGCAGTCGATGATAGGTTCTCCTCGCTGGCCGCCGTCCCGCTGGCAGGCGGAGGGACCGCCGATGTTTCGTGCGCCCCGGCAGCGTTGCGCGAAGAAATCCTCCTGATGACCGGTACTACCGGCCAAGTCACCGTGAGCTATCCGGACGTCGGCTATGCCATTACCCTGGACTGGAATGCGGAGGATCTTCCCGCGCTGGTCGTATGGCTGTCCAATTGCGGGCGCGCGGCCGCCCCTTGGCACAACCGGTTCCGTGGCATTGGCATCGAGCCGGTTGCGGCGTATTTCGACAATGCTGCCATCGCGGCTTCGGCCCCTCCGGGCTCGGTACTGGGTGTGGATTTTTCCGCCGGTCTCCGCTGGACCACCCGCTATCGAATCTCGGCGTCCGCCCTCGATGTCCTGCAAGATGAAGGAAGACGAAAATGAAACGTTCCCGCGTCAACGAGATCATCCGCGAGGCTGACGCCTTCATACGATCGTTCGGCTATGTCATGCCGCCCTTCGCCTACTGGACTCCTGAAGAGTTGAAGCAGCGGCGGCCGGCGGGCATTGTCGATGCCCGGTTGGGCTGGGATATCACCGACTACGGCCAGGGGAAGTTCGATGAGCTCGGCCTGTTTCTTTTCACGGTCCGCAACGGGCGCGCCGAGGACCTGAAGCGCGGATTAGGGATGCTCTACGCCGAAAAAATCATGATCTCCCGGAAAGACCAGCTTTCGCCGATGCACCGGCACATCGTGAAGGCTGAAGACATCATCAACCGTGGCGGCGGCAAGCTTGTCCTTGAGCTCTTCATGTCGAAGGCCGACGGAAGCATCGACGACCAGGCGGAAGTCTCAGTGCCCACCGACGGCGTGATCAGGACGATGCCGGCCGGAAGCCTGCTCAAGCTCGACCCCGGCGAAAGCGTGACGCTGATGCCCGGCGTGTGGCATGCCTTCTGGGGCGAGGGCGGTGACGTGTTGATCGGCGAAGTGTCGACCGTCAACGACGATCTCACCGACAACATATTCGCGCAAAAGATCGGCCGTTTCTCAAAGATCGAAGAAGACGAGCAACCCCTGCATCTGCTGGTTTCGGACTATGACGGCTGGCTCCGCTGAACATTGATGCCGGGCGCAGCTGCGAGGGACACAACCCGGCGTCGCGAGTCGTTACACAAATCATGGCGGCGAAGCAGCGAGCCTCGCGGGTGTGGCCGCGAAGAATGTTCGCACATAAGCTCGGCTGAGTTGGCTATTGCGGCGCGATTCGCGGGGCAGGGGAAATATGGCAATCGATGCGGACGCGATTATCGTCGGCGGTGGGCTCGCCGGCCTTGTTGCAGCAGCGGAACTGGCGGATGCCGGCAAGCGGGTGATCCTCCTCGAACAGGAAGGCGAGAATTCTCTTGGCGGTCAGGCCTTCTGGTCGTTGGGCGGGCTGTTCTTCGTTGACAGTCCCGAGCAGCGGCGAATGCGCATCAGGGACAGCCGCGAACTCGCGCTGCAGGACTGGCTGGGATCGGCACAGTTCGACCGCCCCGAAGATTATTGGCCGCGGCAGGTCGCCGAAGCTTTCATCGATTTTGCGGCAGGCGAAATGCGGCCGTGGCTATATGCGCAAGGCATGCGCTGGTTTCCGGTCGTCGGCTGGGCGGAACGCGGCGGCGCGCTGGCGCATGGGCATGGCAATTCGGTGCCGCGGTTTCATGTGACCTGGGGGACCGGACCCGGCGTCGTCGAGCCTTTCGAGTGGCGCGTGCGTGAGCATGTTGCACAGGGGCGGATCGCGCTGAGATTTCGCCACCAGGCAAGCCGCCTGATCAGGACCGGCGGCCGCATTGCCGGGGTCGGAGGCGAGGTTCTTGAACCCTCCGTCGTAGAGCGCGGCCAGCAATCTGGCCGCGGGACCGTTGGCGAATTTGTTTTCCACGCCGGCGCTGTCCTCGTCACGTCGGGCGGGATCGGCGGTAACCACGAGCTTGTGCGCGAGAACTGGCCGAGGGATCGCCTCGGTGCTCCGCCGAAGACCATGGTCGCGGGCGTGCCGCACCACGTCGATGGACGGATGATCGGGATCACGCGGGAGGCAGGCGGAGCGGTGATCAACGCCGACCGCATGTGGCACTATACGGAAGGTCTCCGGAACTGGGCGCCGATCTGGCCGAACCATGGCATCCGCATTCTGCCCGGGCCGTCTTCGCTCTGGTTCGATGCACGCGGCAACCGGCTGCCCGCGCCGTGCCTGCCCGGTTTCGATACGCTTTCGACGCTGAAACAGATCCTGACGAGCGGCTATGATTATTCATGGTTCGTGCTGACGCAGAAGATCATCAAGAAGGAGTTCGCGCTTTCCGGATCGGAACAGAACCCCGACCTGACCTCGAAATCCTGGCTGGCAGTGCTCAAAAGCAGGCGCGCCAAGGGAGCTCCGCCATCGGTAGAGGCTTTCAAGGAGAAGGGTGAGGATTTCATCGTTCGCAGCAATCTCAAGGATCTCGTCGAAGGGATGAATGGTCTCACGAGCGAGCGTCTGATTGACCATGATCATCTGCTCGCGCAAATCGCCGCCCGGGACCGGGAAATCGACAATCCGTTCAGCAAGGACGCGCAGGTCACCGCGATCAATGGCGCACGGAAATACCTCGGCGACAGGCTGATCCGGACCGCGAAACCGCACAAGATTCTCGATCCGGCAAACGGGCCACTGATCGCGGTGAAGCTGCACGTCCTCACACGCAAAACGTTGGGTGGCATTCATACCAATCTCGACAGCCAGGTGCTCGATGAAGGTGGGGAGCCGATACCCGGCCTCTATGCGGCTGGCGAGGTCGCGGGCTTTGGCGGTGGCGGTTATCACGGCTACAATGCGCT
>JBEVEP010000027.1:0-5833 GCA_040512755.1 Mesorhizobium sp.
CGACCCCGGTGGCATTTTCGGGAAACGATGTGCTGGTCAAAATGTCCTTGCTGACCGCCCCGAAAACCAACGGCGCTCCGCGCAATATCTGGTCACGACGATCCAACAGGAATTTGAGCGCATTCGGCCCCAAGGCAATCGCGACATCGATGTTTCGGTGGGCATATTTGGCAGCGAAATGGGCGGCGAGCCTCTCCTGGTTCTCCGGCTCAGGAAAGCGCGCATTGTCGAGATATTCGCTGTAGATCTCGAACTTCGTCGCCCCTGTGCGTTCAGTCGCTCGTGCAGCCCGCGGCCGATAGCGACGGCGGTCGCCTGCGTGCTTTCATTCTCGTAGACAACCAACACCCGGTGGACGTCCTGAGCTGAGAGCGCGTCAGAAGCACCTGCCAACAACCAGATCGCAAGCAACGCGCATGCCAGTCCATGGCGAAACGCGGGCATCCTTCTGGCCACAGGAACTGCGAGCACTCTGACCCACCTCACTGGATGTCTACCATCGGTGCATGCGACGCAGCGCAATGCTTATCACGAAATCTATCGCGGAAATCACTCCGACGAGGGACGAGATGCGCTTGCCGTTCGAAGTTGGAGTCCAATGTGGTCGCACGGCCCGGCGCGAGCCGCGGGCAACGCTCCGATGCTACCGGTCGGCCGGGGCGCGGCCATACAGCAAAAGCATTGCAACGATCACGATGCCATAGGTGATCTGCCGGCCCGCCTCCGGCATCTGCATGACGGACAGGATCGACTGCAGCAGCGTAATGAGTATGGCGCCCGCGACGGTGCCGAGATAGGAGCCGCGCCCGCCGAGGATCGATGTGCCGCCAAGCACGACAGCGGCGATCGAGGGTAAAAGATAGGCGTCGCCCATGGACTGCGCAGCCTTCGATGCGTAGCCCGCAAGCAGGACGCCGCCGAAGGCGCTAAGCCCGCCCGAGACGGCAAACGCGATCATGACGACGCGCCGCGTGTTCACCCCGGAAAGATATGCAGCCCGCTCCTGGTTGCCGATCGCGTAGACGGCGCGCCCGAAAGCTGTCCGCGTCAGGGCGAAGACCATGGCTCCGCCGATGATCGCCCATGCGATGACAGCATTCGGCACGCCGGGCAACAGGAAGCCGGTGGCGAGATAACGCATCGCGTCCGACGCGGAATCCTGGGGGGAAAAGCCGCCCGTATAGACCACCATCAGCCCCTGGGCGACGGCGTTGGTGGCAAGCGTGATGATCATCGACGGAATGCGCAGATAGGCCACGCCGATCCCGTTGACCAGGCCGATGGCCACACCACACGCCACGCCAAAGGGAATGGCAAGGACCGCGCCTGCGGGCCCGTAGGCGGCTGCGGCGCAGGCCATCATCGCACCCGTCGCGACCGCCCAAGGCACTGACAGATCGATCTGGCCGAGCAGGATGACCAGCATCATGCCGGTCGCAATGACGCCGAGGAAGGACGCCACTTTCAATTGCTGGAGCAGGTATTCGGGCGACAGGAAGCTTGGTGAATAGATGCTGCCGACGATCAGGAGCAGAATGATGCAGCCGAAGGCGGTAGCGACCGCCGGGTCTGCCCGTTGGATGAATTTCGGCAAGCGGCTGACTTGGCCCTCGGTCGTCGTGTCGCTCATCCGAACCACTCCAGCCGGTTGCGGACCCGGAACAGGCCGAAGGCGACGAGGCTGACGGCGAACAGCAGCACTACGCCCTGAAAGAGTGGCTGCCACAACGGATCGAAGTCGAAAACGAACAGCAGGTCGCCGATCGTGCGGAACGCGAATGCCCCGAAGATCGCGCCGATCGCGCTGCCGCGGCCGCCAAACAGCGACACGCCGCCGAGAACGACAGCCGCGATGGAAAACAGCGTGTAGGCGTTGCCGCTGGCATAGGCGGCTTCGCCCGTATAGGTGAAGAAGGTGAGGAAAAGCCCGCCGATCGCGGCAAGCAGGCCCGATAGCGTGTAGGCGACAAATTTGGCCCGCTTGATCGGCATGCCGGACATATACGCCGCGATCTCCGAGGAGCCCGCCGCATAGGCCGCCCGGCCCGTGACCGAGCGCCTGAACGGCACCCATATGATCAGCACCACGGCAACCAGTGCGACCAAGCTGGTGGGCACAACGCCGAACAGGCGGCCCGTCAGCGCATCGGCAAGGTCCTCATTGACCGATCCGCCCGGAAAGGGTCTCAGAAGCAGCGCCAGCCCGAAATAGACCGCGCCGGTGGCGATCGTCGCCACGATCGGCTGCATTCGCCCGACGATGACGATGGCGCCGTTGATCGCGCCGCATAAAAGGCCCGTTCCGAGCACGACGGCAACGCCGAAAGCGGTTTCGGCAGCTGTGCCGACCACCAGCCAGGAGGCGAGGCAGTTGGTCAGGACGAAGATCATGCCCGCCGAAAGGTCGATGCCGGCCGTGATGACCACCAGCGTCTGCGCCATCGCCACGAGCGCGAGCAGTACGCCTTTGTTGGCGGATGTCTGGACCACATTAGCGCTGAAGCCCGCCTGATGGTTCGAGACATAGATGATGAACATGAAGATGAAGATGCCGACAGCAAGCAGCGCGCTTCGCTGTTCTGCGAGCCAGTAGCGCCAATCCTTCACGCCGTCGTCTCCCGCGCCCTGTCCGTCCCCGGGTCATTCACATTGAGCGCACTTGCGATCAGGGCGCGCTCGGTAATCTCCGCGCCGACGAGTTCGCGCCTGACGGCTCCGTCGTAGAGCACCAGCACGCGGTCGCAGCACCCGATCAGTTCGTCATAGTCGGTGGAGTAGAACAGGATCGCGGCGCCGGCATCCGCAAGGCGGCGGAGCAACTGGTACATTTCCTGTTTGGTGCCGACATCGATGCCGCGCGTAGGGTCGTTCAACAGCACGATGCGAGGCTTGCGCATCAGCCACTTGGCGATCACCACCTTCTGCTGGTTGCCGCCGGAAAGAGAGCCGACCGGAATGCCGAGTCCGTCGGTTTTTATCGCCAAAAGCCGAACCATCTCATCAATGAGGCGCTGCTCTTCGGCGCGATCGATCACGCCCATGATCCGGCCGAGACGGTCGAGAGAGGCAAAGGACAGATTGTCCCGAACTGTCATCGGAAGCATCAGTCCTTCCGTCTTACGATCTTCGGGGATGAGGGCCATGCCGACCCGATTCGATCGCGCGTCGGCGGGACTGTTTATGGTGACCGGCTTCCCGTCGATGAGCACCTGGCCGGAAACGCCGCGCAGCACGCCGAAGAAGGCAAGCAGAAGCTCGCGTTGACCTTGGCCGTCGAGGCCGCCAAGGCCGACCACCTCGCCCGCTTTCACGCCAAACGAGATATCGCGCAAACGGTTCGTCCAACCAAGATTGCGGCATTCGAGGACCGGCGGCCGCGCATCCGGCACCTTCTCCTGCCGGGGAGGAAAGATGTGATGATATTCGCGGCCGATCATAAGGCCGACGACCTCGGCATCCGTCTTGGCGCCAGCCTTGTAGGTGGCGACGTTGCGGCCATTTCGAAACACGGTGCACTCGTCGGCAAGCTGCGCGATCTCATGCATGCGGTGCGAGATGTAAAGAAGTGCCAGTCCCTCCGAGCGCAGCCGCCTCAGGACCGCGAAAACCTTCGAAACGTCGGCGGCTGTCAGCGCCGACGTCGCTTCATCGAGGATGAGAATTCGGGGCTTTCTCGCAAGCGCCTTGGCGATCTCCACCATCTGGCGGCGGGAGAGCGGCAGGTCCTTGACCAGCGCCGCAGGATGAATGTCTTCCGCCCCTGCCCTGGCGAGCGCTGCTTCGGCAATGCGCCGCTGCGCCTTGCGATCGATCATGCCAAAGCGTTTGGGCGGATCGGAAATGACGATGTTGTCCGCCACGCTGAGTTCGGGGATCAGGGAGAGCTCCTGAAAGATGCAGGCAATTCCGGCCTGATTGGCGGCGGCAGGCGAGGCAAAGGAAACCTCTTTGCCTTCGAGGGTCATGCGGCCCTCGTCGGGAGCCACAACGCCGGCCATGATCTTGATCAGCGTCGACTTGCCGGCGCCGTTTTCGCCGAGGATCGCGTGGATGCGGCCGGGATGGACCGTAAGCTCTGCGTTCTCCAGCGCCCTTACGCCGCCATAGCGCTTGGACACCCCTTCCATGCGGAAGAGCGGAACCGCAGAATCTGACGGACGTGCCTCCATCGGTTCTCCCGCCGCATCCACGGAACGCTGCGGGTCAGGACCCGCAGCGTTCAGCTGCTCGCGTCAGACTATTGGTTTTCCTTAGTCTGTCCCATGATCTCCTGTGCGGAGAAATTTATCCCACACGTCGGGAAGGAGTTGCCGACAAAGAAATTGTCGGACTGGTCAGGATAGAAGTCCTGGCCTTCCTTGAAGTTCGGATCTTCGACGATCGCCAGTGGAAGCTTGATCGACTGAGGCACGACCTCACCTTCGAGCGCAGCGATCGCAGTCTTGATCGCAACGGCCACTTGCGCCGGGCCTGTGCCCGCCGAGGAACACTTCAAGCCGTCACCGGCATGCTTCGCGCAGAATTTGCGGAAGCCGTTTTCCGTTTCCCCACCGAACGGGACGAAGGGATGGTTGGCGTCGATCATGGCCTGAACCACGCCCGTGTCACCGCCTTGCGCGGTTATGCCGTCGAACTTCTTGTGTACGGCAATGGCATCGGCGGTCGCCTTTTGGGCGGTCGGGTCATCCCACTTTCCGAGCACCTCGACGACTTCCCATTTCTTGCCTGTCGCGCCGAAGGTTTCATGGATGCCGTTGTGACGGTCGGTGTCCACGGAGGTGCCGGCAACGCCGCGCACTTCGAGCACCTTGCCGCCTTCCGGCAGATGCTTGGCGAGCCAGTTGGCCCACAGGATGCCGAGACCCTTTTGATCGACGTTGACGTTGATGGCGTCTTCCGTGTCGAGGATGTTGTCGAAGGCGACGAGCACGACTCCCGCATCCTTCGCCCGCTTGATGACCGGCGCAAAAGCCGTCGGGTTCTGGGCGTTGACGACGATCGCGTCATAGCCGGAATCAATGAAATTGTTGATCGCCGAAATCTGGGCCGGAACGTCCTCGCCGGTCGAGACCACTTTGAATTCCTTGAGTTTGGCGGCAACTTCGGGCTGAGCCGCATAGGCCTTCGCGGTCTGGATCATCTGAATGCGCCAGGTGTTGGCGATGAACCCATTGGCGAGCGCGATGCGATACGGCCCTTCCTTCTTGGGGAACTTGAAGAATTTGGTTTCGGCAGCCCATGGCGCGAAGCATTCGGGATCAGCGGCCGGGCCGCTGACAATTTCCGGTTCGGCGATGGCTGTAGAACTCACCAGCGTCAGTGCTGCGGCGGCGATGACGCCGCCGATCAGAGATTTGATCATCGACTTCCTCCCATTGCAGTTGAATTTGTTAGCGAGCGAATTCGAGCGGCCTGCACCCACTCGGGTCCGCGCCGTGCCGCCTCCAGGCAGCAAGGCATCGAGATGCGTCCCTCCTTTCGTGACGATCAGCCCCACAAAATTATCGTATAATATGAATTTAACAAGTAATACGAAATGAGGCCCAGGCAGCGAGCTCGGGTTAACGCGCTTTCCCTGTTGCGGGATGGTTTGATTCCATGAGGGCTCCTCTGCTTCGCAGCCCTCGATATGGGAGAAGGCAAGCTTCTCCGTTGCCACGCCCGCTTTCGCGTCTGGCTGTTGTCAAAGAACGCTCCTTGTCGGGAGCAGTCGGGAAGCGGGGCGCTGGGTCGGCACCTCGTAAAGTAAATGTATGGCGCCTTCCCAGCGCCCCGCCGGTGGTCTTGCCCGATCGTCGGGGCCCCCGCGGTGGCCTCTGCCGGTGCGGGGGAG
>JBEVEP010000068.1:0-17128 GCA_040512755.1 Mesorhizobium sp.
TGTCCTTATGCCTGCGCCGCAACCCGTTCCCACCTTTGGCAGGCAGGGCTGGCAGTCTTTATCATCAGGCGGACGCCGTTCGCGGCTTCCGCCCCCCCTTTGTCCGGGACGCCATCTTTGGCTGAACCCGGCAACCCTTCCGATGCTGACGGTGGCTGTGGGCACAAGGGTAACGATCCGGCTTGTCGCCGAAACGAGGGCCAGGTTCCCTACAGATCACCGCTACTCGGTTACTCTCGAAAAAGCAAAACCCCCGCCGTTCGCGGAATAGCTCCCGCGTTTTTTATTCTCCTGCATTTCGGCTAGGTCTTCAGGCCCGAGGCCCATCCCCTTTCGATCGCTGAAGACTACAAAAATCGCTGTGGAAAGGGCAAGGCCGTGGCTAACGGATTTTTAATGAATCTGATCGAAGGGTAAGGGCGCCACAGCTGTCTTCCGGCGGCCTTAACCAAATAAATCGTTCTGATTCAAAACGTTCTTGCAGTGCAGCTTTTCCGGTCCCCGGAGGCGAAATAAATTTAAAAAAAAAGCTTGACACAGCGTCGGCCACAACGACCGGTGGATGACCTGAATAACATGTGGATAACCACGTGCAACTTGCTGAGAACATTGGGAAAATCCTGCCAGCCCTTGTGCGGATGGAAAGCGCCTGCGGCACGATTAAACACCAGGGTTGACGTATGTGCCGGCAAAGAAATTTTCGGTCCGTACGGGTTGCCGTCGCGTCACATTGCCAAGCCTTTGCCCGGCAAACAAAAAACCCGGCGCCAGGCGCCGGGTCTTATGAAAATCGAATCCCGAAGGGGTATCAGGCTGACAGCGTCTTCAAACGCTGAGCAAGACGGGAAACTTTCCGCGAGGCGGTGTTCTTGTGGATGACGCCCTTGGTCGCGGCGCGCATCAATTCCGGCTGTGCGGCGTTGAATGCAGCTTCCGCCGCTGCCTTGTCGCCAGCGGCCAGAGCTTCCTCGACCTTGCGGACGTAGGTACGAACGCGGGAGCGCCGGTTCTTGTTGACCGCAGCACGGCGGGCGATCTTGCGCGTTGCCTTTTTGGCCGATGACGTGTTGGCCATGATGCCTCTCTCTATCCGTGTAAGCTGCGCCTCGGATGTAACCGGAAGACGCAAAAACAAAATGGGCAGCCGAAGGCCGCCTCAGTCGTGGCGGCTTATAGTGTAGCTTTTGCGGGGCGTCAACGCCGTCGGCCGTCTTTTTCGGGTCCGACGTCAGCGATTGCTGAACTTGGCTTTGCGCTTCTCCGCAAATGCAGCCATGCCTTCCTTCTGGTCATCGAGCGCGAACATCGCGTGGAAGACCCTGCGCTCGAAACGAAGGCCCTCCGAAAGCGTCAATTCATTCGAGCGATTGACCGCTTCCTTCGTCATCATCACGGCGGGAAGCGAGAACTCTGCGATCTGTGCGCCGATCCTGAGCGCCTCGTCGACGAGTTCGGCGGACGGGACCACGCGTGAAACAAGCCCGGAGCGCTCCGCCTCGGCCGCATCCATCATCCGTCCCGTCAGGCACATGTCCATCGCTTTGGACTTGCCTACAAGGCGGGTAAGGCGCTGGGAACCGCCCATCCCCGGCATGACGCCAAGCGTGATTTCGGGCTGACCGAATTTGGCATTGTCGCCTGCAATGATGAAATCGCACATCATGGCAAGCTCGCAGCCGCCGCCCAGCGCGTAGCCGGACACCGCGGCGATCATCGGCTTGCGGATGCGGCCCAGTCCTTCCCAGCCGGCGAACCAGTCCTCCATGTAGGCTTCGATATAGCTCTTGGCCTGCATCTCCTTGATGTCGGCGCCGGCGGCGAAGGCCTTTTCCGAACCGGTGATCACGATGGCCCCGATCCCCGGATTGGCATCGAGCGCCCCCAATGCGTCGACGAGATCCTTGAGCACCCGGGAATTGAGCGCGTTCAGCGCTTTCGGCCTGTTCAGCGTGATCAGACCGACCTTGCCGCGCTCCTCGACGGTGATCGTCTCATAATCCATGGGTCGTTCCTCCTCGGCTGACGCCAGCGGCCGGTGTCCGCTTATCTACAGCATCGAACCAAAAAGTGCGAAGCGGTTTTCGGATGAATCCGGTGCGCAAACAAAGGTTTGGAGCAACGCCCAATTCCGGTCGATTCCGTTAAAGCGAGAGGCCCTCTAACGCTGGCATGTGGGGCAATAGAAAGTTGACCGGCCGCTTTGCGTGATGCGCCGGATGGTTCCGGTGCAGCCAGCCCTCCGACAAGGCTCCCCCTCGCGGTCATAGGCCGAAAACGAATGCTGAAAGTAACCGAGCGTTCCGTCCGTCCGGATATGATCCCGTAGCGACGAGCCCCCGGCGTCGATAGCCTCCGCGATCACGTCGCGGATGGCCTGCGCCAGGCGCGTGCTGCGCGGCGTCGCCCTGCCGCCGGCCGCGGATATGGTTGCGGCAGCCCGTCTTGGCGACAGGCCGGCGCGCCAGAGCGCTTCCGAGACGTAAATATTGCCCAGCCCGGCAATCAGCGTCTGGTCCAGCAGCGCCGCCTTGAGCGGTGCGCGCCGTCCATGCAGCAAATGGCTGAGCAGCGCGCCGTCAAGGGCATTGCCGGTCGGTTCGATACCGAGATTGGCCAGCATCGGGTGACGGTCGAGTTGCCCTTCCTCGGCAAAAAGCATGAATCCGAAGCGTCTCGGATCGTTGAACACGATGCGCGACGCCTGCCCTTTGGGCGTGCGCAGATGAAAGACGATATGATCGTGAGCCGCGTCCTTCGATCGTTCGTGGTGAAAGACGCCTGGGAGGTCGGAGTCTTGCTCGCTCTCCACCCGGAACGACCCCGACATGCCGAGATGGCAGATCAGGATCGGCCCGCCATCCACATGAGCAGTCAGATATTTGGCGCGGCGGCCAAGCGCGGTGACTTTCCGGCCGGCAAGCCGCTCCGTAAATTGGTCGGGCAGGGGAAAGCGCAGATCCGGCCGTCTCGCCTCGACGTGATCGATCAACGCGCCTTCGAAGACCGGTTGCAGACCGCGCCGGACCGTCTCAACCTCGGGAAGCTCAGGCATTGGCGGCGATGGTCGCGTAGAAGGATTTGCCGTGCGGACCTGGCGCCAGGCCAAGGTGCTCGGCCACCGTCGCTCCAATATCGGCGAAAGTTGTGCGCATGCCGACGTCGCCACCACGCAAGCCCGGCCCGGTGCCGATGATGGGGACGCGTTCCCGCGTGTGATCGGTTCCTTTCCAGGACGGGTCGCAGCCGTGATCGGCTGTCAGAAGCAGCAAGTCGCCGTCCCGCAGGCGGGCCAGCGCTTCCGGCAGACGCCGGTCGAATACCTCAAGCGCAGCCGCATAGCCGGCGACATCCCGGCGATGACCGTACATCGTGTCGAAGTCGATGAAATTGGCAAAGACCAGGTCGCCATCGCCCGCATCGTCCATGCCGGTCATCGCGGCGTCGAAGAGCGCCATGTTGCCCGCGGCCTTCCGAACCTCCGAGACGCCGCGATGGGCGAATATGTCGCCGATCTTTCCGATGCCGATCACGCGGTTGCCCCTGGCGACCAACCGATCGAGAAGCGTCGGTTCGGGAGGCGGGACGGCATAGTCGCGCCGGTTCGCCGTGCGCTCGAAGGTGGCGGCGGTTTCTCCGATGAACGGCCGCGCGATGACCCGTCCTATATTCAGCGGGTCAACAAGTTTGCGAACGGTCTTGCAGAGCGTGTAGAGCCGTTCCAACCCGAAATGCGTCTCATGGGCCGCGATCTGGAAAACGGAATCGGCCGAGGTGTAGCAAATCGGTTTTCCGGTCCGAATGTGCTCTTCGCCGTAGCGTTCGATGATTTCCGTGCCGGATGCGTGGCAGTTTCCGAGAATTCCCGGCAGGCCGGCCTGTTCCACGATGTCTTCGATCAGTTGCGGGGGAAAGGTCGGCTCTGCCTGGGGGAAATAGCTCCAGTCGAAAGTGACCGGTACAGCCGCGATCTCCCAATGTCCCGATGGCGTGTCCTTGCCGCTCGATATTTCGTCGGCAGCGCCGAAAAAGGCCTCTGACGCCACAGGTCCGCCCATTCCGGCCGGCAGGCGGCCGGTCGCGATCCTCGCCGCCTCGGCGAGCCCCAGCGACTGCATATTGGGTACCGACAAATTTCCGGCCCGCACGCCGTCCAGGTCAGCCTTTCCGGCATAACAGGCGGCAGCGATATGACCCAGCGTATCGGAGCCTTGGTCGCCAAAGCGCGGCGCATCATCGGCCCCGCCGATGCCGAATGAGTCCAGAACGAAGATGAAGGCGCGTTTCATGGGATGGGCCAGGCACCGCTCTAAAAGGTCACCCCAGACATAGGATCGATCGGAGCGCTTGGCAATTCGTCAGGCCTGGGGACACGGCATTGAATCGGGTTAACAGATGCCCAATAACCCCTCTCCGTCTCGCTTCGCTCGACACCTCTCCCCCTGAAGGGGGCGAGGAAGGGCGCTGGTCGCGGCGAGTTCATGCCCTTCCTCCACCCCTTTAGGGGCAGGGAAATCGCATATGGCAATCTTCTAACGATGGAGACTAGCGAGTGGCGTTCCCCCTTGTCGACATCCTCGCCCACACCGTCCGCTCCGCCCACTGACGCGGTCGAGTAGGACGACAGCGAGGAGTATTCGCCGCAAGTCACCAACGTCCCATATGCGATTGCCCTGCCTTTAGGGAGAGGTGTTGAGCGAAGCGAGACGGAGAGGGGGAGGTTATCGACCAAGCCGGCAATTAATCCGGATTTAGTGCGTGCGCGGGGTTCGCCTCCCGAACCGCAATGCTGCGTTGGAAATGCTGCGTTGAATGTGAGTTGCGGCGACCAGCAGACGCGCTCAGTTATAGCAGTCGCCGCAGGGGATGGTCTGGCTCATCCGGGGCCGCAGATGGTAGGTGTCCTTCATGGTCATCTCCCCGATCGCGGCGACGAGACCGAGGGAAGCCTTCTGGCTGTCCGACCATGCGATGACCGGCTTGTACTCCAGAACGCTTTCCACCTTGACGAGGAAGCTCCCGGCGATTTTCAGCTTCTCGGGCACGGTCGTCGCCGTCCCGGCGGCAACGCCTGCCTTCGGTTCGCCCTTTTCAAGCATACGCGACCACGCGACCTTCACCTGAGGCGTGGATTCGTTGCCGATCGCGATGGCGGTGACAGTGATCGTCAGTCCCGATCGATTGTAGGGCTGCAGGAGCGATCCGCCGATGGCCATAATGGCCTCGATCTCCGCCTTGGACATTGTAGGCTGCTGGGCGATCAGGTCGGCGACCATGCTTGCGGCCCGGCTGACCTTCTTGCTGGCCTCGATGGCGAGCGAAATCTCCATCGATGCGAGATAAGTCATCAACAGCAGCGGCGCGACGAAGGCGAATTCAATCGCCGCCACGCCCCGTCTGTCGGAGAGGAGCTGCACTACCCGGTTCCTCGCGCGCCCCAGCGCCGCCCGGGAACCGCCATAAAAGAAGCCAAGCAGCCCGGCCTTGTTCGACGTGCTCACCATTTGCCCCTCGTTCAATCGTCAAAAGGTTCGTTCTGCCAGGTGGCGGTCGCGAAAAGCAGGGTCTTGTGCCCCTTCAGGTTGGACAATCTCTCGCGCATGAGATCGGTCATGACCGGCCACGGATAAAGAACCCTGAGCATGTTCTTCTCCATCGAAAGTCCCGGTTCGAATTCGATGTTCTCCGTATCGATTTCCCGTTCCTCGCCGCTACCCGTCAAGGGCAGGGGCAGGGCGGCCAGCTGCGCAAAAGTCGGCCGGGTGCGCAGATCGACCTCAAGTCCGGGGCAACCGGTGGCGACGATCACCTCGATCTGATCGCAGATGAGTTTCCTGAGACTCGCCTCGGTCAGGTCGGCCGCCTTGATCTGGCCGGTGCGCAATTGCCGCGCCAGATTGTCGGTGGCATTCGCGACGACCTGCTGTCCGGCGAAGGAAATGCAGGTTTCGAGGATGGCGAATGTGAGAGCTGCGAAAGGGATGGCCAGCTTGGCGAATTCGATCGCGGTGCTGCCGCTTGTGTCGTGCAGAAAGCGCGAGAGAATGTTTGAACTGCGCGCTGCGGCGTCCGGCCGCGCGGTCTCCTGACTGCGTCCAATACCCATTTCGAGCCCCTGCCAATCTCAATCGGTATCGGCAAGGACAATATTCAAAATACGTTTCGTTCCGGTTTGGATGTTTGTTCGAAACTTCGTGCCGCGCTTTACCGGAAGCTAACCACCGGCGAGCGCCAGCCGCAGGAACTCATCCTCACTGGCCGCCGATCTGAGCGTCGGAAGACTGTTCAGCTTCGCTCTTAAAGGAGCCTTCGCAGTAAGGCGTGCAGGAGAGCGTCTGGATCGCGGCACGCCTGTATATACGGACAGACTGGGCCGTTTGCCGCACGACCGTCACCTGTTCATCGATGACCGGGATGCCGGCTTCATCCAGAACGACCAGGTTGGTGACGCCAAAGCCCTTGCCCGTCAGCACGATCGTGTGGGCATCCTGCACCGATGCGTCGGCGATCATTGGATTGCCGACAATAATCGTATCGGCCGCGCGCGTGAGCTTGACGATGCGCGCTTGGTGCATCGTCACCTCGATGCCCGTCTCGGCAGAGGCCTGGCCTGCGGCCATTGCAACCCCGCAGCAGACCAGAGCGGCGCGCAGGATGGAAATTCCTGAAAACTGTGTCGGACGCATGCAACCCCCCGGCATGAAGCGTTCAACGAAGATGAACGATATTGGTGAACCAACGGTTAAGTCCGGAATCAGGCGCGCGAGACTGCCGCAAAAGCCCCGCACAGAAGCCTGCTTTTCCCGGCAATACAATTGAATGCTTATTTTAGGCGTCGATTAACCACGACCGATGTCTTGGACCGGAAAGAATTCGGTAAGGCTGTTTCTTAAGCTGGATGAAAGAGCTCCCCGTTAGATTGGCCTCATCCGATCGACGCACCAAGAACAGTTGACGGAAGTGCTGTTAACACGTGGAGTAGGAGCTCTCGAATGTCTAAGCTTTTTGCGCGTTTTGTGAAAGACGAATCCGGCGCGACTGCCATCGAATATGGCCTGATCGCCGCCCTCATCGCACTTGCAATCATGGTCGGCGCCCGGGCAGTGGGAACCAGCCTCGACGCCCTCTTCAACGATGTCGCGGACGAGCTGGACACAGCTGTAGACTAAGCGTCAGCTTCCAGCTTGCTGGAAAAGGAGGGCCGTCCCATGGGGGCGGCCTTCTGTTTTAAGCGAGGAAATCCGCTCTAACGCGCTTCATCCTTGCTTAAGCGGGCCGGCCTTAAATTGCGCGGGGTCAGCTCGGCCGTTGACGGGGGGGTCACATGCTCGAAGCGCTCATCTTCGTTGTCTTTCCATTCTGCATGGCATACGCGGCGATCTCTGACGGGCTCTCCATGACGATCCCGAACACCGTTGCAGCTGTGCTCTTGTTGACCTTTGCCATCGTCGCGCCATTGACGGGAATGGACTGGTCCGCGCTAGCCTGGCATTTCGCTGCCGGGACCCTGGTGCTGGCAGTGACGTTCGGTCTCTTCGCTTTCGGTGGGCTGGGTGGCGGGGATGCGAAACTGCTCGCGGCAACGGCGGTATGGATGGGCTTTAGCCACCAGCTTCTCGGCTATCTGCTCACTTCGGCGGTCCTGGGAGGCGTGCTGACGATCGCGATATTGCGGTACCGCAGATCGGGACTGTCGCTCCACATGGGCCCGAACAGTGTCCTGCACCATTTTGCCGACAAGGATGTCGGCATCCCCTATGGCATCGCGCTCGGCATCGGCGGCCTCATGGCCTTTCCGGACACCGCCCTTGTGCAGTGGGCGATAGATCGGTTGACGGCGCTATAGCCATCCGCCCGACCGGGCGCATCACCCTGCTGGGCCACCCGGCTTGGCCGAATTCGAGGCATTTCCATAAACCTTAAATTAATCACGACCATAAGTATTGCGTTAACTCTAATTTGACGATTGCCGCTGCAGTGTCCTCCCCGGGCAAAGTGAATTTCGGAGGGGGGTCCGAAAATGGCGGCGTCACGGCTGATCATATTGAGCGTGGCGGTGGCAGCGGCAGGGGGTGCCGGCTACATCGCAAAGAAAATGTCTGGGGCTCCCCAGGCGATTGCCGTAGCGGCGGCGCCGGACAAACCCGCATTGGCTCTCACGAAGGTTCTGGTCCTCTCCGGCGACGTGCCGATGGGCGCGACCGTCGACGGTCAGATCCGCTGGCAGGATTGGCCCACCGATGCCGTTGGCGCCAATTTCATCACGCGGGATGCCGAAGCCGACGCGCTGGACCAGTTGAAGGGCTCCATCGCGCGGATCGCCATGTACAGCGGTGAGCCTCTGCGGCGCTCCAAGCTGATTGGCCAGGGCCAGAGCTTCATGTCATCCATCCTGCCGTCGGGGAAGCGGGCGATCGCTACCCAGATTGCCGCCGACACATCGGCCGGCGGCTTCATTCTTCCCAATGACTATGTGGACGTTATCATGACGCGCCGCTCACAGGGCGTGTCGGGAGGGGAAGGTTTCATCACCGAAACAATCCTGAAGAACATTCGTGTTCTGGCGATCGACCAGATGATTCAGGAGGACGAAGAGGGACGTAAGGTCAAGGTCGGTGACACCGCCACGCTGGAGCTCACGCCCCAGCAGTCCGAGATTATTACGGTTGCGCAACAGATGGCTGACCGGCTGACGCTGGCGCTTCGCTCCACCGCCGACGCGCAGGAAAAACCCGGCGGCGAAGCCGACTATCTCGTCTCGGGCAACGGTCGCCGCGGCACGGTGCGGTTGATCAGATCAGGCGAAGTTTCCGAAGTGGGGGCAAGGAAATGATATCAAGAACTCGCCAACACGCGGTCAGGACGACTGGCCTTTCGCGCATGGTTAAAGCGCGCTGGGGCGTGGCATTCGCAGCCGCCGTGCATCTCGCGCTCGGAAGTGCGATGACCGGCATGGGCGCCAAGGCGGCGGACAGCGGTGCGTACAACGGAACGGCGCAGAATGGGTCCTCCGTCGAAGCCCAAAGGATCAAGCTCGGCCTGAATAAATCCGTCGTCATCGATCTCCCGAGTGATGCCTACGACATCCTTGTCGCCAATCCGAGCGTGGCCGATGCCGTCACCCGTACTGCCCGCCGGATTTACCTCTTCGGCAAGCAGGTCGGCGAGACGAACATCTTTGTCTTCGGGCCTAATGGCGAGCAGATCGCCAGCCTCGACCTGGTCATCGAGCGCGATGTCGCGGGACTGGAGGACCATCTGAGGCGGTTCATTCCGAACTCCGATATCACCGTCGAGCTCATCAATGACAACGTGGTCCTGACCGGTACCGTCGAGACGCCGCTCGATGCGTCGCGCGCAGCGCAGCTTGCGCAGATCTTCGTCACGGGCGGTGAGGCGACAACAGGTCAATATTCTTTGACTGCTGCCGGCGGATCGCCCAATGGCGGCGTCGACATCAACAACCCGGACCAGACACGCCAGATCAGCCAGATCGTCAATCTGCTCACGATCATCGGCGAGGACCAGGTCACACTCAAGGTCACGGTCGCTGAAGTCAGCCGGTCCGTGATGAAGCAGCTTGGCGTCAACCTGATCGGCTCCGACGCCAGCAGCGGCATCAGCTGGGCTGCGATCAGCGACAACATCATGGGGCTCGGCAAACCGCTGTCCAATTCCCAGCTCGCGCTCGGAACGTCCGTGCTCACCGCCTTCATCAACGCCATGGAGCAGGCCGGGGTGATGAAGACCCTTGCGGAGCCTACCTTGACCGCCGTCTCTGGCGAGAAGGCGACCTTCCAGGTGGGCGGCGAGTTCAATCTGGTCAGCGGCCAGTCCGTCAGTCAGGGCGATCAGACAAAGGGCGAGTCCGACACAATCACCTATGACATCGAAAAGCTCGAATATGGCATCGGCCTCGAATTCCAGCCAGTCGTGCTGTCTCCCGGCCGCATCAGCCTGAAGATCAGGACCGCCGTTTCGGAGCCGACGACCGAGGGTTCCGTCGGGCTTTCGACCGGACTGAAGGGCGTGCCGGGCGCCAACATGCTGTCGATCCGCAAGCGCCTGGCCGACACGACTGTGGAACTGCCGTCGGGTGGCTCCATGATGATCGCCGGGCTTGTCCGCGACGACATCAGGCAGGCGATCAACGGGCTTCCCGGCCTGTCCAAGATACCGGTTCTCGGGACGCTTTTCCGCAGCCGCGACTTCGTCCGCAATGAGACGGAGCTCGTCATCATCGTGACGCCGTATCTCGCGCGTCCGGTCGAGCGGACGGCGCTTGCCAAGCCGGATGACAATTTCAATGCCGCAAGTGACGGCGCCGGGATGTTTCTCGGCCGCGTCAACCGGGTCTACGGCACGATGCGGACGAATAGACCCAACGGCCGGTACCACGGTGTGGTCGGCTATATCTACAAGTGATTGGGGGCGGGCATGTTTGACGATTTGAAATGCTATGGGGGAACCGGGGGGATCGGGCTAATATCAGTGGCTCCTACTTTTGAGTCCTCTGCTCGACCCCCTCACCTGCCTGCCGGCATCCTCTCCCCGCAAGCGGGTAGAGGAGCGCTGGCGGCACCGGCGGCGCTGAAATTCACAGCGTTGGCGACTGGCGAAATCCGAAATGAAGGCGTCACTTCTCCCCGTTTTACGGGGAGAAGTGCCCGGCAGGGCGATGAGGGGCGACACAAACGATCGAAAATGGCCGCCACTGGGCTAAGGCGGGCACTCTGCAATGGATCGGTCGTCGCGGCTCTTGCGGTGGCTCTGCTGTCGGGATGCGCGCAGCGCGACAGCATCACCGTTGGCGCGGTACCTGACGACTACCGGACAAATCACCCGATCTTCATCGGACAGCAGGACGAGGTTCTCGACCTCCCGGTCGGCGCAGGCGATCGCGGCATGACCGAACAGCAGCGGGAGGCGCTCGAGGGTTTTCTGGCAAACTATGACCCCGGCGCCGCGCCGGTGCTCTCGATCATCGTGCCGTCAGGTTCGGCAAACCACGCCGCGGCATCGCATACCGCCAAAGGCTTCGCCCGTGTGGCTGTGGCCAATGGCGTACCGAAATCCAGGATAGCCATCAGGTCCTACCAGGCCTCGTCGGCGGAGACATCCGCGCCCATCCGCGTGACTTTCACGTCAATGCGGGCCCAGACGGGAAAGTGCGGCCGGTGGCCGGAGGACATCCTCCAGAACAGCGCCGAGAACAAGCACTATGCGAATTTCGGCTGCTCCTATCAGAACAACCTTGCGGCCCAGGTTTCGAATCCGGCGGATCTCCTTGGGCCACGCAAGCAATCGCCAATCGATGCGGAGCGGCGCGATGTTGTCATCAATCGCTATCGGGTCGCTCCGTCATGGGTCGAGCCGCCGCAGCGGGAAGTCTTCTTCTGACGAGTAGTTATACCAGTGGCTGTCATGTTTGACCGATCGTGCCCCGCCCCTCATCGCCCTGCCGGGCACTTCTCCCCGTGGAACGGGGAGAAGAGACGCCCTCATCGCGGATTTCGCAAATCGCCAACGCTGCAAATTTCGGCGCCGTCGGCGCTGTCAGCGCTCCTCTACCCGCTTGCGGGGAGAGGATGCCGGCAGGCAGGTGAGGGGCGATGCAGACGGTTCAAAAGTGGAAGCCACTGGAGTTATCGCCGGCATTGGTCGAGGAAGGAAACGACAAGATGAGCAACCTGGCCTACGAGACCGAACAGGACGAAGCGGATTCGACGCGATCCGACACCATGTCGCTGAGGGCCCTGCGGCCAGTGCCGCGCATTTCGATCCAGGCTTTCTGCGAGACAGAAGGCGTCGCTATTCCCATCGAGCGCGCCGGCGAAGACAGGCGCATGACGAAGGCGCATGTGAAGGTTCACATGGGCGGCATCTCGACGGCCATCGAATTCTACCAGACCGCGCCGACGCCCAATCTGATCATCCTCGAATCCCGGCGCGAACCCAGGGACCTGATCGAGGCGCTGAAGCAACTGGCCGAATTCTGCGATTCGAATTCCAAGGTCGTTGTCATCGGCCACTACAACGACGTCTGGCTCTATCGCGAACTGATCCGTTCGGGGATTTCCGAGTATATCGTCGCTCCGATCTCGATGGCCGACATCGTCGGCGTGATCTCATCGATCTTTGTCGATCCCCAGGCCGAGCCGATCGGCCGGTCCATCGCCTTCATCGGCGCAAAGGGCGGCGTCGGGTCATCCACGCTTGCGCACAATGCGGCGTGGGCCATGTCGTCGCTGTTCGGTTCGGAGGTGGTCGTCGCCGACCTGGACCTGGCGTTCGGGACAGCCAACATCAACTTCGACCAGGATCCCGCGCAAGGCATTGCCGAGGCGGTGTTCGCGCCGGAACGCATCGACGAGGTCTATCTCGACCGGTTGCTGGCGACCTGCGCGGAGCATTTGTCGCTGCTTGCCGCTCCTTCGACGCTCGACCGCGTCTATGATTTCGATCCCGATGCGTTCACACATCTGATCGACACGGCACAGCGCAGCGCGCCGGTCATCGTTCTTGACATTCCTCATGCTTGGAACGGATGGACGAAGAACACGCTGATGAAGGCGGACGAGATCGTCATTACGGCCACGCCCGAGCTTGCGAACCTGCGCAACACGAAAAATATCGTCGACATGCTGAAAAAGCTGAGGCCGAACGACCTGCCGCCGAAGCTGGTGATCAACCAGGCCGGTGTTCCGAAACGCCCCGAGATCACCGCCGCCGATTTTGCCGAGCCGCTCGGAATCCAGCCCATGGCTGTGCTTCCGTTCGATCCGCAGCTCTTCGGCAATGCTTCGAACAATGGACGCATGCTGGGCGAAACGGACGCCAAGCATGCAATCTCCCAGATGATCAACGAGATGGCACACATCCTGACCGGGCGAAGCGAGATCAAGGCCAAAAAGAAAACCGGTCTCGAAAGTCTGATCGGCAAGCTGAAACTGGGCAAGAAGTGACGATTCGCGGGCGGTAATCCGGCATGTTTGGAAAACGAGGCAACGACAGTTCAAGCCGCGGAACGCCGGAGTTGCGTCCGTCCCCATCCGCGACGCAACCGGCAGGAGGCGTGGCCGTGGCGGCCCCGCCGCGCTCGCCCGAGTCGCGCCCGGGTTCGTCACAGGCTCAGCCGCCGCAGTCGCGGGCGCCGGTCGCGGCGCCGCCTCTGGCGCCCGAACCGCGCAGTGTCCAGCGCGAGCGCAGCGATACCTACTATGATACCAAGTCCCAGGTCTTTTCAGCGCTTATCGACACGATCGACCTGTCGCAGCTCGCCAAGCTCGAGCCGGACGCCGCCCGTGAGGAAATCCGCGACATCGTCAACGACATCATCGCGATCAAGAATTTCGCGATGTCGATTGCCGAGCAGGAGGAGCTTCTCGAGGACATCTGCAACGACGTCCTGGGCTACGGTCCACTGGAGCCGCTTCTGGCGCGCGACGACATCGCCGACATCATGGTGAACGGCTCGCGGCAGGTCTTCATCGAAGTCAACGGCAAGGTCGAGCCGACCAGCATCCGCTTCCGTGACAACCAGCAGCTTCTGAACATCTGTCAGCGCATCGTCAGCCAGGTCGGCCGGCGCGTCGACGAGTCGAGCCCGATCTGCGACGCGCGCCTGCCGGACGGATCGCGCGTCAACGTCATTGCGTCGCCTTTGGCGATCGACGGAACGGCGCTCACGATCCGCAAGTTCAAGAAGGACAAGCTGACGCTCGATCAACTCGTGCGGTTCGGCGCGATCTCGCCGGAGGGCGCCGAGATCCTGAAGATCATCGGCCGCGTCCGCTGCAACATCGTCATCTCCGGCGGCACCGGCTCCGGCAAGACGACCCTGCTGAACTGCCTGACCAACTACATCGACCGCGACGAGCGCGTGATCACCTGCGAGGACTCCGCGGAACTCCAGTTGCAGCAGCCGCATGTGGTGCGTCTCGAAACCCGCCCGCCGAACCTCGAAGGCGAAGGCGAGGTCACGATGCGCGATCTCGTAAAGAACTGCCTGCGCATGCGTCCGGAACGCATCATCGTTGGCGAGGTGCGCGGACCGGAGGTGTTCGACCTTCTGCAGGCGATGAACACCGGCCACGATGGCTCGATGGGCACGATCCACTCGAACTCGCCGCGCGAATGCCTCAACCGTATCGAATCGATGATCGCCATGGGCGGCTATTCGCTGCCCCAGAAGACGGTGCGCGAAATCGTCGTCGGCTCGGTGGACGTCATCATCCAGGCTGCGCGCCTTCGCGATGGCTCGCGCCGCATCACCCACATCACCGAAGTGATCGGCATGGAAGGCGACGTCATCATCACGCAGGATCTGGTGCTCTACAACATCAAGGGCGAGGACGCCTCGGGCCGGCTGATCGGGCAGCACAATTCGACGGGCATCGGTCGGCCGCACTTCTGGGATCGCGCCAGATATTACGGCGAGGAGCAGCGGCTCGCCGCAGCCCTCGAGGCTATGGAGAAGCGCGTCGAGTAGAGCATGATCCCGAAAAGTGCGTAGCGGTTTTCGGAAAAGATCATGCGGGAATCAAAGAGTTAGAGCACGGTGATGACTCCAATAGAAATCGTCGTGATCTAGAGCAATTCCCGGAAAAGCGGAAACCGGTTTTCCGTCCGGAATTGCGTCAAAACAAGGAGTTAGAGCGGTCAAACTCTGACTGCTCCAGCGCACGGGGGGCGGCCATGTTCGGCATCGATGGTTCGATTTTGGCGTTCGTGCTTCTTGCCGGCTCCAGCGCCGGCGCGATCGCCTACGCATTTCTTTTCAAGACGATCGCGGATGAGAAGAACGTCGGCAAGCGCCTGGAGACGGTCAAGCGTTCGGATGCGGACAAGGCACAGGTCAAGGCGTCGCGGGACCGGGTTGCCGAGGTCGCAAAGCGCCGCAAGACCGTGCAGGACACGTTGAAGGAACTCGACGACAAGCAGAAGTCCAAGGACCGCAACATCCGCAAACCGCCGCTCCGGATGCAGCTCCGGCAGGCCGGCTCGCAGATGTCCGTCGAGCGCTTCTATCTCTATTCGGTGGTTAGCGGGCTGGTTGTCACGCTGCTTGCCTTCGTGGCGGGCGCGCCGCTCATTCTACTGCCTGGCGCGCTGCTTGCCGGCGTCGTCGGCCTGCCGCGCTGGGTTATCGCCTTCAAGCGGTCGCGCCGCGTGAAGGCGTTCCTGCAGGAATTTCCCAACGCGCTGGACGTGATCGTTCGTGCGGTGAAATCGGGGCTTCCGCTGAATGACGGCATCCGTCTGATCGCCGCGGAATCGCCGGAACCGGTGCGCTCGGAATTCCGCCGCATCGTGGAGTCCCAGCAGATTGGACTTTCCATTCCCGAGGCCGCATTGCGCATGGGCGAGACGATGCCCTGCCCCGAGGCAAGTTTCTTCGGCATCGTGATCCAGATCCAGCAGCAGGCCGGCGGCAATTTGTCGGAAGCGCTTGGCAACCTTTCGCGCGTTCTTCGCGACCGCAAGAAGATGAAGGCGAGGGTTCAGGCGCTGTCGATGGAAGCCAAGGCATCCGCCATGATTATCGGCGCGCTGCCGTTCATCGTCGGCTTCCTCGTCTACCTGTCGAGCCCCAACTACATCATGCCGCTCTTCGTGACGAGCACAGGCCACATGGTCCTTGGCTGCTCGGGCATCTGGATGTCGATCGGCATCTTCGTGATGCGCAAAATGATGAATTTCGAGGTCTAGAACAAGATGACCGACGACGTCGTAAAATCGCTGACCGATCCATCCTTTCTCATCGCATTGCTCGTCAGCATTGCCGTTTTCGCCACCGTCTTCACGATGCTTCCCGCGCTCAGCGGAAACCAGATGAAGACGCGCATGAAAGCCGTTGCGCTGGAGCGGGAGGAACTTCGCGCCAAGCAGCGCGCGCGCCTGGCAGCCGAATCCGACCGGCGCCGCAAGGGCGGCCTGCGCGAGGAGGAATCGCGCGTGCGCAGCATCGTCGAGCGCCTCGACCTAAGGCGCGCGCTCGCCGACGAGAATACGCTCGCCAAGCTGAAGAATGCCGGCTTCCGGGGCCAGAACCCGCTGACGAAGTTCCTCTTCTTCCGGCTCATCCTTCCTTTTGTCGGTTTCGCGCTGGCGGCGGTCTATCTGTTTGCGCTCGGCGGTCTGCCTGAACAGACGCCGATGATCAGGGTTTTCGTCTGCGTTGTCGTCGCCTATGGCGGCTTCTACGCGCCGCTGCTCTATGTCTCAAACCGCGCTGCGAAGCGGAAGAAGTCGATCCAGCTCGCCTGGCCGGATGCTTTGGACCTCATGCTGATCTGCGTGGAATCGGGCATGTCCGTCGAGGCGGCGTTCCGCAAGGTCTCGGAAGAGATCGGCTCGCAGTCGGTGGAGCTCGCCGAGGAATTCGTGCTGACCAATGCCGAGCTTTCGTTTCTGCAGGAACGCAAGGTCGCCTATGAAAACCTCGCCAGCCGTACCGGGCTCGAAAGCGTGAAATCCGTGGCGCAAGCGCTGATCCAGGCCGAGCGCTACGGCACGCCGGTTGCCCAGGCGCTCCGCGTGCTCGCCAATGAAAGCCGCGAAATGCGCATGAACGAGGCCGAGAAGAAGGCGGCAGCCCTGCCGCCCAAGCTCACGGTGCCGATGATCCTCTTCTTCCTGCCCGTCCTGTTCGCGGTCATTCTCGGGCCGGCGATCATGCAGGCCATGGCGCTCAAGAACCCGGTAGAATAGGTCCGCCTGCCGGATGACTGCGCCCTACATCCGGCGGTCTTGTTGAGCGCATTGGGTGATCCCCTCTCTTGGATTTTCTATGACTTAGCTTCGCTAAGATCATGAAAATCCTTTCTCCCCCGCAAGGGGGGAGATACGCCTGCGCGTGCGTTTCCGCTGATTGTTGATGCAGGCGATTGGCGGTGGCATCGCAGCCGCAAGAGAGGGGATTGTTTTTTTCCGCAGGCGCAAAAGCCGGGAATCATTCGCCCGAGCGCTGCGCCTCGCTCAGGATGGCAAGACACACCGCATCGAGATTGCGCTCAATCTCGTCGTTCCAGAATCGGATCGTCCGGAACCCCTGCGTTTCGAAATGCCGGTCCCTTGCGGCATCGCGTCGTGACTCCGAGTGCTGCCCACCGTCGACCTCAACGATCAG
>JBEVEP010000201.1:0-8815 GCA_040512755.1 Mesorhizobium sp.
AATGTTGATCCCGAGGCCGCGAGGTCTTGTCTTGTCGCCGAGCAGATCTCGTGATTGCTTCAGTGCCGCCTCAGCCGATCGCAATTTCTCACGCGCCTTCGCGCGCTCGAAGTTGGAAAGGTTGCTCATCGCCATCACCCTTCAAAGGTGCGATTGGCGAAGCCAATGGTCAGGAGCGGGCCTGTACGGCCCGACCTTGGACGAGCGTGGCGGAGGGGACATAGTCATCGACTTGGCTTTGAAGCCCGTGCACGCTGGCTTTGCCGTCGTTAGACGCGTGGCCTGTACCGACAGGCGGTTGACGAACGCGCTGAGCAACTTCGACATCTGCGCAATATCCTTCGTGCGACCCGCTCAAACCCCGCCCATCTGAAATTCCCGATGGTGGCAAATTCGCGGCGACCTGTGCGGATTCACGAAAAAACGATCCATGCCGCCGATCGGGTTCAAGCGGATGTAGGTCATCTTCGGGCCGTAAGCCGACCGTCAGCTTGTGGCATTCAGAACGCTATAGGCGGACATTCAGCGAGGTAAGATCAACGCCTCTAACTGACCCAAGGCGGGCGCTCAGGGAGCGTATCTCGCACAGCAGTCGCGCAAAACCCTCTGTGGACACCCGATTTTCAGCTTTCTGCACCGGGAAGATAACGTCACTGTCGAGGGCTGGGATGTTCGGCGTCTACAGTGGCACAACTCAAGAGCGCGGAAAGGTCAGCCCCTGATCTCGCGACCGACTTTTTGAAGGGCTTTGAACGCGACGAAGCGTTTCAAATGCCAGTCAACCGTCGCGGGGTCGGGCACACAGATTTCGCTCAGCTCGGACATCGCGTCCATCGCTTCTGGGATATTGCCAAAACGGCCGGCGGCGGTTGCGGCAAGAATGGCGGACCCGAGCAGCACCGGTTCCGGCGACGTAGAAGCGGCGACAGTAAGACCGGTTGCGTCGGCAAGTATCTGCCGCACGAGCAGGCTTTGCCCGGCACCGCCGCTGACCACGATCGTGTCGGTCGGAATGCCTTCCGCCTGTTGCGCGGCGATGATCTGCCGCGCTCCATATCCGAGACCGCACAAGCCCGCAATATATAGACCGATAAGGCTCTCGATACCGGAGTCCATGCCCATCCCAGCCACAAGCGCCCGCGCGTCTGGGTCAGCGAAAGGTGCGCGGTTGCCGAGAAACTCTGGGACAACATGCAGGCAGTCGACAAGTCTCTCCACCGCGACCGAACCGCCGCGCGTCTCGGCTTCGCGCGCCAGCCAGGCGGGGAGTCCAATTTTGTCAGCCGCAGCGAGTGTCGCCGCACCCTGTGCTGCCGGATGGAGTAGCACCAGATAGTCGATCGCCGCACCCGCAGCGGATTGACCGCCCTCGATCAGCCAAAGTCCAGGGATCATCGCCGAAAAGTATGGACCCCAGACGCCCTTGACGAAGGCCGGGCGTTCGGTGGTCGTCATGGTGCATGCTGAGGTTCCGAACACATAGGCCATGCGGGTCAGTACGGTTCCCGGTCCACCCCGTGCGCCGACTGTTCCAATACCGCCGGCATGTGCGTCGATCAGTCCCGCAGCCACTGCGGTTCCCGGGTTGAGCCCAAGTTCACCGGCGGCTTCGCGCGTCAGCCCCAATCCGAGCGGCGTGCCGCCGGGAACGATTTCGGTGCCGATACGGGCAAAACCTTTGTCGGCGATAGTGCCAAGCCCCACGGCGCGGAAATAGTCGCCATCCCAGCGTTGCTCATGCGCCAGGTAGGTCCATTTGCAGGTAACTGTGCACATGGACCGCGCCAGGTTGTTGGTCGCGCGCCAAGTGAGGAAGTCGGTCAGGTCGAAGAATTGCCATGCCGCCTCGAAGGTCTGGGGCAGCTTTTCCGCTAGCCAGAGCAGCTTCGGTGTTTCCATTTCCGGCGAGATCGTGCCGCCGACATAGCGCAACACATTGGCGCCGGTGGTGTTGATCCGCCGCGCTTGATCGGTCGCTCGGTGATCCATCCAGACGATGACGTTGCGAGCGGGATCACCCGACGGTCCGACCGCGACCGGCGCGCCGCCCTTGCCCAGCACGACGAGCGAACAGGTCGCGTCGAACCCAATTCCGGCAACGGATATCGGATCGATGGCCGCTGCAGCGAGCGTTTCGCGTACGCTGCCGCAGACGGCGCGCCAGATATCGTCGCTTGACTGTTCGACGATATCCCCCGGCTCGCGCCATATGCGGATTTCGGCCTTGGCCGAGGCGAGCAACTTGCCAGTGGCGTCGAACAAACCGGCGCGAGCACTGCCGGTTCCGACATCAATGCCTATGAAGTGTTCGGCCATTGCCCGTCGCCTCAAAGATCCACGCTGTTCGGCAGGATAACAAGGTCGCGGATCACGACGTTCCTTGGCCGGGTCAACATGAACATCACCGCGTCAGCTACCTCCTTCGGCTCCATTAGCGAGCCGTTGGCGAGCGCCTCGTCCATCTTCGCCTTGGGCCAGTCGCTTAGCAACGCCGTCACTACCGGCCCGGGCAAAACGGCGCCGACCCGTATACCGTGTTTTGAAACCTGCCTGCGGAGCGTATGGACGAAAGCTTGCACGGCGAATTTGGAGGCAGTGTAGACCGGTTCCCAGACCACCGGCACGACACCCGCCACTGAACTCGTAACGATCACGTCGCCGGTCTTGCGCTCCGCCATGTGCGGCAACACGGCATGGATCGTACGGAAGGCTGCGTTGATGTTGAGGTTAAGCATACGATCCCACGCGTCGGGGTCGCCTTCCAGCACGTCACCGCCGATATAGGCGCCGGCATTGGCGTGGAAAATATCGAGCCGGCCGCTCTTCTCCAGGATGGTTGGCATCATTCCGGCCACGCTCCTAGGGTCCAGGAGGTCGACCACAACCGGGAAGGCCTGAGAGCCGATCTCCGCACAGAGTTCGCTCAGCCGGTCCGCCGCCCGATCGACCAGCGCCACTCGTGCGCCGGCCGCCAGCATGGCCCGTGCGCATTCGAGGCCTATGCCGGACGCCGCGCCCGTGACGGCCGCGACCTTCCCGATGAGTTCTTGTGCCATCGGTTTGCCTCCTTCAGGCCCGGCCGTGCGACAAGCGTGAGCGCCGCGCAAGGGAGTCGACGATGACCGCGATCGCGAGGACACCCCCAGTGATCATATAGCGAAGCGAAGACGAGAGATCGAGCAGCGTCAGGCCGCTGGCGATCGCCTGGATGACGATGATGCCGAGCAACGCAGAATAGGCGCTGCCGCGCCCTCCGAAAAGGCTGGTCCCACCGATCACGGCCGCCGCGATGGCGTTGAGGTTGACGTCGCCTGTACCGGCCTGCTGGCTGGAGGCGGCGAGCCGTGCTGCCGCCAGTAGGCCGCCAGCGGCAGCTAGCGTTGCGCACAGCACGAAGGCCGATGCATAGATCCGCTTGACGTTGATGCCGGCCCTGCGCGCCGCCTCGCGATTGCCGCCGACGGCCGTCATGGCGCGGCCCCACTGCGTCCGCGTAAAAGCATAGTTCATCAGAACCACAAGTCCGACAAAAAGGCCGAACATCCAAGGGACGCCGCGCGACTGGTTGAGATAGATGACTACGAGGGCGAGCAACGCGGTGATCACTACTGCCTGGAGCACGGCTGCGCCGGTTGAAGACGACGAAAGACCCGCACCGCGGCGCCTTACGGATGTCCGTATTCGGGTCACAAAGATCGCGATACCGACAGCGGCCACCAGCAGGTAGGATAGCCAGTCGGGCATGACCAGCGTCTGGCCGAAACTCACGAGTGCCGAATCGTAGGGCAGGTTGATCGAGCCGGTCGAGCCCAAGAGGTACAGTTGGAGACCAAGCACTGCGAGCAGGCCAGCCAAGGTGGAGACGAAGCTCGGCATCCCGAATCGGTTGTATAGGAAGGCGTAGATCGAGCCGATCAGCGCGCCGGCGACGAGCGCCATTGCTATCGCCCCAAGCAGTGGCCAGCCGCTGTTGACCCAGAGCACGCCGAGAAGCGCAGACGCTAGACCGCTGACTGAACCCACTGAAAGGTCGATTTCGCCAAGCATCAGGACGCACACGATGCCGAGCGAGATCACCCCGATGGTCGAGCAGTCGAAGAGGAGGTTGACCAGATTGTTCGCCGATAGAAAGATCGGATTGATAAACTGGAAGATCACCGAGATGACGATCAGCCCTATGATCACGGGGAGCGAGCCGAGATCGCCCGAACGCACCCGGTCGATGAAGGCGCGGATGGAGCCGGAAACCCCACTTTCGTCTTTGAGGCGCTCATCCGCGCGATCTATTGGCCCCGCGCTCGACGCCGGGGACTTGGTATCGACGGTCATGGTTGCCCTCCCGGGATCGGCTGATTTTCTTCTGAGGCGAGGCGGCTGGCGCGCCGCGATACGGCATTGTCGGACGCGCCAGTGATGGCACTGACTAGTTCCTGATTTGACGCCTCGGGATAGAAGATGCCGTTGTTTCGCCCCAGCCTGAGCACGACGATGCGATCGGCAACGGCACGCACGTCCTCCATATTGTGGCTGATCATCACGACGCCGTGGTCGCGGTCGCGCAAACGCTCGATGAGGTTGAGTACCTCGGCCGTCTGAGCGACCCCCAGAGCCGCGGTCGGCTCATCCAGCAGGATCACTTTGGGATCGAGAAGCAGCGATCGAGCGATCGCAACAGTCTGGCGCTGGCCGCCCGACAACGATGCGATCGGCTCCCGCACGCTCGGAATGCGGGCTGCAAGTTCGCGCAGAAGCGTCCAGGCCCTGATCTCCATCGACACTTCGTCAAGGGCGAGCGGACTCAGCTCTTGGCCGAGATAGATGTTGGCCACCACATCGAGGTTCTCGCACAGAGCGAGGTCCTGGAAGACGGTGGCGATACCGAGCTTGAGCGCTGCGCTCGGGCCGTCGAGGGTGACCGGCCGTCCCTCGAAGGTGATGGTGCCGGAGCTCGGCTGATGGACGCCAGCCAGAATCTTGACCAGCGTCGACTTGCCCGCACCGTTGTCGCCGACCAACGCCACGACCTCGCCAGCGTGGATATCGAGTTCAATATCGGTCAGCGCCTGCACGGCGCCGAAGTGCTTGGAGATGTTGCGCAGGCTGAGCACCACTTCGCGCTCTGCCGCTACTTTATGCGTCAAGTGCGCCATGTGTCAGGCCCTCCGTTCGTGCTGCCTCGAATGCGAAGAAGTTGGCGTCCGGCCGCGGGAGGCACGACCAGACGCCCCGACGCCCGGCCTATGGTACGATGCCGAGCTCTTTGCAGCCCTCGGCGTAACGACCGGCGCAAAGCTCCTCGGCGGTCTGAATCTTTTTGTCGATGATCTCGGCCTTGAGATTCTCGCGCGTCACCACCGCCGGAACAAAGAGTTCGGAGGGCGTGTCAAATAGCGTCGTCTTCGCTTCCGGCGTCTCCCCTTTGAGAAACTTGACGGCGACATTGGCGGCCGCCGCCGCCACGATCTCGCTCGGCTTGGAGATCGTGTTGTACTGGTCGCCGGCGATGATGAGCTGGAGCGCGGCGATGGTCGCGTCGTTTCCGGAGACGGGCGGAATGGGGTCGACACCGGCAGCCTTGAGCGCCGCTATGGCGCCGCCAGCGGTGCCGTCGTTCGCGGCCACAATCCCGAGAATCTTACCCGGGAAGCGGGTAATCTGACCGCTGGCCCACTGCTGCGCTTTGGGCGGGGCCCAGTCCGGCGTGTCGTATTCGGCGAGGATGGGATAGCCGCTGTTGTCGAGACCGGCATGGATGCCCTTCTTGATCAATCCAGCGGCCGCGTCGACCGGCGAGCCGTTGATCTGCAGCACGCCCGCGCCGTCTTCAGCCTTGGCACCCATGGCCTTGAGTTTCTCGACCAGCGAGTCGGCGATGGCCTTGCCGATGCCTTCATTGTCGAACGAGACATAATAGTCGGCCCCGGCGCCGGGGATCGGCCGGTCGTAGGCGATTACCTTGACGCCCTGCGCCTGCGCCTGCTTGACGAGCGAGGCCGCCGCCGCGGAGTCCACGGGATCGAGTACTATGACCTTGGCGCCCTGCGTGATCAGCGAGTTGAACTGCTGTTGCTGGCGCGAAATGTCTGCGTCGGCGTTCTGGTAAACCACCTTGCAGTTCGGGCAGAGCTTTTTCATCTCATTGATGAAGCCCGGCGAGTCATGCTCCTCATAACGGGTCGAGCCCTGGTCGGGCATCAGGAAGCCGACGGTCGCGTCATCCTGCGCAAACGCTCCTCCGCTCAGGAAGGTAAGCGAAAGCGCGGCCAGCCCCGCTGTCATATATGAATTCAGTGATTTCGCCATAATCGTTTTCTCCAGTTCGAGTTCTGACTTTTGAGACGGCTCGCATAGCATTGCGTTGTCTAACGATACTCTTCGCAGACTCGGAGCAGCGAGCCTGTGTCCATTCAAGTCGATGCTTTTCTGTTCCTCTCTATCCTCCGACTAGGCGGCCTTCGCGGCCTCAATGTTGTCCATGAGCAGCCGTCGGAAACGCGATGGCGTCATACCCTTTTCCACCAAGAACTGCCGGTTGAAGTTCGAAACGTTGTTGTATCCGACCTCAAAGCAGATGTCGGTGATCGGCGCCTGCTCGTCGCTCATCAAGATCTGGCAGGCGAGATTGATGCGCAGGCGCTTGACGTACTGCACCAGCGACATGCCGGTATGCTTGCGGAAGGCGCGTGAGAAAGTGCTGGTCGATTGCCCGGCGATTGCCGCCAGGTCTGCTTCGCTGAAGGGATGTGTGAGGTTGGCGCGGATGAAGGCCAGCGCCTTGTTGATCCCCGCCGACATATAGCCCGACGGATCGGGGAGATAGTTTGCGCTGGCAAGACTAATGGCCCCCTGGCCCCGGCTCAGCAGTCCAAAAATCAGCAGAAAAAGCTCGATACGCCGCACGCCCTGCGCGCTCATCAGTTCCTTGAGCAGAGGCGCGACCTGCCGGCTCGTTTCATGTGAGAATAGAACGCCACGACGGGACCGTTCGAGCAGCGGCTGGAGCACCGCGAGTTCGGCTAGCGTTTTCTGAGCGTGCGCGATGAAATGCTCGGTGAACTGTACGATGCGTCCACGCAGAGGGATGCTTGTTCCCTTGGGAATGTCGCTGACCCAATTGTGTGGGAGGTTCGGTCCGGTCAGAACCAGATTACCCGGCTCGAACTCACCGATGAAGTCGCCGACAAAGTATCGGCCGGTCGTAACAATCACCTGATGAAGTTCATACTCGGGGTGAAAGTGCCAGCGCACGGTCCGAAAAGGATAACCGTGCGACCAGGCTGCAAAGGACTCACCTGGTCGTATCTGCACGACCTCCAGATCCGGCTCCATATGTCTCCTCCGACGGGCACCGTTTGTAACCCGCCTTGTTCCCTGTCGGCCACCTTGCAGTTATCTCGCGGCTCTTGACGGGAAGCTAGCGCGAGCTGTCTGCTCCCGCCACCACAATTCAGACCGCCTACTGATACTTTTTTGATACAAGAAGCGACTTGTTAGACAACATTGCGCAATCAAAAATTAGCAAGCCGGGAAAACGTCTGCCTTTGGAGCAATTGCACGGTAAGGTGTTGTCGTTCAGGGGAAGCCGACCGAAGGCTGTTCCTAGCCTAGTGTAGGAGCTCTGCTCCTGATCCACCGAATTGCGAAACGGGCCTAAGCGGGCTTTCCCCGTCTCACGGAAAGAAGGTCCGCAAATGGCGCGAAGCGGCCATCGGTGGTTTGGTGAACTGAGGCAAGCGTCCGCTTTTCGCCATCCGGCCAGCCGCTTGAGCCAACCGGGTAGAATGCCATCTAGCCGCGCTCGGCTGATCAACTCCTCGATTGCTAAGTCAGCGAACGAGAAGGGGATTGGCTTTGCCGCCGAGCAGTGCAACACTCCGCGTCAGCGGGAGGCTTCCCAAAGGGCGAAGCCACAAACATGCAAGGTGCCGACCTTGTCGTCAGCCGAAAACGGAGCGCAAGGCTAGTTAGTCTCATGCGGCTTGGCGAATTCCAATGCAAATGGCCTGACCGGCAGGATGCGAGAGTGATCGGCGGCTACCTGTTCTGCGGCCGGCCGACACAGGGCAAGTCCTGCTACTGCGCCATGCACCAGTTTCGAAGCCATTACGGCAAGTTCGTCCGTACCGAGACGTCCTGACGTTCGAACGTCCGCCCCAGGACTTCGGTAGCGTTGACGATGGCACCCACCGCGTTGAGCCATGGACGTGCGCGGGCGCGAAAATTCTGTTCCTTTCGCGACCTCCAATGACGTAGCTAATAACGTCCGCTTTTAGGCAGTGGCAAAGCTGACCTGAACGGCCGAGAATGGGCGCAAAGCTGCCATTTGCTACACATTAGGTCGCCTTCGGATCATTTGCTCCCATGGGTTTTAACAGAATGAGTTACCGGGTTGCGTCGGAGCGGGCGTTCCTGAATGGTCCTGGTGGCCCCTCCACATCAAGGGCGTTTCGTCTGAACTATCGCTTTAGATTCAATACGATGCCTAGTGGTCCTAGCAGTCCCAGCTTTTTAGTAAGTTGCCATACGTTGCATCGGAAGCTTCCCACGAGGGAAGGGTCTTCCTAATCTTTCTGATTTGAATCATCTAGGACTACTAGGACCACTAGGGAAACATTTGATTCTAAAATAAAATTTCGACCCTGATCTGGTCCTAACGGTCCTAGCACACCTATAGAACGCACCACCGTGTATCAGGGCGTATCAAACTGACCCTTCGGATCCGGCAAAAAAATCAAAAAAATTTCCAAAATAGTTTCACGCCGGACTCGGCGCCCCCCGCGAACAGCTTGCCCCAGGGGAAGGACCCGGAGCGAGA
>JBEVEP010000125.1:0-10921 GCA_040512755.1 Mesorhizobium sp.
TTACGACATCTTCGATACTTTGTATCCGTTGCTGAATAGCTTAGTTTTACTGCTGCTGCTGCGCGGCTGAACATTTCCCAGCCGCCCCTCAGCCAGCAAATAAAAGATCTCGAATTGGAGCTGGGCACGGCCCTGTTCGATCGGACAAGCCGCCGCGTCGGGTTGACCCCGGTTGGTGTCAGCTTTCTGGAGCACGCCCGCGCCATTCTGGTTCAAACGGAAACGGCGGCAAAGGACGCGCGTGCAATCGGGGCCGGGCTCGCCGGTGTGATCACGATCGGTACGACAGGATCAGTGCTGCTCGGGCCGCTGGCGGAACTCATTGCCGCCTTCGGCGAAAGATATCGCGGCATCGGCGTACGTATTCAGGAAATGGCCCCGCATGAACAGCAGGCCGCCCTCTTGGCGCGCCGGATCGATATCGGCTTTCTGCGCCGGCCGCGCCGCGAGCCGGACCTGGTCAGCGAAATCGCCTGGCGTGAAAATGTCGGACTGGCGCTCCCCGAAACGCATAGGCTGGCGGAATGTGAAGAGCTGTCCTTGTCGGCGCTCAAGGACGAGAACCTGGTCTTTCTACGACGCGCCGATTCGCAATTCGCACAATACCTTCAGAACTGCTGCATCGAGGCGGGCTTCATGCCACGCATTTCTTATGAGGTGGTTGAGTCCTATTCGCTCATCAGCCTGGTTGCTGCTGGCCTTGGCGTTGCCATCGTGCCGGAGTCCCTCCGCAAGTTGTCTCGTCCCGGCGTCGTCTACCGGCGTTTCGCGGCTCCCGCTCCGATTGCGGACGTCGAGATGACGTATCGGCCCGACAGTACGAAGGTGATCAAACGATTTGTCGGACTGGCCCGCGAAGTCCTGACGCCTTCACGCCGGTCGGCATCCCTTCAGTCCAATGGCAAACCCTTCAGGGATGCGATCGTTTCGTGAACTGCGCAGACAACGGCCTTACTGCGCCGTTCAAGCGACCTGTTCGACCTGCTGGACTTCCGGAACAAAGTGGCGAAGCAAATTCTGAATCCCATGTTTCAGCGTGGCCGTTGAAGACGGGCAGCCGGCGCAAGCGCCCTTCATGTGCAGGAAGACAACACCGTTCTCAAAGCCGCGGAACGTGATGTCTCCGCCGTCCTGCGCAACGGCCGGGCGGACGCGGGTGTCGAGAAGCTCCTTGATAGTCAAGACAATCTCCTCATCGGCCTTGTCGTAGAACTCGGCGGTCTTATCGCCCTTGTCAGCCGCAGCCTGGGCCCCGCTGCCCATGACCGGCGCGCCTGACATGAAATGCTCCATGATGGCGCCCAGGATGGCTGGCTTCAGGTGCTGCCAATCCGGGCCGTCCTTCGTCACAGTGACGAAGTCATACCCGAAGAACACGCCGGCTACGCCGGGTATGTCAAACAGCCGGCCGGCCAACGGCGAAGCCGCACGGGCCGCTTCCGCATCGCGGAAATCCGCCGTTCCGGACATAAGGACTTCCCTGCCGGGCAGGAATTTAAGGGTCGCCGGATTGGGCGTTGCCTCGGTCTGTATGAACATCGACGCTACTCCGTCTCCGATCGATCGGATATTTGTTTGGAATAATTCTAAATAGGCTCAACTACGGCGTACTTCAAGCAAAAGGCGCGTGTACAACCACGGCCAGCGGGAAACTTTTGCTACGCCAGGCTTTCGATGTCCTCGTCGGAAAGGTTCTGCGGCACGACGGTCACGGGAATAGGAAATGCCGCGCCTTTGCCGGCGATCGAAGTAACCAACGGTCCGGGCCCTTCCTTTCCCGCGCCGGCGGCAAGCACCAGGATCGCAATGTCCTGGTCCTCTTCGATCAGGCGGTGAATCTCTTCAGCCGGATTTCCCTCGCGAACGACCAATTCAGGCTCGACACCCAACTGTTCGCGCACCTTGACCGCATAGGCATCGAGGGCAAAGTTAGCGTTTGCCGTAGCTTCTTCGCGCATGATCTTTTCCACCCCCAGCCAATGCTGGAAGTCACCGGGTTCGATCACATAGAGCAGCACGAGAACGCCGTTGGTGCTCTTGGCGCGGCGCGACGCATAAGCGACTGCGCGTTCGCATTCCGGCGTGTCGTCGATGATCGCCAAAAATTTGCGCCGGTGGCCGACTTCCCGGCTTAGTCGTTTCGAGACCATTCCACGCCCCTGGGGGAAATGAGATTGCGGCAATTTGCCATCGAGGCCGACGGGGGGCAAGCGCCCGTCGGATCGCATAGCGGAGCAGGATCAGCCATTCAGTAGGCCGACAATGTCGCGCACGTCCTTCATGGTTGCCTCCGCCAGCACACCGGCGCGCTCGCCACCGTCTCTGAGAACGCTGTCGACATACGCGGTATCCTGTGAGATGCGGCGCATTTCCCCGGCGATCGGCGCGAGCTTCTCCACCGCGAGATCCGCCAGCGCCGGCTTGAAGACCGAGAACTGCTGGCCGCCGAAATCGGCAAGCACCTTCTCCTTGCTGGTTTCGGCGAGCGCGGCATAGAGCACGACGAGATTCTCGGCCTCCGGCCTGCCCTCCAGTCCCTCGGGTTCCTGTGGAAGAGCGTCAGGGTCCGTCTTGGCCTTTCTGATCTTCTTCGAGATCGTGTCTGCATCGTCGGTCAGGTTGATTCTCGAGAGGTCGGACGGATCCGATTTCGACATTTTCTTGAGCCCGTCCCGCAACGACATGACCCGGGGCGCAGGCCCCTCGATCAAAGGCTCGGTCAGCGGGAAGAACCCGTTGACGGTCTCCTCTCCGACCGCCATCTCCACACCCACGCCGAGTTCGGCAATGCGGTGTGAGAAGTCATTGTTGAACTTCTGGGCGATGTCGCGGGTCAGCTCCAGATGCTGCTTCTGGTCGTCGCCGACCGGCACGTGGGTGGCGCGGTAGACAAGGATGTCCGCCGCCATCAGCGCCGGATAGGCAAACAGGCCAACCGATGCGTTCTCCCGGTCCTTGCCCGCCTTTTCCTTGAATTGCGTCATGCGCGACAGCCATCCCATCCGCGCCACGCAGTTGAAAATCCAGGCAAGTTCGGCGTGCTGCCTTACGCGGCTCTGGTTGAAGACAATATGCTTCTTCGGGTTGATGCCAGCTGCCAGGAACGCAGCGGTGACTTCGCGCGTTGCCCTGATCAGTTCGGCCGGCTCCTGCCACATGGTGATCGCGTGAAGATCGACGACGCAATAGATGCAGTCGTGGCTTTCCTGCAACTGCACGAAACGACGTATCGCACCGAGATAGTTGCCGAGATGAAGATTGCCGGTCGGCTGAACGCCGGAAAATACGAGTGGCTTGAACGCAGTCATTTTGTCCTCATGGCTTGTGGAGGGCCGTTTCGCGCGCGGCGAAATTCGACGGGCTTATGGCCGAGCGCACGGCTGCGATCAAGAGGCTGGGCAGACATTCTCCGATTAGGAACTTGTAACGCATAACGTTATGCGTTACAAAGATCAATGATCCTGAGTTTTAGGGACCGAGAGACCGAAAGAATCTGGTCGGGCATTCGAAGCCGCAAATTTCCACCCGATATTCAGGACAAAGCTTTGGTGAAGCTGAGGATGCTCAACCAGGCGCGAAGAATCGAAGATCTTCGTATCCCGCCGGGGAATCGCCTGGAGGCCTTAAAGGGTGATCGCAAAGGCCAATATTCCATTAGGGTCAACGATCAATGGCGTATCTGCTTCCGCTGGAATGATGGAGGACCATCCGATGTCGACAGTGACTATCACTGATCACTATTTGCACAATCCACATGCGGGCGAAATTCTGCTCGATGAATTTCTGAAGCCGATGCACCTCAGTCAGAATGCGCTTGCACGCGCAATAGGAGTGCCTCCCCGACGGATCAACGAAATCGTGCTCGGAAAGCGTGCTGTAACAGCTGACACGGATATTCGTCTCGCCCGTTACTTTGGTATTTCGGAAGGGTTCTTCCTTGGTCTGCAGGGCGACTTCGAAATTCTCGAACGGAAACGCATCCTCGGGGATGCTTTGCAATTGATTGAGCCTCGAGCCGCTTAGAGTAATTCCAGGAAAAGTGGAAACCGGTTTTCCGTCCGGAATTGAACCGCTCTAACGCAATCGCAGACGTTTGTTCAGTCCTGATTTTCTGATGGGACCGGCATGGCGCGCCGCCTCAAGCTCCGTCGGATCATCCCGATGTTCACGCCGCCCGACACAAATGCCAGGACAAAGTAGATAATCGCCGCTCCGGAAATGAGGACCGCCAGAGCGGTGGCTTGAACGGCAAGGGGCGATACTGACGCCAGATAGGGCGACAGCCAACCTGACGCGAAATGAATACAGCCGGCCATGACGGCAGCACACAACACGAGGCGCGGGATTCGGGTCAGGAGCGGCAGGTCGCTCCCCCAATGCCCCCTCCGGACGAGAACGCCGAGCAGCAGGGCGACGTTGACCCAGCCCGCACTCGCGGAGGCGACGGCAATCCCCACCGCGCCTAGCCTTGGAAAAAGGGTAAGCGCCAATCCGACATTGACAGCAACGGAGATCGCCGCGAACCACATTGGGGTGCGCGTATCCTCGCGCGCGAAATATCCCGGTGTAAAAGCCTTGATGAGAACGAACGCAGGCAGTCCCAGCCCGAAGACAGCCAGGATTGCCGAAACCGTCGGTGTGCTGTTCGTGGCCGCAAAGGCGCCGCGCTCGTAGAGGACACGGACGATGGGCTCGGACATGACGAACAGGGCGGCGGCGGCCGGCAATGTAAGGAACAGGGTGAATTCGACCGAACGGTTTTGCAGGTTCGCTGCCTCCTTCAGATTGCCCGCCTTCAGAGCCCGCGCCAGTTCGGGAAGCAGAACGATCGCGACAGCAATCCCCACCACGCCCAGCGGGAGCTGATAGACCCGGTCCGCATAGGCCAGCGACGAAACCGCGGCGTCCTGACCGGACGCGATCGCCGTGCCTATCAACTGATTGATCTGGGTGATGCCGCCGGTAATGGCGGCCGGGAAAGCAAGGATGAGCAGGCGCCTGACGTTGGCCGTGAAGCGGGGCCTGCGAAACCCGATCGACATGCCCGCATAGCGCACGGCGCCCCAGACAATTCCCAGCTGCACGAGGCCGGCCGCCAGCACGCCCCACGCCAGCGCATAGCCGACGGTCAGCCCGTCAAGGCCCGCGTACCAGGCGTATCCGAGAACGGCGATCAGAATGACATTCAGGAACACCGGTGCGATCGCTGCAGCGAAATACCGCCGCAGCGAATTCAGCATCCCGCTCATCATGGCGCCAAGCGACATGCAGACCAGATAAGGAAACATGATCGTCGCGAGCGAGACCGTGAGATCAAACTTGTCCGGATTATCGTAAAAGCCGGGCGCGACGATCGTCGAGACCAGCAGCGGCATCGACAGTTCCATTAATATGGTGAGGAACATCAACACGGTAAAAAGGACGCCGAACACTTCTTCCGAAAAGCGCTTGGCGCCATCCAGGCCACCGGCTTCGATCTCCTTTGCAAAAAGGGGGACGAAGGCGGCGTTGAACGCGCCCTCGGCAAACAGCCGGCGGAACGTGTTGGGGAACTGGAACGCGGCATTGAAGGCATCCGCGACCGGCCCCGTGCCAAGCGCTGCAGCCATCAGCATTTCGCGTGTGAATCCAAGCACACGGCTCATCAGCGTGCCGGACGCGACAGTGGCGAATTTCTTGACAAGACTCATGGCGCTGAGAGGCTGCCTTTCTGATGCAGACGATGCAAGGGCGGGTTATTCGGCGGCCGCGGCGCGCACCTTGCCGGCGCGTTGCTGGGATGCGCCGTTGAGCGTCGCGATCAAGCTTGTCCTGATCGTGTCCAGACGGGTGGGATTATCGACTTTCTGGCCCATCAGATCGGTCACGTAGAACGTGTCGATGACCTTCTCGCCGAACGTCGTGATGTGCGCAGACGCAATATCGAGCGACAGATCCGAAAGGGTGCCGGTGATCTCCGACAGTAGGCCAGGCCGGTCAAGGCCCGAAACCTCGATGACCGAGAACCGGTTGGAAAGCGTATTGCGGATTTCGGCGCGCGGCACAATGCTGAAGGCCTTCGAACCGCGTTTTGGCTTGGTGCGTTTCTCGATGATCTCGGGAAGCCAGCTGCGTCCCGACAACACGTCCTCGATCAGCCGCCCGACGCGCTCGCCGCGCCGCCGTTCATCTTCGTCCCGGTCAAACTCCCGGTTGATCAGGATCGTGTCCAGTGCGCGCCCGTCCGTCGTCGTGAAAATTTGCGCGTCGACGATGTTGCCTCCCGCTGCTGCACACGCCCCCGCTATCACGGAAAGCAGGCGCGGATGGTCCTGCGCAAGCAGGGTGATCTCCGTGACTGCCTCGAACTCATGCGTCTTCACCATTGAGGCGAGTTTCTTGCCGGTTGTGTCCGCGTCCCGGACAAAGGCGGCATGGCGCACCTGGTCCTTCGGGTCGACGGTAAGCAGGTAATTATCGTAGTGAAGCCCGATGTAGCGTTTGCGCTCCGCTTCCGGCCAATCAGCGAGCGCGTCAGCCAATCTCGCTTTGGCCTCTCCGGCGCGTTGGGCACGCGAGACTTCGGAGAAGCCACCCGTGAGAAGCAGTTCCGTCTCATAGTACAGCGTCCGCAGAAGCTGGCCCTTCCAGCCGTTCCACACGCCCGGCCCGACGCCGCGAATGTCGCAGACGGTCAGCACCAGAAGCAGTTTCAATCTTTCCACGGACTGCACGGCATCGGCAAAATCGTCGATGGTTTTGCGGTCGTTCAGATCGCGGGTCTGCGCGGTCATCGACATCAGCAGATGATTTTCGACCAGCCAGGCAACGGTTTCGGTATCGGTAGCGCTCAGCCCCATTGCGGGACAGATGCGCCGGGCGATCCTCGCACCGGCTTCGGAATGGTCTTCCGGGCGTCCCTTGGCGATATCATGCAGCAATACGGCGACGTAGAGGACTTTCCGCTTTTCCTTCATCCCGGCGATGAGCTTGTGCGACAGCGGATGGATCTTCTCGCCATCGCCGCGCTCGATCTGCGAGAGCACGTCTATACAACGGAGAAGATGCTCATCCACCGTATAGTGGTGGTACATGTTGAACTGCATCATTGCGACGATCTTGCCGAAGTCCGGGATGAGTCTGCCGAGCAGTCCAGCCTCGTTCATTCGCCGCAAATTGAGCTCGGGATTCCGGTCCGAGGTCAGGATGTCCAGGAACAGACGATTGGCCTCCCGGTCGCGGCGCAGATTCCGGTCTACCAGGCGCAGAGATCGCGTGACGAGCTTCAGCGCGTCGGGGTGATACTCAAGCCCGTGCCGGTCGGCGAACCAGAAGAGCCGCAGGAGATTGACCGGGTCGCGCTTGAACACCTGATCATCGGCGATGTTGATGCGGTCGTTATCGACGATGAAATCGCTCGTGCCCGCCAGTTTGCGCCGCCGCCGCGAAAAGGTGAGGAAGAACCGGTTGAAGCCGGAAACGTGGCTGGTCTGTTCCTCCTCGAGCGCTGCGCAGAAGATGCGTGTAAGGTCGCCAACGTCCTTCGCTACGAGAAAGTAGTGCTTCATGAACCGCTCGACGGCGGACAGGCCGGGATGGCTCTTATAGCCGAGGCGTTCAGCGATTTCCCGCTGGATGTCGAAATGCAGCCGCTCTTCGGCCTTGCCGGTGAGAAAGTGCATGTGGCATCGCACCGCCCACAGAAAATCTTCCGCTTTCACGAATTGGTTGAATTCCGCACGGGTGAATACCCCCTGATCGACCAATTCCTCCACCGTGCGCTCACGATAGAAATACTTGCCGATCCAGAACAGCGTCTGCAGGTCACGCAGACCGCCCTTGCCGTCCTTCACATTCGGCTCGACGAGGTAGCGGCTTTCACCGACCTTGCGGTGCCGCTCATCGCGTTCGGCCAGCTTGGCCTGAGCGTACTCGGCGCCGGTATTGCGCACGACCTCCTTGTCGAAGCGGGTGATCAGTTCATCGCAGAGCTTCCTGTCGCCGCAAACAAAGCGCACTTCCAGGATTGCCGTGCGGATCGTCATGTCGCTGCGTGACAGGCGTAGGCATTCATCGATGTTGCGCGTCGCGTGCCCGACCTTCAGGCCGATGTCCCAGAGCATGTAGAGCATGTATTCCACGATCTGCTCGCCCCAGGGCGTTTGCTTGTAGGGCAAGAGGAACAGGAGATCGATGTCCGAGCCTGGGGCCAGCGTTCCACGGCCATAGCCGCCGACCGCTGCTACGGCCATGCGCTCGGCAGCCGACGGATTCTTCGAGCGGTAGAGATGGGTGGCGGCGAAATCGTAGAGCGCGCAAATGATCTCGTCCATGAGATGCGACAGACGCAGCGAGCAGGCAGTGCCACTGCCATCCTCCATCAGCATGGTTTCTGCGATTTTTTTTCCGTTTGCGATACGCTCCTTGAGAAGCTGGAGCACTGCTGCCCGTATCGCTGCGGATGACCCGTCGCCCGCTGACTCGCGCGTCAGCGCGGTGAGATCGCGGCGCAATGCCTCGCCGTCGATCAACTCATCGAGCTTCAGGGGAATCTTCGTCATGCACGCCGAACATTTTGCTACTGCGTGGCGTCTATACCGCTTTTTTTCATGAATGGGTATGGCGTCGAGCCTAGAGCAAGAAGCATCTTGCTATAAGTTGCAGGCGCCCGCGTCTGGGCTTAAAATGGCGCCTGGCTCATTTGGAACGGACTGTTGGCCCGGCCGTTGTGCGGCATGCCCAGCGCTACCGACATCCCTCTCCTGCCCGACTCTGAGCTGCTGCGCCAACAAATGGTCGACTGGCAGCTTATGCGGAGGGGTATCGCAGACCAACGAGTCCTCGACGCGATGCGCAAGGTTCCCCGGGAGGCCTTTGTTCCAAGCGGTATTGCACGCGGCGCATATGATGATTGCGCTCTGCCAATCGAGGCCGGCCAGACGATCTCGCAGCCCTACATCGTCGCGCTGATGGCTGAGGCAGCCAATCTGAAGGCTGAAGATCGCGTTCTCGAAATCGGCACGGGATCGGGCTATGCGGCGGCGGTGTTCAGCCTGCTAGTCGCGCGAGTGTACACCATTGAGCGACATGCTTTGCTGGCTGAGATGGCGGAACGGCGCTTACAAGCGCTCGGCTATAACAATATCGAGGTCCGTGCCGGCAACGGCATGGTCGGCTGGCCGGAGGCTGCGCCTTTCGAGGCGATTCTTGTTGCCGCCAGCGGAACCCAGGTCCCTGAGACCTGGAAGCGGCAACTGACGGCAAGCGGCCGCCTGATCATGCCGCTTGGCGGTAAGTCCTACGTGCAGGAATTGATCAAATTGACGCGGACCGGAAAAGACAAATTCAAGGAAGAGAACTTGGGGGATGTGATGTTCGTGCCGCTGATCAGCGATCCCGACTGATGGCGTGAGTGCTCCGCCGTTTGGCCGTCCATCATCTTTCCATGGACAGTCATCCAGGAATTGTGTATCGGGCCCTCCCCGCTGAGCGGGCTTACCAATCACTCGAGGGATGGATCAATGCGACCGGTCAGCGGCGGCATCGACTTTGGCACGTCAAACTCCACCGTTGGATTTATCAAGAACGGCAGGCCGAGGCTCGTGAGCCTGGAAGACGGCCAGGTGACAATGCCGAGCGCGGTTTTTTTCAACTTTGAAGATGGAAGCACGCAATACGGACGCCGCGCCATCTCCGATTACACCGAAAACGTGGAAGGACGGCTTATGCGCGCATTGAAGAGCGTGCTCGGCACGTCGCTCATCCACGAGAAGACGCGCATCAAGGCGCATTCAATCGCATTTTCCGACATCATCGGCTCATTCCTACACTCTCTAAAGGCATCGCTTGAAGCCGAGGTCGGTGAGCCCGTGGACAATATCGTGCTTGGACGGCCGGTGCACTTCGTAGACGACGATCCCGAGGCGGACCGCAAGGCGCAAGACGAACTGGAAAAGGCCGCCCGCAAGCGCGGCTTCAAGCATATCGCTTTCCAGTTCGAGCCGATTGCCGCTGCTCTCGAATACGAGCAGAGCGTGTCGAAGGAGGAGCTTGCTCTGATCATCGACATCGGTGGAGGCACGTCGGACTTTTCGATTGTCCGCGTGTCGCCGGAACGGGCGCAGACAGTGGACCGCAAAGACGACATCCTCGCCAGCGCCGGCGTCCATATCGGCGGAACCGATTTCGACCGGTTGCTCAGCATCGCCCATGTGATGCCTGAGTTCGGTTACTTGACACCGACGAAGGACGGGAAAAGGAACCTGCCGGCTGGATATTTCATCGATCTCGCCACCTGGCAGCGCATCAACATGCTCTACACCAGCAAGGCAATGAGCGACCTGCGCCAGATCCGCTATGAGGCCGCTCGACCGGATCTTGTCGAGCGTTTGATCGACCTTGTGCGACACCGTCAGGGCCATGCGCTGGCGGCAAAGGTCGAACGCGCCAAGATCGACCTTACTGCAAGCATGGACGCTGCGCTCGACGTTGTCCTGACTGACGAACGGCTTTCGCTTCTGCTCACCCGCGCCGGGCTGGACTCGGCCATCGCCGGCGCAGTCGACCGCATCGGGAGCGTAATTTCGAAAATGCTTGCCGATGCCGGCCTTACCGCATCTCGCATCAACACGCTTTTTCTGACAGGCGGCTCGACAGCCGTCCCGTCGCTGAAGCAGGGTGTGCTCGCGATGTTTCCTTCCGCGAAGGTCGTGCAAGGCGACATGTTCGGGAGCGTGGGGCTTGGGCTCGCTCTGGATGCTGGAAGGAAATTTTAAGCCTGGTGATTAGGCAAGGCAGTGAAATCCAGGTCAATGTCGTGCCCTCGCTCGACAACCTTCCCCCTCACCGCCTCGCTTCGCTCGGCACCCCCGCAAGCGCGGGGGAGAGGATGGCTGGCCGCACGGGCAGCGCCCATCCTCGCCCCCACGAAGTGGAGGAGAGG
>JBEVEP010000126.1:0-5920 GCA_040512755.1 Mesorhizobium sp.
ATGTCGCCGGCGCTTTCGCCATCAGCGAGCAGTACCGCGATCGGCGTGTTGACCTTTACGCCTTCCGTGCCGGCGGCAATCAGGATCTTGCCCAGCGTGCCTTCGTCGACGGCCTCGACTTCCATTGTCGCCTTGTCGGTCTCGATCTCGGCGATGACATCGCCGGCGACGACCTTATCGCCCTCGTTCTTCAGCCACTTTGCGAGGTTGCCCTCCTCCATCGTCGGAGAAAGCGCGGGCATAAGGATTTCGATTGGCATTTGTGCGCCCTCCCTCAGAGTACGATATCGGTCCAGAGCTCGGCGACGTCCGGCTCGGGGTCAGTCTGAGCGAAGTCCGCCGCGTCGGCGACGATGTCGCGCACCTCCTTGTCGATCACCTTGAGGTCGTCTTCGGTTGCCCACTTCTTTTCGAGCACGCGCGCCTTCACCTGCTCGATCGGATCGTGCTCGGAGCGCATCTTCTGCACTTCTTCCTTGGAGCGGTACTTGGCCGGGTCCGACATCGAATGGCCGCGATAGCGATAGGTCTGCATCTCGAGGATGATCGGACCGTTGCCGCCGCGGCACCACTCCGTCGCGACATCCGCGGCGGACTTCACAGCACGCACATCCATGCCGTCGACCTGGAGGCCGGGAATGCGGAAGGAGACGCCACGCTGGGAGAAATCGGTTTCGGCCGACGAGCGGGAGACGGACGTTCCCATCGCGTATCGATTGTTCTCGATGACGTAGATGACCGGCAGCTTCCACAGCGCCGCCATATTGAAGCTTTCGTAGACCTGACCCTGATTGGCCGCGCCGTCTCCGAAATAGGTCAGCGAGACATTCTTGTTCTCGCGATAGCGGTTTGCGAAGGCGAGACCGGTTCCGAGCGACACCTGGGCGCCGACGATGCCATGGCCGCCATAGAAGTTCTTCTCCTTGGAGAACATGTGCATGGAGCCGCCCTTGCCCCTGGAGTAGCCTCCACGACGGCCAGTGAGTTCGGCCATCACGCCGCGCGGCGACATCTCCATGGCAAGCATGTGGCCGTGGTCGCGATAGGCGGTGATCATCTGATCGCCCTCGATCAGCGCCATCTTCATGCCAGTGACGACAGCTTCCTGTCCTATGTACAGATGACAGAAGCCGCCGATGAAACCCATGCCATAGAGCTGGCCGGCCTTCTCTTCGAAGCGCCGGATCAAGAGCATGTCGCGATAGGCCGCGAGCTCCAGTTCCTTGGTGAATTCCGCCGGTTTCGGCGTAACGAGGCCTGATAGGCCTTTGACATCCGCCTTTGATTTAGCGGGCGTCCTCTTCGCGGCGGTCGCCATTCATCACTCCCTGTTTGGCTGTCTCTTCGCGGACATTCGGGAGATGGCTGTGATCGCCGTTCCTCCCTTGATTGAAAGGAAAGCTAGCACGCAAAGTGACGTAGGGCTATGTCAAAAAATGCATGGCTGACATGCGCGTAAGCCATTCTAATTACAGGAGATAATGCTAATTAACTTGACTTCAGTTAATCGGCTTTCTTGCGGTCAAGCATGATCGTAATCTCATCGGCATGCGAGAGATTGAGGGCCTTGCGCGCCTGCTCGTCGAGCATGTCCTTTTCAAGGGTGCCATCATGCAGAAGCTGCACCCGCCTTTCAAGCTCGACGCGCTCCGCTTTCACGACATCGAGCTGCGCCTGCAGTTCGGCAGCGCGCGCCTCAAGGCGGTATTTGGAATAGATACCGAACTCGCCATGATAGGCGTGAAATCCGAAATAGGTCAGGAAAGCGGCGCAGAGTGCCGGAACAATCAACCGGCCGGTATTTGTCTGCTTGTGCTGGCGTGTCCACATAGCGCAATCCTCGTTGCGCCTTTGTTGCCCGATTGTGCTTAATGGACGGTTACGCGGCGACCAAACAGCTCGTTTCCGATCCACGGGCGCCGCGTGTTGGTGACGAAAGCCGCATCAACTCCGGCTAAAAGACCGCCCCGCAGATCGTTTCCGATTTGCGGGGCGGCTGATCTGTCCGATTTGACGGGGTTCGGTTTCTATCAGCCCTTCAGTATGGACTTACCGGCATAGCGCGCCTGCTTGCCGAGCTCTTCCTCGATCCGGATGAGCTGGTTGTACTTGGCCAGCCGGTCGGAACGGGCGAGCGACCCAGTCTTGATCTGTCCGCAATTGGTCGCGACCGCGAGATCGGCAATCGTGGAGTCTTCGGTTTCACCCGAACGGTGCGACATGACCGCGGAGTAGCCGGCCTTGTGCGCGGTTTCCACGGCATCCAGCGTCTCGGACAGCGAGCCGATCTGGTTGACCTTCACGAGGATCGAGTTCGCGACGCCCATGCGGATGCCGTCGCGCAGCCGGGCCGAGTTCGTGACAAACAGGTCGTCGCCGACGAGCTGGACCTTCTCACCGACGAGGTCGGTCAGAATCTTCCAACCCTCCCAATCGTCCTCGGCCATGCCGTCCTCGATCGAGATGATCGGGTAATCGGAAGCGAGCTTGGCGAGATATTTGGCCTGGGTCTTCGGATCGCGCGTCTTTTTCTCGCCTTCGTAGACGTAGTTGCCGTCCTTGAAGAATTCGGTGGCCGCACAGTCGAGTGCGATCGCCACTTCCTCGCCCGGCTTGTAGCCGGCCTTCTCGATCGAACTCATGATAAAGTCGAGTGAGGCCTGCGCGCTCTTCAGGTTCGGCGCAAAGCCGCCCTCGTCGCCGACATTGGTGTTGTGGCCGGCGTCCTTCAGCCCCTTCTTGAGCGTGTGGAAAATCTCGGAGCCCCAACGCACAGCATCGCGCAGCGTCGGAGCGCCGACCGGCATGACCATGAATTCCTGGAAATCGATCGGATTGTCGGCATGGACGCCGCCATTGATGATGTTCATCATCGGCACCGGCAGCAGGCGGGCGTTCGGACCGCCGACATAGCGGTAGAGCGGCAGGTTGGAGGCTTCCGCCGCCGCCTTGGCGACCGCGAGCGAGACGCCCAGAATGGCGTTTGCGCCGAGGCGGCTCTTGTTCGGCGTACCGTCAAGCTCGATCATCGTCTGGTCGATATGGATCTGGTCCTCGGCCTCCAGGCCGCCGATCGCCTCGAAAATCTCGCCATTGACGGCATCGACCGCCTGCGTGACGCCCTTTCCGAGATAGCGGGGGCCTCCGTCGCGCAGTTCCACGGCTTCATGCGCCCCCGTCGACGCGCCGGAAGGAACGGCCGCGCGGCCCATCGAGCCGTCCTCAAGCACGACATCGACTTCCACGGTCGGATTACCGCGGCTGTCCAGAATTTCCCGGCCGACAATGTCGATGATCGCAGTCATGATGGATTTCCCTCGGGTAAGGCGGTGGCGATTGGTGGGTGGCAACCAAATACCCGAGATCGCGAAAAAGGCAACGGACGAAGCGCGGCCGCTTCTCTTTCCAGGGTATGGCGCGCCGACATGGGTCGCGCCCTGTGGCTCGCAGGATTCACGCACCTGACAAGCGCCGACATCATTTGTCATCGGCCAGGCTGCCGACGCGAAAGCCATTTTCGGCTATGATTCGCGTTGCGCGGGGCGAAACATGAGGGAGTTTCGCTTGTCTCAATTGAGCGGCATTGTCAGCCTGTTTTTCATCGCGGCGGCATTTCTGACATCCTGCAATCAATCGCAGCCAACCCAGGGATCGGGCGACCTTTCAGTGCTACTGGTCGCCGAGTAATTTCGATCACAATTGCAAAAGAAAAAACGGCCCGATTGCTCGGGCCGTTTTTCATTTCGGGGACGTGGCTACGACCAGTAAGGATCGACATTGTAGTAGGCAAACGACGCATCGCGGGCGCGTTGCCCATCGTTGCCTGTCAGTTCGTCGATCGAATAGGCGGGCGCGGCGCGAAGCTGCTCCTTGGTGAAAGGAACGACATAGCCGCCCCGATCCTTTTCGTAGTCGAGAACCGACCACGGAACCGCGTGATATTTCTCACCGATGCCCAGAAAACCGCCGAAGCCAATCACGGCGAACATGATGCCGTTGGAGGTTTTCTCGAGCATTACATCCTCGATCGTTCCGATATGGTCGCCGGCGGCGTTATAGACTTCCGTGCCGATCACGCGTGATGCGGCAATGGCATCGGTATGTCCGGAAGGGGTTGGCATGTTGTGCTCCTCGTTCTCGGTTGCAATGCAACGACAATGAGGACCAGCCGAGTTAGTTCCGGCGGACGGGCGCCCTTCCTACTGATTAACCGGACAGTTCAATCGGCGAGGATGAAGGTCACCTTCATGTTGACCCGGTAGCCGGTGATCTTGCCGTTCTGGACCACAACTTTCTGGTCCTGGATCCAGGCGCCTTCAACATTCTTCAGTGTCTGGGTGGCGCGCTCGACTCCCTTCTCGATCGCATCCTGGAAGCTCTTTGTTGAAGACGACGTGATTTCGGTAACGCGGGCGACTGACATGGCACTCTCCTTGGGTCAGTTCAGTTGAAGACACGCCTAAGTAGAATCTCTACCCCCGATTCTCAAGTATGGATCAGTCCGGCCGTCACGCCTTGGCCACCCGATCGAAAGCCATCAGCTTCTCGAGCAATACTGGCATATCCTTGAAAGGAACCATATTGGGCCCGTCGGATGGTGCGTTGTCCGGATCCTGATGCGTCTCGATAAAGACCCCCGCCACGCCAACCGCTACAGCCGCGCGGGCCAGCGTTTCGACGAAGCGGCGGTCGCCGCCAGTCGAACCGCCCTGCCCGCCCGGCTGCTGCACCGAGTGGGTCGCGTCGAAGATCACTGGCGCGCCGATCTCGGCCATGATCGGCAAAGAGCGCATGTCGGAGACGAGCGTGTTATAGCCGAAGGACGCGCCCCGCTCCGTAACCAGCACGTTCGGGTTGCCTGAGCCGGTCACTTTCGCGACGACATTCTTCATGTCCCACGGCGCGAGGAATTGACCCTTCTTGACATTGACCACTTTGCCCGTGCGAGCGGCGGCGGCCAGAAGATCGGTCTGCCGCGACAGGAAGGCGGGGATTTGAAGGATGTCCACGACATCGGCAACGATGCCGCACTGCTCCTCGGTATGGACATCGGTCAGCACCGGCAGACCGAACTCCTTGCGAATATCTGCGAACACCGGCAACGCGGCCTCAAGTCCGGCGCCGCGTTTGCCGCCGAGCGAGGTCCGGTTCGCCTTATCGTAGCTCGTCTTGTAGACGAGCCCGATGCCCAGCTTCGACGCGATCTCCTTGAGCGCACCTGCCATGTCGAAGGCGTGCTGGCGCGATTCCAGCTGACACGGACCGGCAATAAGGGAGAGCGGCGCATCATTGGCAAAGACGACATTGCCTGCCGTGACCACGTGATTTGGCTTGGTCATTTCGCGTCCTCGAAAACAAAGATTGCGCCCTGGCCCGGCGCCGCCGGCACCACAATGCGCTGGTCGCGCCTCTCGTAGGCGATCGCGCCGTGCTTGAGAAGCCTTTCCACGACGGTGAGCTCGGTGACAGCAAAAACGACAGCGCTTGCTCGAAGGCCATTCCCGGCCTCTTCGAGGCCGAACCGTGCATGAAAAGCCGAAGGATCGAGGACGGAGATCGTTCCGTTTCGGGCCTTAATCTCGAAGCAGGCATAGCTTGCCAGAACTTCATCTGTGCTGGCAACCTGCGCAAGCAAGGATTTGAACAGAAGAGGATTTTCTGCGGTGAGCACAACCTCTTTGATCCCTGAAACGCCATTTGGGTGGCGTTCCAGTGCGCTCCGGTCAACCTCCGGCGCATTCAACCGTTGGCATGTGAAGAAGAACACGTCCTGTTGCGCCTGATCGGACGCGAACGCCAGTTTGAATTTCGCTACGTCCGATTTGCCGGCTGCATCGACGAAAGGCCGCGAAAATTCCAGCATGGCGCCGGCGGAGATGCCGTTGTGCTGGAAACGCCGGTGGTCGGCAGCCGCGTCAGC
>JBEVEP010000132.1:0-8213 GCA_040512755.1 Mesorhizobium sp.
ATCTCTTCATGCGGGTAACGATGAAGTTCGGCTACATGGAGCAGCCGAATATCCCCAAGGCGATGGCTATTTGCCGCAAGCAGGGCTGGAAGTTTGATATCATGACAACCTCCTTCTTTCTGTCGCGGCGTTCATTGAAACCTTCACCGAACTCCGGAATGCCGCTTTGGCAGGACCGCCTGTTCATCGGGCTTGCCCGAACCGCGGCAGATGCCACTGAATACTTCCAGATCCCCACGGGGCGCGTCGTCGAAGTCGGGACCCAAGTCACGGTGTAGGCAAAAACTGCGCTCCTGGTGCAGAAAAATTGACTCACTAAACAGGGAACCAGCGGTTTTACGCTTTCTTGGGCTGACGTCCGGCCTTGTCGAAACGCCCGCTGACCGCTGCAAAGTCGCATAAAATAAGCGGATCGTCGCCTCATTCGGAAAGAAAGCGCGAAAGTGGTTGCGAAACGCGAGGAGTTGCGCCATATGACGAACCGTAACGTACGGTACGGTTGCGGGTATTTGCGGAGAGGGCATCAAGCGTGCAGGTCGCGGAAGCGCCAGGCGAGGAACTGACGGCCCGTCAACAGGACGTGCTTGACGTTGCTCTTCGCCTGTTGGTGGAGGAGGGCGATGCCCTGACGATGACCGCCGTTGCACAACGCGCAAGCTGCTCCAAGGAAACGCTGTACAAATGGTTTGGCGACCGGGACGGGCTGCTTACCGCTACAGTGAAGTGGCAGGCATCCAAGGTGCGGGTGGCGGCAATCGACCGCGCAAAACTCGACCTTCCGTCGCTGACCGAGAGCCTGGAGCAATATGCCTCGAACTGGCTTGAGGTGATTTCCAGTGAAACATCGATCGCCCTGAACCGGGTGGCTGTGAGCCATGCGTCGTCTGACAAAAAGAATCTTGGCGCGATCGTACTGGAGAACGGCCGCCTGGAAATGGGACGGCGGTTGAAGCCGGTACTGGAAGCCGGGCGCGACGCTGGCCTTCTGGCTTTCGATGATGCCGAGGACGCATTTCGCACTTTCTTCGGGCTGGTCGCCCGGGATGTGCAGATCCGGTTGCTGCTGGGCGATCGGCTTAAACTGACCTCTGCGGCGATTGCGCGGGACTCCGCGCAGGCGACGCGGCAGTTTCTTGCCCTCCACGGGGCGCAGAACCGGCCGGCAAGCGCCGGCCATTGAACGCAAAGGAAGGAATACGACATGCGCGTCTACTACGATCGGGATGCCGATCTCAATCTGATCAAGGGCAAGAAGGTCGCCATCATAGGATATGGCAGCCAAGGCAGGGCGCACGCGCTCAACCTCAAGGAATCTGGCGTCAAGGAAATCGCGATCGGTCTTAAGGCAGGATCTCCTACGGCAAAAAAGGTCGAGGCCGATGGCCTGAAGGTCCTTACGGTCGCCGAGGCGGCGAAATGGGCCGATCTGATGATGATGGCAACTCCGGACGAATTGCAGGCCGACATTTACAAGCAGGAGATCGCGCCCAACATCCGTGACGGCGCTGCAATTGCTTTCGCACATGGCCTCAACGTGCATTTTGGCCTGATCGAGCCGAAGGCGTCTGTCGACGTGCTGATGGTCGCGCCGAAGGGGCCTGGCCATACCGTGCGTGGCGAATACCAGAAAGGCGGCGGCGTGCCCTGCCTGGTGGCGGTTCATCAGGACGCTTCGGGCAATGCGCTCGACCTGGGCCTTTCCTATGCCTGCGGCGTCGGCGGTGGCCGTTCCGGCATCATCGAGACCAATTTCAAGGAAGAGTGCGAGACCGATCTGTTTGGTGAACAGGTTGTACTCTGCGGCGGTCTTGTCGAACTCATCCGCGCAGGCTTCGAGACGCTGGTTGAAGCCGGCTATGCGCCTGAAATGGCCTATTTCGAATGCCTGCACGAGGTGAAGCTGATCGTCGATCTGATCTACGAAGGCGGCATTGCCAACATGAACTACTCGATCTCGAATACCGCCGAATGGGGTGAGTATGTGACCGGACCGCGCATCATCACGGATGAGACCAAGGCCGAGATGAAGCGTGTTCTGAAGGACATTCAGACCGGCAAGTTCACGTCTGAGTGGATGCAGGAGTACCGGTCTGGCCTTGCTCGCTTCAAAGGTATCCGCCGCATGAACGACTCTCACCAGATCGAGCAGGTCGGCGAGAAGCTGCGCGGCATGATGCCTTGGATCGCCAAGAACAAGCTGGTGGACAAGGCGAAGAACTGAGAGCGATCCAAGTTTTTCTCTTGCGCGTCCTCGGGCTTTGCCCTGCGGTCGCGCGGGAGATCGTCAAGAACAAGCTGGTGGACAAGGCGAAGAACTGAGAGCGCCAGCCTTTTTCGACGCGTCGAAGCGGCTTGGTTGTCCGATCGGGTGGAACTCGCGCCAGGCCCAGGCGCTCGATTAACGCTGTATGCATAACGACTTAAATAAGGGCCGCGGTACGATCCGCGGCCCTTTGTTATTTGCTAAAGTCCGAGTCGGGGCAGGGCGCGTTGGAGGCCGACATGAGATTCGATTCCGCGCTTGAACTCCAGGCACGTATTTTTTCCCAGATCTTCCAGTTCATTGAATTGCCACTGGCGGCTGGCATGGAGCAGCCGACCCCCGGCCTGTTTCTTGATCCAGCCCTTCTTGAGACGAAGTCGGCGCGGCCGAAAAAATCGAAGAAACGCGCTGTCGAGGACATCGCCCTCGGCATCACTGACAATAGCGACGGCGCGAAGCTGGCGGTTCTTGTGCAGAGCCGCAACAAGATTGGATGCAGTCTTGTCGAAGAGATCGTCGATATCGCCAAGGGCGAGGCTGAGGTGGTGTATATCGGCCGGCAGAAACCCCTTTGGACCGCGGCGCGCAACGATCCGATCCGGCTCGGCTGCAGCATTTCTCCAACGACAGTCCAGTATGCCGGCACCCTCGGCTGCTTTTGCCGCGACAATCTGAGTGGCCGAGACGGGATACTCTCCAACAATCACGTGTTGGCCAACGTGAACAGCGTGCCGGTCTCGACAACGATCATGCAGCCTGGCGCCCGGGACGGCGGCAAGCCCGGCACGGACGACATCGCCGAACTGATCCGCTTCGTGCCGATACAATTCGGTGGTTTTCCCAATCAGGTCGATGCGGCGGTTGCAGGGTTGATCTCGCACGGTCGGGCTGAAGACCGGGATACACTCTACGGCGGCGCGGAGGAGCCGAAGCCGGTAATGACCCTGCAGCCAGGTTCGCTTATCGACGCGGCACCGGGAATGATCGTCGCCAAAACCGGCCGCACAACCCAACATACGCGCGGTCGCGTCGTGGCGGTGAATGTGAACAACTTTCTGGTCGATGTGGGTGTTGGCGTTGCCCGGTTCGATGGTCAGATCGTGATCGAGACCGAAGCGCCGCCGCAACCCTTTGGAAGGCCGGGCGACAGCGGTTCGCTTATTGTCGACGATCAGGGCCGGCCGGTTGGACTTCTGTTCGCGGGCTCGGCCTCAGGCGGCGCCGGAAATGTTGGAATTACGGGTGCAAACCCTATATCATCGGTGACAAGCCAACTCGGGGTGACGCTCGTCTAAGGTTCTGGAATGGCTGACACCAAGCATTCGATGCACGAGGCGCTGAAGATTCAGAAGGCCTTTGAGGCCGAGTTCGGCCATAAGGATGGCCTTCTGGGCGTCGGCATTGGACTCAATCAGCGGCGCGACGACCTTGCAATCAATGTCTACGTGGCCCGCGAAAGAGCAGCGGAGAAACTTCCGAAGACCTTCGATGGCCTTGATGTGGTCGTCGATGTGGTTGGTGTAGTCCGCGCTTTTTAGGCATGGAGCGATAGCCAGATTCAGGGCAATCCCTGCGAAGACGGCAAAGTGGGTTACAAACCTGCGCCCATCCTGAGGGTCATTCTGCGGCGGCTTCAGCCGTAGTGCCACGCTGGCTTAGGCTCGGTGCCGGTAAACATCACGCCGATGCGTCCGTGCCTTCGCCACCGCACAGTTGCTTTATAGGCGATTCCATCCAGAGGTATGTAGAGAAGGAACTCATTGGGCACCCGGGAGTCACCTTCGACTTCGAGCTCTGCGCCTTGAGGGTGCATGTTGCGCACGGCGCATTTGACTTCCGAATTGGATATCCCATTGAGGATCGTCGCGCTTTTGAGAACGCGTTGCCGGTGATCCTGCCTGTTTCCCGCCGCTGTCGTCATTGCCAGACCCTTATCTCTTCCGATCTTACGCGGGAGGACGATAAATTCGGTAAACCGGGATGGTAAAATAGATGAGGTTCCACTGACCTCCTGGAAACCCGGCCGCAAATTAGAGCAAGATGAGGTTAGGTATGGTCAGTTCTGTTTCTCGCGCGGCGAGGTGATCCACGCGGAGGGTCGCGAAGGTCGATGGGGTTCCATCGGCCGAGCGGCCCGACAAAGTGGGCGGCCGCCGCGCGGAAACCCAGAGGGCCGGGTGAATTTGCGTCAAATCCTTCGGGCTTCGGCTCAGCCGTACCACCGGTACGACCATCGCCGCAGCCCTTGACTTTACCGCAAATTCCCGCTGGCATAACGACCACACCTAATCTCATCTTGCTCTAGACTGAATGGTGCTTGCTTTCCGGCAGGCTTGTTGCCAGCAAGAGGCAGAACGGTGGCAACGAGGCAATAGCGTTGCTGCGTCAGAGCTGGGGAATCGGCGGAGGGGAAATGGCCGGAAGCATAGAAGCGATCTCCGTTGGAGATATGCGCGCCTCGCGGCGCGGGATATGGGGCTGGATGCTGTTCGACTGGGCGGCGCAGCCGTTCTTTACGGTCGTGACCACCTTCATCTTCGGCCCCTATCTTGTGTCGCGCATGGCAGGAGATCCCGTTACAGGACAGGCCGCGTGGGGCTATGGCATCGCTGCTGCGGGTTTTGTCATTGCGATCCTCTCGCCGGTACTTGGAGCGGTGGCCGACCAGACCGGTCCCCGTAAACCATGGATCGCCGCTTTCGCTGCAATCAAGATCATCTGTTTATCCTTGCTGTGGTTCGCCGCTCCTGGTTCCAGCCTGTTCTGGGCAGTGGCCCTCTATTCGTGTGCATCCGTTGCGGCTGAATTTTCGACTGTCTTCAACGACTCCATGTTGCCGAGACTTGTCTCCAAAGCGAACATCGGCAGGATCTCCAACATCGCGTGGGGGCTTGGATATCTTGGCGGAATGATCGCGCTGATCTTTGTCGTGTTTCTCATGGCAGGGTCACCGAAGACCGGCACGACATTGATCGGGTTGAAGCCGATCCTCGGTCTCGATCCTGCCGCCGGTGAAGATGCACGGGCGACAGGGCCACTGTCTGCGCTCTGGTATTTCGTCTTCATCCTGCCAATGTTCTTTTTCACACCTGACGCAACGAAAGGATCGGCGCTCGGTCCGGCGATCCGGGACGGCCTCGCAGAACTCAAAACGACGGTCCAGGAAGCGCGTCGTCGCCCAGGCATATTCCGCTTCCTCCTGGCCCGCATGATCTATCAGGACGGTGTCAATGCGTTGCTCGCCCTTGGCGGCGTGTTCGCTGCCGGCATGTTTGCCTGGTCGATCACCGAAGTCGGCCTCTTCGGCATAATACTTAATGTGGCGGCTATCGCCGGCTGCCTCTATGCCAGCCGGTTGGACACGAAGCTCGGTTCCAAAATCGTCGTTGTAATCGCGCTCACCTGCCTGACAGTGGCCACGGTCGGTGTCATCTCCACAGGACCCGGGTACACACTGTTCGGCGCTGTTCAGTTCTCAAACGCCGACTCTGGCGGCCTGTTCGGCACAGCGGCGGAAAAAGCCTATATCGCATTTGGCCTGCTTATCGGGCTCGCCTTCGGCCCGGTTCAAGCGTCGTCGCGCTCCTATCTTGCGCGTAGCGTGTCCGGAGATGAAGCAGGACGGTATTTCGGCCTTTACGCGTTGGCAGGGCGAGCGACGAGCTTTGCCGCACCGTTTCTTGTCGCCAGCGTAACGGCTATCAGCCAATCACCGCATCTCGGTATGGCGGTCATTATCCTGTTCTTGCTGGCTGGCCTGACAATTCTGCTGCCGACGCCTTATCCAGCTGACCGCGATGCCTGATCGATTGTGCCGCCGCCCCTCATCCCCCTGCCGGACCCGGCCCTTCGCTATGGCTTCGGGCGTTCGTCGTTCGAAAAGCCAAATCCTTGGCTTTTCGTCGCCTCCGGCGTCCACTCCTCACCCCCGTAGAACAGGGAGAAGAGACGCTTCATCGCAGCTTTCACCAAGCGCCAACGCTGCAAATTTTAACGCCGCCAGCGCCGCCAGCGCTCCTCTACCCGCTTGCGGGGAGAGGATGCCGGCAGGCAGGTGAGGGGCAACACAGCATCACTGGCTATCCTTGAGCGTCGAAGCCAGGATCGCCCCCCAAAACTCCAGGAAAATCGACCCCTTAACTCGCCGCCTGAACCGGATCGGTGCCGATCCGCGACAACAGGATCACCGCCTGCGTGCGGCTGTCGACGCCAAGCTTCTGAAGAATGGCGGACACGTGCGCCTTGATGGTGGCTTCGGAAATATCCAGCTCATAGGCGATCTGCTTGTTGAGCAGGCCCTCGGCCAGCATGCTCAGCACGCGCGTCTGCTGCGGGGTCAGCGACTGAAGCCGCTTGATGAGATCGGAAATCTCGGGATCGCGTTCCACACCGAGATCGATCCCTGTCGGCGAGGCGATTCCGCCGGCCAGCACCACGTCGACCGCACCCCGTATTTCCTCCATGCTGGCGGATTTCGAGATGAACCCGGACGCACCCAATTCGATCGAACGGCGAATGGTCTCCGGATCGTCATGCGCGGACACCACGATCATCGGCACCGAGGGGTGGACGCCACGGAGCGAGACCAGCCCCGAAAGTCCGCTTGCGCCAGGCATCGAAAGATCCAGCAGCACCAGATCGAGATCGTCATTGCCGACGACCAGCGCCTTTGTGCTTTCGAAATCACCCGCCTCGAGGATATCGATGTTGTCCGCTAGACCTGCGAGCGCCTGTTTCAGCGCGCCACGAAACAGCGGATGATCGTCCGCGATCACGAACCTGTAGCCCGGTGACAACTGTTCCTCCCGTCTCTCCTCGCCGATGTCTGCTGTCAGGCTTCCAATCGCACGGGAATATCGGGCCAATTAAACGGTGTGGCTGCATATTTTCAAGCGGCAACCCAAAGGCCGCCAACGTTGGCGGGCGGAGCTAGAGTTTTTGAAACCCCCTCACCGCCTCGCTACGCTCGGCACCTCTCCCCCATTTTCATGGGGGAGAGGAAGGGTGCAAGGCCACGGCCGGCGTTTCCTCGCCCCGCTTTGCGGGGGAGAGGTGCCGAGCAAAGCGAGGCGGTGAGGGGGAAGATTATCAACCGAGCCAGTTATTGAGCTCACTGCCGTGGTGCTTGCGCCTGTTCGCGCCCTCACGTGCGTTCACGCCCGCGCCGTCTTGTGGCGGACGACGACGCCGAGTTCGTCCGCCTCGCGGGCGATCCGCAAGCGCTCCTCCGCTTCCGTCGCTTCGCGCTGGCGATCCCACATGGCCGCGTAAAGTCCATCGCGGCGAAGCAATTGGAGATGCGTCCCGCGTTCGGCAATCTGCCCATCCTTCAGGACCAGGATTTCATCCGCCGAAATAACTGTGGAAAGCCGATGCGCGATGACGATCGTGGTCCGGCCACGGCTGACCAGATCGAGCGCGGCCTGAATCTCCTGTTCGGTGTGCGTGTCGAGCGCGGATGTCGCTTCGTCGAGAATCAGGAGCGGAGGCGCCTTGAGAATCGTGCGCGCAATCGCCACCCGCTGCTTTTCCCCGCCCGAAAGCTTGAGACCGCGTTCTCCCACCATCGACTTGTAGCCGCCAGGCAGGCCCGCGATGAAACCGCCGATCTGCGCAAGGTCGGCCGCTCGCCAGACCTCGTCGTCCGTCGCGGCGGGACGGCCGTAGCGGATGTTGTAGGCGATCGTGTCGTTGAACAGCACGGTATCCTGCGGAACCATGCCGATAGCCGCCCGCAGGCTTTCCTGCGTGACGTCGCGAATATCCTGGCCGTCGATCAGGATTGCGCCTTGCTGGATGTCGTAGAAGCGGAAGAGTAGGCGCGACACGGTCGACTTGCCCGCGCCGGAGGGACCGACGATGGCGACCGTCTTTCCGGCTGGCACGTCGAAAGTGATGCCCCTCAGGATCGGCCGGTCCGCGTCATAGGCGAAATGCACGTCCCGGAACT